>JBCDEF010000040.1:0-17433 GCA_039179915.1 Planctomycetota bacterium | reverse complement strand
GGCGATGCCGCCTGGTGCCCAGAACTCGACAGCGTCGCTGTGGACGGTGCCGACGGGCGGCGAGTAGTGGGCGTCAAACGGATAGGCGCCGGGGTGGGTCTGCGGGCTCCAGGGCGAGTCGAAGGTCAGGCGGTAGCGGGCGGTCTCGGGCTGGGCGGCTGCGGCCGAGGCGATGCAGAGAGCGGCGCAGGCCGAGACAGCGGTCGCGTGAGCGGTCGACATGATGAGCGAGTCCTTGTTTGATCGTTCGCCGATCCGCGAGCGCGGTCGGCGGGTCCCCCCGGTCCGTGACGGTGGTGAGACGCCCGGCGGTGGGACGCTATTCCCAATTCGGATGGAATCGGAGAAAGAACACGGGGCCGGTGCGACCCGGCCCCGTGCAGGAGCATCTCGTATGCCGGCTGGAGTGGGATGCCGGCGTTGATCGCTGCGGGATTAGCGGCGGCGACGGGCTGCGGCGAGGCCGCCGAGGCCGAGCAGGGCGGCCGAGGCCGGTGCCGGGACGACGGTCAGCGAGGCGTTGTCGATGTTCAGGCCGTTAGCGATGCCATCGATCGGGCCCTGGGACGCCTGGAAGCGGACGAGGAACGAGTCTGCGCCATCCGGGGCGTCAAGGTCGTTAAAGCTGAACAGCTGCCTGTCGGTGGTGATGCCTTCGCCGATGAGGCCGAAGAACTCTTCGCCCTGCACGCCGCCGCCGTTGCTGCCGTCTTGGTCGAGCCACTGGAGCTGGGCGAAGACGTTGAGGCCGACGAGGTCGGTGGTCTCGAGCTTGGCAAAGAACGAGAAGTCGTAGTTGACGGTGTTGTCGAGCGTGTTGGCGACCGACACCTGCTGGATGAAGTTCGGCGCGGCTGTGGCGGGGTTGTTGATCTGGTCGTAGAACATGCGGGCGTTGAAGTCGCCGTCGAAGGGCATGGCGCTGTCACGGACGGCTCCGCCGGACGGGCCCTGGATCTGCTCCCAGTTGTCGATGTCCGTGCCGGAGCCGTCTTCGAAGCCGGGGTTCAGCAGCAGGTTCTGCGCACTGGCCGACGCGGCAAAACCGGCGATAGCGATAGCAACAAGTGACTTGTTCATGGGTCTGTCCTCACTCGTGGCCGCGGTGCGGCCGGTTCCCTGTGTTCGCCGGTCGTTCGGAACGCCGGCTTCTCTCTCAGGTTGAAGCATGGGCGCATCACAATGCTTCTCCAAGCGTTACATCGCGATGTAACACCATTTCATGCTGGATTCTGGCCCGTACCGGTTGAAAGAAGAGACGGCGGTCGTCTTCGGCAGGGCTCGTGCAGAGGGCGGCGTTCAGCGATCGGCTGAGTGCCGGTAGGATGGGCACTCTCGAGTTGGAAGGGCGGCATGCGCCGGAGCGAAACCGAAAACATGGGCATCTCGCTTGTGGTCGGCATCGGTCTTGGTGCGGCGGCGTGGCTGGTCTATGCGGCGTTGGTGCTGCTGGACCTGTCAACACCGCAGGCGAGGTTCGACTCGCAGCGGTACCACATCGAAGTGATCCGGGACTTCGCGGCGACTTGGCCGCGGGCCGATGTGAGCGACTATCTGTCGGCCACGACGCCCGGGTACCACTGGGTGATGGCGGGTGTTTGGCAGCTGACGGCGTCGGTGACGGTGCTTGAGCTGCTGACGTCGGCGCTCGCGGCGACGATTGTTGGGCTTGCTGGGGCGTGGTCGGTGCGTCTGGTCGGTGCCGCGTGGGCGTGTGTAGCTGCGTTGCCGCTGGCGGCCTCGCCGTATCTGCTGAACGCGGCCTTGAGCGTGCTGCCGGACAACGCGGGCTGGCTGCTGGTGCTCGTGGTGCTGATGCTGAGTCTGTCCGGGCCCTCGGGGAGGGTGTGGGTCGTGCTGGGTGCGGCGATGCTCGGGTTGGTGCTGGTGCGTCAGAGCCACGTGTGGGCGGCCGGGGTGATCGTGGCGTGCGGCTGGCTGGGCCGGGAGGGGAGGCTTCTGCCGGTGCGGGGCCGGGCCCGAACGCGGCTGCGGGGGCTGGGTGCGGCTTTGGTCAGCGTGGTGCCGGCGATCGTGGTGCTGGGGATTTTTGTGTGGGTGTGGGGCGGGCTGGCGCCGCCGACATTCACCGGGCGGGGCGACGGCGAGCACCCGGATGTGAGCATGGTGCTGAGCCCGGTTGCGCCGGCGTGTATCCTGCTTCTGATCGGCTTGTACGGCCCGTTCTGGTCGGGCTGGCTGTGGCCCGGCATCTGTGCGGAGTGGGGCCGATCCTGGCGAAGGGTCGCGGTCTTCGCGGTTGGTGGGCTGCTGGTCGGGCTGGGCCTCTCGCTGCTGGGGGATTCGACGGCGAGCCCGGAAGCGGGCCGTACGGGCGGGTACTGGCGGCTGATCGCGGCGGGGCCTGTGCTCGCGGAACGGTATTCGCTGGTGCTGATCCCGCTGACGTGCGTCGGCGGCGCGGTGGTGGGGCTGTGCCTGGCGGCCATGCCGCCGAGCAGGCGTTGGCTGATGCTGATGATCCTCAGCGGGTTCGCGGCGGCGCAGGTGGTCAATGCGAACACGTGGCAGCGGTACTACGAGCCGATGGTGCTGATGTTCCTGGCGATCGCGGCGGTGCTGGCGGTCTCGGAGCGCGAGGCAGGCGACGAACAGGCTTCTGAAGTAGGCGTCGGGGCGCGTCCGGTGGGGCTGGTGCGGGCGGCGCAGGTTCTCGGTCCTTCGGCGCTGGCCGGGATCCTGCTGGTGTTGGCTTTGATGAGGCTGGGGCCGCCGGGGTGATCGCTGTGGGTCGGATGGCGAGCCGCATCAGCAGCCGTTGTTGAACGCGTTGACCCAGGCGAAGAAATCGGCGCTGTCGACGTTGCCGTCGCCGTTGACATCGCCGCTCGGGTCGCCGTTGTTGAAGGCATTGACCCAGGCGAAGAAGTCGGCGCTGTTGACGGTGCCGTCGTTGTTGACATCGCCCGGGCAGGTGCCGGTGTCGAAGGCGATGAAGTCGGCGTAGGCGTAGCCCCGCCAGTTCTCGGTGGTGACCGACCAGCGGAGCTGCGAGGCGATCGGCAGCGAGTTGGCGGGCACGACGAACGAGGTGGTGCCCGCGGGCAGGTCGAAGGCCTCGAACACGCGGACGGGGTCGGTGAGCGCCGGCCCGCCGGGGGCGGTGATCTGCTCGATGTAGAGGTGTTAGTTCGTGGCCTGCGGCACGGCGGACCAGGTGAAGGTCAGGTCGGTCGTGGGATCGACGGATGCGAGCGGGCCGGGGAAGCCGAGGATGGACTCGACAACGGGGTCGGGGATGTCGTTCTGGTCGATCTCGTATCCGATCAGGTCAAAGGCCTTTACGTCTGCGTCGGAGAGATAGAAACCACCTGCTGAACCGGAAACTCCCGCGCTGAAAACAGGCGCCATGATGCCGATCGAGCCGAGCGCCCCGACTGGCGGTACATCCCAGTGGCTCGCTTGTCGTTCGCCTTCGTCGGGAATTGGCGCACCGCGCGACATCGCGAACACAGCCCCCGGATCGTTTAGGCCCCAGCCGGTGATCGCGGGAGCGTTCACTGTCAACTCTCGGCGAGTGCCCTGAAACTCGCCAGCGCTGATCGTCGGGCCACGATCGGCCGCAAAACGAAAAACATCAAGCATGGCGATCTCTTCGGGGAAAGGAATGTCCCCCACGCGAGAGGTAAATCCAAACCAATGGCCGAGTTCATGAATGATCACCCCGGTCAAATCGAAGCTGCCGGGGTCGACCTCACGATTGTCCTTCGGCGAGGCGTCCCATCGCAGTGTCCCGGCTGGTGTCGGATCGATGAGAATGGTAAGCTGCGGCGACGGGTTGCCAAATATTGCAAGCAGCATTGGCGTAGTTAGCGAGATGTCATCCTCAAAATCGCTTGGTTCGTCTTCCGTCATAAAAGGTATCGATGATCCACTCGGCAACCAGTTGTATACGCCTTGCTCTGTAGAATCGACATCCTCCCCAGAATACAGGGTAATCACAAAATTATAAATTGTATTCCATCTCCGATTATCAAAGAAAACGGGAGCAGCGGCGAGAAAAGTATCATCGAATGTGTCGTCAAATTCAACGCGAAACGACAGACTGAACACCTCTGGATCGAGGAGTTCTGCCCAGACCTCAATGGCTCGATGTACGGCATCAGTTATCTCTGATTCCGTGAGTCCATCTGGTTTGTTTTCAAAGTCGATCTCGACGGTCAGCATCGGTCGTTCGAGTATGGGCCCGAGCGGCTGAGACACACCTAATTCTGGTTCGGGGACATATTCGATCATCGCAAATTGCGACCCAGGAATGACAAAAGACTGTCCGGGCGCAGCTGTACCGTGCGTAAGTTGCCATTGCCCTTGATTGATATTGTATTTTCCTGTGTCATCGAGGGAGACTGAGAGTACGATTTGACCGTGTGGTACTTGCCGAGAATCAGAGGAATTTGTGTACAGCTGGCCGGATATTGTGCCGCCGTCAACGATTGATGTAACAACCGGAATGTGCTTGGGCAGGATTTCCCAAGACGCAACTGTGGGCTCGATACTCGAGGTGACCAGTTGATATTGGTCGCCATCGATCTCGATCCGAACCGGGACTTGATCGATGGCAGGCTGTGCAAAACAGGTCGCCGTGGCGATCAGGAATGTTGCGGATCCAGATATTAACTTTGACAACATAATTCGTACCTCCCTATCAGCGACCGGAAAGCCATCAGACATCCGGGGCCATCTCCCGACTCGATATGTTCCATGCGTGTTGAGTCGTATTGTCGTTGAAGATAATTATGCTGTGGTCTTTTTTGGCACTGTTCGGTTGGCGATGAAATGCTTGTACACGATACTTCACCGCGTATCGATTTCCGTCCCAGACGATGCGATACGGCCAGGTGGCTACCCAGTACAAGTACTCGTTCGCAGAGTCCCCCAAGCGATCTGAAATGAACCGGCCCTCAACAAATCCCTCAGGCGATTGCGTGCCAACGATGAAGGTTTCCGGCAGCTCGGAGGCGTCTTCGTCCACTTCCAGGTGCCACTTGTCCGCGGCCGTGTCGTAGATCAGGGCTGTGGGGGCGCCGCGTGGCGGTGAGCTGCATCCCGCGGCGGCGGTCAGGGCGATCAGGCAGAAGGCTTGGGCCCAGGCTCTCGCGATTTGTCGTCCCATAAACACAGACTACTTGGCGAACGGATGCATGACAAGCTCTTTTGGATGAAGACGTCGCCAAGCCGTGCTGGCGGCGTGGGTCGCCGGTCTGTCGGTTGGATCGACCTAGACTTGCCTCCGGCGTACGGACGGCCGATCGGTCGTTGCCGGGACTGCTGGAAAGGGATGAGAGCGGCATGGCAGAGACCAAACGGGCGTTGATCACGGGTATCACGGGGCAGGACGGGAGCTACCTGGCCGAGCTGCTGCTGAGCAAGGGCTACGAGGTGCACGGGATCATCCGGCGGGCGTCGAGCTTCAATACGGAGCGGATCGACCACGTTTACGCCGATCCGCACGTGGACAACGCGAAGCTGAAGCTGCACTACGGCGACCTGTGCGACGCGAACGTCTTGACGAAGGTCATGGACGATTCGAAGCCGCACGAGGTGTACAACCTCGGGGCGCAGAGCCACGTGCGTGTGTCGTTCGACATGCCGATCTATACGTCCGAGACGGTTGGTATGGGCGCGATCAAGCTGCTCGAGGCCGTCCGCGAGTTCCAGGACAAGAGCGGCCAGCAGGTGCGGTACTACCAGGCGAGCAGCAGCGAGCAGTACGGCAAGGTGGTGGAGACGCCGCAGAAAGAGACGACGCCGTTCTACCCGCGGAGCCCGTATGCGTGCGCGAAGGTCATGGCGCATTGGGCGACGGTGAACTACCGGGAGAGCTACGGGCTGCACGCGAGCTGCGGGATTCTGTTTAATCATGAGAGCCCGCGTCGGGGCGAGACGTTTGTGACGCGGAAGATCACGCGGGCGGTCGGCCGGATCAAGCTGGGCCTGCAGGACAAGGTGTTTCTCGGGAATCTCGACAGCAAGCGGGACTGGGGCTTCGCGGGCGATTACGTCGAGATGATGTGGCGGATGTTGCAGGAAGAGACGGCCGACGATTACGTGATCGCGACGGGGCGGACGATCAGCGTGCGTGAGTTCGCGGACATGGCGTTCAAGCACGCGGGGCTGAGCTTCGAGGAGCACGTCGAGTTTGATCAGCGGTACCTGCGGCCGGCGGAGGTCGACCTGCTGCTGGGCGATCCGACCAAGGCGAAGGACAAGCTCGGCTGGGTGCCGCAGACGACGGTCGAGGAGCTGGCTGGCATGATGGTCGATCACGATCTGGAACTGGCGAGCCGCGAGAAGACGCTGCTGGACGCCGGGCACGCGATGCCGAGCTTCACGGGTCACGATCAGTAGGCGGTACGGCTTCGGCTGCGGGGGCATCGGTATGAACAGGGCTCAGCTCATCCAGTCGGTCGGCAAGGCGCCTGTGATCGGTTCGGCTCTCCGGCGATATGCGAGTCGGTACAAGGACGGGTCGGTGGTGACGATCAAGTCCGGGGTTGCCCGCGGCTTGCGTTGGCGTCGGTACCACCGCTACGTGAACGGCTACTGGACGGGGCAGTACGAGTATCCGATGCAGCAGGCGTTGTCGCGGCTGCTTGGTCCGGGCAAGACGTTCTGGGATGTCGGCGCGAACGCGGGTTTTTTCTCGTTGGTTGCCCGAAAGCTTGTGGGCGAGTCTGGTCGGGTGGTCTCGTTCGACCCGGACCCGGAGAACGCGGCTTCGGTCCGCGAGCAGATCTCGATCAACGATTTCGGCTCGAACTGGTCGTGCGAGTCGGTGGCTGTCGGCGACGCCGAGGGCGAGTTGGAGTTCCGCCGGTCGGCTCCGGGTTCGCCGAAGGGCCACCTGACCTCGACGGGTGTCGAGGGCTTCAATGTCGGTGAGGCAACCGGCGACGAGGTGATGCGCGTGCCCGTTGTGACGTATGACAGCGTGCTGGGCCGCCTTCCCGGGCCGGATGTGATCAAGATGGAAATCGAAGGCGCGGAGCTGCTGGCCATGGCCGGTGCGTCTCGGTTGCTTGCTGATGTCCGTCCGACGTGGCTGATCGAGCTGCACGGTCCGGCGTGCGAGCGGGTTGTGCGGACGACCTTGTCGGACGCGGGCTATTCGTTTCGCACTGTTGAGGGCGAGGCGGTGCCGTCGTCTTCGGATTCGCTGCCGCGGCATTTCGTGGCGGTTACGACCGGCGCGGGCTAGTGCTCTCGGATCTCGAAGTAGCGTTCGGCGAGGAGCCTGGCGGTGGTCGGGAGCGTCGGCTCAAAACCGTCGAGGCCGGTCCATTCGTCGCCGGGCTCGGGCTGGTAGCCGAAGGTGCGCATGACGTCGGCGGTTGTGACGAGTTCGGCCCCGTATTCGGCAAGGCCGTATCGCGTCAGGCCGACTGCCCAGAACAGGCTGATCTGCTCGGGCGTGAGGCGCTTGGTGTATGCGCCGATGCTCTTGGTTGAGATCGTGCCGCCGGTGGGTGTTGCTCCCCATGTTCCGTGATACTGGGTCTGTTGTTTCCAGAACTCGTTTCGCTCGGGCGTGAGCATCTCGTCGACGAACTCGATATCGAGGAAGTCGCACGCGGTGCGGAGGGTCTGTTCGGTTTGGTCGACGAGGTCTTCGTACCGAAGGACGAGGACGTGGTCGCCCCTGCGTCTGACGCTGTCGGCGGCGCTGAGCCGCGCGAGCCATCGTGCATATGCCGGGAACGGTTCGCTGCCTCTTCGGATCACGCTTGAGCAGGAGTCTCGTCCGTCGCGAGCCAGGACGATGACGCGGGTTTCGGGCCAGATCGCTCGGATTTCGTCGTACCTGTAGATCGAGTCGAGTGTTTTCTCCATCCAGATGCCGTGTCCGGGCCCGTGGTGCTTGTCGCGCTGCTGCATGAAACGGTCGGCGAACCGCTCGAAGAATTCTTTGAGTGATGAGGCATCACGGATCATGGATTCGGTCTGCGTGGGGGTAAGGCCGTAGGCCTGAATAGAACGCATGACGCTGCTGATGCGTCCTTGCGGCGGCCGGGTTCCGATCTTGAGGCGTGCTCTTGCGAATCGGCTGATCGGGTTGTGTGTGCTTCGCAGTGCGCGGACGATCTCGGGCTGGGCGACGCGCCAGTCGGCGAAGACCTCTCGGTGGGCGAGGAGCCAGATCTCGGGCCCGGCGGCGAGGGCTGGGTGCATATCGAGCATGGTGGCAAGCAGGTGTGTGCCGCCGCTGGACGGGCCGGAGATGAGCAGTGGGAATTTCATAGCAGCGGAGTTTACGGCCCGGTGGTTGTCGCGTCGGTTTCCGTCGGCACGGTTTTGCGGCCCTGTTGGTCGTGTGCATGCGGGAGCCGGAACGCGCGGGCGGCGGGTTTGGAGAGCGGCGCTGGCGTGACGGCGAGCAGCTCGATCATCGGCCTCTTGAGCACGCAGCGGCTCGCCGCTGCGGCGAGCGCCGAGTAGGCGGCGAGTGTGATCGCGAGATCGATCGCGGCGGCTTGACGGTCGGGCTGGCCCGCCGGAGTGATCAGCGCGTGCCTCGCGGCGGAGACGAGCAGGGCTGCAGCGATCATGGTGATCCAAGGCCCGAAGATCGCGGCGAGCGTTGTGCCGAGCGGCAGGTCGATGGTGGTCAGCCGCCGGGCGACCAGTAGCGGGATGGCCAGTGCATAGAAGAGCGAGATGACGGCGGCGATGGCTGTTGCGGCTGCACCTCCGTCGCCGGCCGATGCGGCGAGCCAGCCCGCGAGGGCGGCCGCGATGACGAGGCCCGCGCCCTGGATCCAGTTGAAAAACGCCCAGGGTTTGAACTGGCCCAGACTCAGCGCGGCGGCGTTGTGGATCGAGACGCACATGCGCATCGGGAGCGCGAGGGCCATGAGCTGTGCGGCGGGAACGGCCGCCTGCCACTTGCCCTGCCAGATGAGGTGTTCGAGCGGCCGGAAGGCCAGCGCGAGGGCCACGCCGCCGCCGGCCGAGACGAGAGAGAGTGCACGGAGCGCACGGGCGGTCGCGTCGGTGTGCCGGTTCTGGTCGTCCTTAAACCGCGTGAGCGCAGGGAAGAGGACTTTCTGGAAGTTGGCTGCCAGGATCGTGTTGATCTGGATCGCGATCTGGAACGCGAAGGTGTAGAGGCCGACAACAGCGGTCGGGACAAAGAAGCCGAGCACGATCCGGTCGGCGCGGTTGAGCACGGCCAGGCCGAGCGTGCCGCCGATCGTCCACCGGACACGGCTGAGTAGTGTTGGCCAGATCCGTGTGCGGGGGCCGTGTGTCAAAAAGGTTCGGCGGGTCAGGCTCAGCCCGACGATACCGTCGACGATGCTCACCAGGATCATGGGGATGACCATGGCGTAGGCGCCGAAGCCCAAGACCGCGAGGACGATCTGGGCTCCGTAGCGTGTCATGTTGTTGGAAGTGTTCATCCAGGCGACGGCGCCGTAGCGGAGCTGGACTTCGAGGTCGGCCTTGCAGAGGGATCCGACGGTGACGAGCGGGGCGGCGACGGCGGTGACGAGCATGAGCCCGAGCAGGTCGGGCTCGCCGTAGACAACGGCAGCGAGCGGCGCGAGCGCGGCGAGGATCAGCCCGGCGGTCGAGTTTGCGGCGAGCGACATCCAGCCGACGGGTCCCAGGAGGCGTTCGAAGCCCTTCGGCCCGCGTTGGATGGCGATCTGGCGGAGCCCGCCGTCGCGGAGGACCTGGACAACGCCGCCGAAGCCCAGCGCGATGCCGAAGAGTCCGAAGTCGTCATCGGAGAGCTTGAAGCCAAGAACGACGACCGCGGCGGTTGAGCCGAATTTGCCCAAGAGCCCGACGAGGACCATCAGGCCCATGCCGCGGGCGACGGTCCTGCCGAGAGCGGGCTGTGTGGGCGTTGAAGCCGGCTCTTGGTCGTGGTGAGGGCTGGCCATAGTTGGTGCGTAGCGTAGGCGGGCGTGTGAAATTCATGCCTCGGGTCGGTGTGGCCGATGCTGCGATCGGGGCGAGCGGGCGGCACCGGTGTGCAGCGTTGGCGGCGCGGGAACAGCGATCATGATCTGGCAGGCGTGGACAACGATCGGGGTTATCGGCCTGATGGTCGCGCTGCTGGCGCGTGGTCGGTTCGGGACCGATGTGGTTGTTGTCGGGGCCGCCGCGCTGCTGGTCTTTCTGGGCATCCTCACGCCGGGCGAAGCGCTGGCGGGCATGGCCAACCCGGGCATGGCGACCGTCGCCGTGCTCTATGTCGTCGTCTGCGGGCTGACCGAGACCGGCGCGGTCCGCTGGCTGGGTGCGAATTTGCTCGGGAGGCCGAGGTCGCAGCTGGTCGCGATGACGCGGCTGATGGTGCCCGTCTCGGTGCTGTCGGCGTTTGTGAACAACACGCCGATCGTCGCGATGATGATCCCGGCGCTGCGCGACTGGACGCGGCAGCGGGGCTGGTCGGCCTCGACGTTTATGATCCCGCTGAGCTACGCGGCGATCCTGGGCGGCACCTGCACGCTGATCGGGACCAGCACCAACCTGGTCGTCCACGGCGAGTGGCTCGAGAGCGGCCGCGAGCCATTGGGGCTGTTCTCGATCGCGCTGATCGGCCTGCCTGTGGCAGCGGCGGGCACGGCGTACATGCTGCTGGTCGGGCGGAAGCTGCTTCCCAAACGCGCACCGGTGCTGAGTGTTCGTGATGATGCGCGGGCGTACACGGTCGAGATGGCCGTTTCGCCCACCGGGCCGCTGCCGGGCAAGACGATCGAGCAGGCCGGGCTGCGGGCGCTGCCCGGCTTGTACCTGGCCGAGGTCGACCGCGACGGCGCGATCCTGGCCGCCGTCGGCCCGGACGAGAAGCTCGAGGCCAACGACCGGCTCGTGTTCGTCGGCGATGTGACGTCGGTGGTGGATCTTCAGAAGATCCGCGGGCTCGAGGCGACCGAGCAGGTCGTCAAGCTCAACGAGCCGCGGCCGAACCGGGTGCTGGTCGAAGCGGTGGTGAGCAACTCGCACCCGCTGGTGGGCCGGTCGATCAAGGATGGGCGGTTCCGCAGCCGGTACAACGCGGTGGTCATCGCGGTGGCGCGCAACGGCGAGCAGGTGCGCAAGAAGATCGGTGAGATTATTATCCGCCAGGGCGATGTGCTGCTGCTGGAGGCGCCGCGGCAGTTCGTCGCGCAGCAGCGCGACGCCCGAGACTATTACCTCGTCAGCGAGGTCAGCGGGTTTACGCCCGTGCGGCACAACAAGGCGATACTCTCGTTGGCCATTGTGGTGGGGATGGTGCTGATCGCGACGATCCAGCCGACGCTGCCGATCCCGACGATCGCCGGCGGCCCGGTGAAGCTCGGCATGCTGCACGCGGCCGTGCTCGCGGCGGGGTTGATGCTGATCACCCGCTGCTGCTTCGGGTGGCAGGCGCGGGCGGCGGTCGACTGGGTGGTGCTGGTGACGATCGCCGGCTCGCTGGCGCTCGGCAAAGCCCTCGATGTCTCGGGCGCGGCCGACGGCATCGGTGCGCTGATCACGACGGTCGCCGGCTCGAACCCGTGGGTCGCGCTCGCGCTCGTCTATGTCATGACCACGATCCTGACCGAGCTGGTGACCAACAACGCGGCGGGCGTCCTGATGTTCTTTGTCGCCGGCGCGGCGGCCGAATCGATGGGCGTGAGCTTCATGCCGTTTGTCTTTACGATCATGATGGCCGCGAGCGCGAGCTTCAGCTCGCCGCTGGGCTACCAGACCAACCTGATGGTGATGGGGCCCGGCGGGTACAAGTTCACGGACTACACCAGAGTGGGCCTGCCGCTGAACGTGATGTGCTGCCTGCTGACGACGGCGATCGCGCCGCTGGCGTTCGGTTTTGATGCCGGCTGAGTGCTACAGGCAGCCGCGGCCGGCGCGGACGACGAGCGCGAAGTAGTCGGACGGGTTGACGAGCCCGTCGCCGTTCTGGTCGGCTCGTTCTTCGCCGGCGAGGAAGGCCGCGTACCAGAGGGTGAGATCGTTGCCGTCGATGGTGCCGCTGCTGTCGAAGTCGGCCCGGCAGGGGTCGATGGTCAGGCGCCAGGCGGTGGGGGTCATCTGGGCGGAAGTGGGGATGGGCTCGAACATGCCGCCGACAATGACGAAGCCGTCGCCGAGCGGGGCGAGGTTGCGGTGGTCCATGGTGGCGGGCCGGCCGGTGAGGGTGTGCCGGGTCCAGGTGTTGGTCGCGGCGTCGTAGGCCAGGGCTTGGTCGAGCGGCGTGCTGAAGACGCGGTTGTAGCCGACGCCGGAGAGGTTGTACGGGTTGTCGGTGCCGCCGACGATCAGAAGCTTGTTGTTTGGTGTGGTGGTCAGCGCGGCCGCGGCGCGGTAGGTCGGCCGGCCGGGGTGCGCGGGCTGCTCTGTCCAGGCGATGCTGGTCGGATCGCTGGGATCGATCCGGCCGGTGTAGACGGCGTTTGAGATATTGAACGAGCCGGCGGAGGTGGTGCCGTCGATGAAGACGAGCGTGCCCGAGGTCTGGTCTTCGATGATGCCGCCGGCGTGTCCGAAGAGGCCGTCTTCGGGGCCGGGGATCGGCGTGGCCTGTTGCCAGGTGTTGGTCTGGGTGTCGTAGAGCTGCACGGCGGTGGTGTTGTCGTTGATCGGGCCGTGCCAGCCCGAGATGAGGTAGATGTAGCGGTCGCGGTAGACAGCGGGCACGGTGTCATCGACCTCGGTGGGCACGGGCGCAAGCTCGGTATATGTGTCGGTCGCGGGCTCGTAGCGGAAGAGGCGCTCTTCGGTGACTTCGGAGAGCCCGAGTGTCGTATAGCCACCGATCAGGTAGACCGCGCCGGCCGCGGTGACAGCGGATGCGGCAACTTTTGCCCGGTTGTTGAGCAGCGGCGCGTCGGCGATGGGTACCCAGGGGCCGAGCGGGCCGTCGGTTTCGGACCAGTCGAGCCGGTAGCTGGCAACGGTCGAGTTCGGGCCCAGCCCGGGCGGGGTCATGCCCATAAACGTGTAGACGGACCAGGTGCCGTCGCCGTGGTCGACGCTGGTGACGGCGTTGTTGGAGATGGGCTCTGGCAGATCGGGCAGCGGGGTCCATGTCCCCTCGCGGATGCCGGGCTGTGCGGCGGCGGCGAGGGGCATGGCGAGCGCAAAAGCATGAGCCATGGCGACAGCGGTTCGGTTGACTCGTGGCATAGCCGCAGTGTACAGCCGCGGCAGGCAGATTTGGTACCCACTCGGGCACTCAGGCCGGCTTGATGCCCAGGGCCTCGATCGCCTCGATCACGAGGGCGTGGACGCGTGGCGCGGCGCAGACGATGCCCTTGTTCTTTTCGAGCCCCCGGCCCTGACCGAAGTCGAGGGACGAGCCGAAGATGTCGGTCACGGTGCAGCCGGCCTCGGTGGCGATGATCGCGCCGGCGGCGTGGTCCCAGATCCGTTCGACGTAGCCCGGCCGGGTGGGCAGGCGGAGATAGGCATCGGCCTGGCCACGGGCAGTGACGGCGTATTTGCACTGGCTGTCGAGGCGGACCGGCGTGCCGACGGCGTGGTCGGTCCGCTCGACGATCCGCTCAAGGATGCGGTCTTCGTCGGAGACGTTGGTATGGCCCTTCTCGACCGAGGCGCAGACGTTGATCGGGCCGCCCGCGGCGAGGTCGTTTCGGGTGATCGGTGCCGGGTCGGCGTCGGGGTTTTGGAGCGAGACCTGCGAGGCGCCCTGGCCCTTCACGGCGAGGTAGACGCAGCCGTGGGCGTCGGGCGTGTTGAGCGGGGCGGCGTGGTCGGTGGGCAGGTTTGGGCAGCCCATGGCGCCGACCGTCGGCGTCCCGCCCTCGATGTAGCCGAGGGCGACGGCGTACTGCTGCCCGCGGAGGAAGCCCTTGGTGCCGTCGATCGGGTCGAGGGTCCAGAAGGCCCCGCCGGCCTGGTCGCCGGCGGTGTCGGCGTTGCCGGTGTCGATCAGGCGGAGGGTCTCGGCCTCGTCGAGCTCGGGGAAGTAGGTTTGGACGGCTTCGACGACGGCGTCGGTCTGGGCCCGGTTCGCGGGGTCGCGGAGGAAGTCGGCGTCTTCTTCGCCGACGAGCTTGGCGGGGCCGAGAGTGTCTTCGAGGATTTTGGCGACGACGGCCTGGCTGGCGAAGTCGGCGACGGTGACGGGGCTCTTGTCGTCTTTGGTGATCGCGCGGAGGTCATCGAGGCGCTGCTGGACGCGTCTGCAGACGCCGGAGGCGGCGGTCACGGCGTGGCGGGCGGTGGTCAGCAGGTGCGCGTGGTCTTGCATGGTTTGATGGTAGCGTATTGAAAATCGGGTCAAGCCGGGAACCCGGTCGGTCTTCGGGCGTCCAAATGTGTAATGGGGAGTGACGGAGCATGCGGCAGGACCAGAACGGGGTACGGCCCGAGCCCGGTGACGATTCGATAGAGATCCGGGCCGAGCATCTCGGGGCGATGCTCAGGGATTCGATCCGGTCGTTGTACGAGGCTGTGGGCGGGCCAGGGTGCTCGGCGACGGATCTGAGCCGTGTGTGTGGGATCGACAAGACCATGGCGTGGCGGCTCGTGCGGGCCGGCAAGGCATCGTCGCCGATCGAGAGCATCTTGGCGGCGCCCAAGCTCAAGGGGCTGCGGCAGACCGTCGAGTCGGTCCGCGGCCGGTCCGTCGTGCCGGACGAGGTGGTCGATTCGCTGTCGGCCGCGTGCGACGCGTACGGACAGCTGGTCGATTCGGTGAGCGGCGGCGCGTCGTATCTCGAGGTCATGCTGGGGGGCAGCAGCGGATCGGACATGTCGCGGCAGATGCGGCATGCGCAGAAGCAGATCCATCGGCACATGGCGATGCTCCAGGGGGCGACCGTCCGGCGGCACGAGGTGCAGACGTGGTACGCGCCGACGGAGGACGACCCGGCAATGGCAGACTACTTCTGGAGCAGCGCGATGGTGGGGCTTCAGCGGCTCCGCGAGAGCGGGGCACTGTACCTCGGCGGGGCCTACGACCCGGAAGAACCGGGGGTCGAGCAGCGGCGGCTGAACATCGACGGGCGGCTGGCGGACAGCGACATCAAGCGGTGGCTGGTCGAGGATATGAGCACGATCGATTCGTCCGCGGTCCATGTCTGGTGGGACCCGCCCGCCAGGATGATGCTGCTGCCGCCCGGCTCGATCGAGCTGCTGACCCCGCACCGGACGGTGATGGCGTCGCGGACGCCGGCGGGGCTGCCGCGCCGCGCGACCGCCGACAGCCGCTTCGCGCACTCGATGGTGACTTCGAGGCTGCCGGCCGAAGACTTGGTTGTTGATGTGCTTGTCGATCGGCGACTGGGCTTCGGCCGGCCCGGCTGCCGGCCGGTGCTGAGCATGCTGCCGATGGGTGTCTACCTCTCCGAACCGGATGTGGATGTGCCCGCGATGTCGGATATCGAGTTCGATCTCCAGCATCTTGGCGGCGGCGACGAGGCGGTCGGTGGCATGAGCGAGACGGGCCGCGCGATCGCCGAGCGGATGCAGCGGTCGAGCGGCTGGGACCCCGCGGGGTTCGACGCGTGGCGGCTACGGGTCGGGTGCCCGGTGCCGATGGTCACGATGCACATGTGGTTCCCGAAGCCGGAGTAGGTTGCGCGAAGGTATCTGTGGCGCACGAAAAACCCCCCGCCTGGCGGGGGGGGGTGGTGAATCATGCGATCCAGAGGTCGATCGGTTAGCCGACGATGCCCTTGGCCTTGAGCAGCTCGATGCACTCGGCGACGCAGTCGTCGACCGACTTCTCGGCGCATTTGAGCACGAGCTCGGCGTTGGCGGGTGCCTCGTAGGGGTCGTCGATGCCGGTGAAGCCCTTGATCTCGCCGGCACGGGCCTTCTTGTAGAGGCCCTTGGGGTCGCGCTTCTCGCACTCCTCCAGCGGCGTGTCGGCGAAGACCTCGAAGAAGGGCAGGCCGGCCTCGTCGTGCAGCTTGCGGCAGTTGTCGCGATCGGCGGCGTAGGGGCTGATGAAGCTGGTGATCGCGACGGTGCCGTTGTCGGCAAAGAGCTTGGCGACCTCGCCGATGCGGCGGATGTTTTCTTCGCGGTCCTCGGCCGAGAAGCCCAGGTTCTTGTTCAGGCCCATGCGAATGTTGTCGCCGTCCATGCGGTAGGCGTTGACGCCCTGCTGGACGAGGACCTGCTCGAGCGCGCTGGCGACGGTCGACTTGCCCGAGGCCGACAGGCCCGTGAACCAGAGGGTGCAGCCCTTGGAGCCGAGGGCCTTGAAACGCTCCTCGCGTGTCAGGTTGCCTTCGTGCCAGGTGACGTTGGTGGCTTTGATCTCGGTCATCGGTGCTCTGCTCCGGGTCGTGGTGTTGTTCTCAACGCTGCGCGGACTATCAATTGGGAAGAAGGATAGGCGCGAGCCGGCAGAGCTCGGCTCGGCTCGGCCCGTCCGAAAACCCTCGGTCCCCCTCAGAAACCCCGGGCAAGGCGCGCACCGTGAGCGAGCAGGCGACAGCCCGGACCGGCCTGCTGTACGCGGTCGGCGCATACGGCCTGTGGGGCTTCGTGGCTCTGTATTTCAAGGCCGTCGACCACGTCACGCCGGGCGAAATCCTGGCCCACCGGGTGATCTGGTCCGTTGTTTTTTGTACGGCGCTGCTGAGCTGGGCCGGTCGCTGGCCGAACGTTCGGGAGATCCTCCGGTCCGGTCCATCGGTCGGGATCCTGTCGGCGAGCGCCTGGCTGGTGGCGATCAATTGGCTCGTGTTCATCTATGCCGTGGTCGAGGGGCGCATCGTCGAGGCGAGCCTTGGGTACTTCCTGAACCCGCTGGTCTCGATCGTGCTGGGGATGGTGTTTCTCGGCGAGCGGCTGCGGCGGTGGCAGTGGGGCGCGGTGTGCTTCGCGGCGGCGGGGGTCGGGCTGCTGTGGGCGATGCAGGGCTTGCCGTGGATCTCGCTGACGGTGGCCGTTACGTTCGGGCTCTACGGGCTGGTGCGGAAGACCGCTTCGCCCGGGCCGCTGGCGGGGCTGTTCGTCGAGACGCTGCTGCTGTCGCCGATCGCGGTGGGGTTCTTGGTGTGGATGCAGGTCGCCGGCGGCGGGCTGGTGTTTATCTCGGGAGCGTGGGACGATCGTGCGTTGCTGGTCGCGGCCGGGCTCGTGACGGGCCTGCCGCTGCTCTGGTTCGCGGCAGGGGCGAACAGGTTGCGACTGTCGACGATGGGGTTCTTGCAGTTCACAACGCCGACGATGCAGCTGGCGATCGGGTTGCTCTACAGCGAGGCGTTCGGCGTGGAGCGGGCCGCGGCGTTTGGCTTGATCTGGATCGGTGTCGGCGTGTTTGTGTGGGACGCGATGAAACACCGCCGCCCGCGAGAGTCTGTGCAGGACAACAGTCCAGACTCAACGCGGGCGGCGGCATCGGATGTGTCATCGCCGATCAGGCGGGGTTAGGGGCAGCCCTCTCCGAACGCTGTCACCCAGGCGAAGAAGTCGGAGCCGTCGGCGATGCCGTCG
>JBCDEF010000039.1:0-17487 GCA_039179915.1 Planctomycetota bacterium | reverse complement strand
CGGCCGGATCGTCGAACTCGCCGGTAAGCAGGCGGCAGACATCGCCGGCGCACGCGTCGGGGTCCGGATCGAGGGCCGTGCACCGGATGCCGAGCGGCGCGGCCGCGAGGGCGATCATGCGGCCGAGCTGGCCGCCGCCGAGGATCGCCAGTGTGCCGCTCATGCGTCGTCGTGCGTCGTCTCGGGCACGCCCGCGGACTGCCGCTCGCGGAACTGGTCGACCGCTTCGGCGATCGCCGGATCGTCGATCGCGAGGATCTGCGCCGCCAGCAGCCCCGCGTTGGCCGCGCCGGCCTCGCCGATCGCCAGCGTGCCGACCGCGACCCCGGCGGGCATCTGGGCGATCGACAGCAGCGAGTCAAGCCCGCTGAGCTGCTTCGAGGAGACCGGCACGCCGAGCACGGGCAGCCGCGTCATCGACGCGATCATCCCCGGCAGGTGCGCCGCCCCGCCCGCGCCGGCGATGATCACCCGGAGACCTCGGTCGGCGGCGGTCGTTGCATAGTCGACCAACCTGCCGGGCGTGCGATGCGCCGATACAACCCGGGATTCGTATGCCACGCCGAGCTTCTCGAGCATCTCCGCGGCTCGGGACATCGTCGTCCAGTCCGATCGCGAGCCCATGATAACACCGACGGTTGGTTTCACACCGACGGTCGGCGGCGGCTCGGGCGTGGGCTGGTCGGCGTGCATAGCCAAGGCTATGCATCAATGATCAGCCTCGAGCGCACAAAAAGCGGCCCGGTCGGCGGGCCGCTTCTGAGGGTCGGGTCGGTGTCTTCGCCGGCTCAGCGTGCTTCGAGCGTGACCTCGAGGGTCTGCTCTTGGCCGTCGCGGACAATGCCGATGCGGACGACGTCGCCCGGCTCGTGCCGGGCCAGCAGCGGCATCCAGGCCTCAACATCTTCGAGCTTGCGGCCGTCCCAGCGGACGAGCCGGTCGCCGGCCTGCACGCCCGCGTTCGCCGCGGGGCCGTCCGACGTGACCGATTGGATCGCGATGCCGTCGCCCTCGGCGGAGTACGACGGCGAGACACCGAATCGCACGCGGATGTCGCCCATCGCGGGGGTGCTGCTGCGGCCGCGGTCGCGGGCGGAGACAAACGTCGGCCGCTCGGGCGAGGTCCCGACGAGCATCCCGATGTCGTAGTACAGGTGCGATGTCTGCGTGCCGCCCTGGAAGTTGATCTTCCAGGCGACATCCTCCGGCGTGTGATAGTCGTCGTGGAAATCGGCGATGATCGAGAACAGGATCGGCACACCGACCGACAGGAACGAGCTGTGGTCGGAGGCGCCGCTCATGGACGTCGGCACGACCAGCTCCAGGTCGGTCGCGTCCATCGCGGGCTGGACGATCTCGCGGAGGCCTTCGGCTGTTTCGAGGCCCGAGAAGTTCAGCCGGTCGTTGACCACGCGGCCGATCATATCGAAGTTGATCATCAGCACGTGGTCTTCGATCGGGGCGATCGGGTTGTTGGCGTAGTAGCGTGAGCCGTTGAGGCCCGACTCTTCCGCGTCGAAGGCGACGAAGACGATCGAGCGGGCGTCGGCGTCTTCGGGCAGCCGCTCGTAGCCGCGGGAGAGCAGGTCGGCGAGCAGCAGGACCGCGGCCGTGCCCGAGGCGTTATCATCTGCGCCGGGGTGGAGCTTGCCCGAGCCCCACCTGGAACCGAAGTAGCCCATGCCGATGTGGTCGATGTGACCGCCGATCACGATGTACTCATCGGCCAGGTCGCCCTTGCCGCGGAGGATGCCGCCGATGTTCTCGGCTTGGAGCACCTCTCGCTCCATCGCGGCCTCGACGCGGACCTTGCCGCCGAGGGCCATCGGCGCGGCGCCATCGTTGGCGTGCGCGACCAGCTCGGCCATGCTCTTGCCGCTGGCGGCCTGGAGCCAGGTCGTGCCGGCATCCGGCGATGCGAGCAGCACCGGGACATCCGCCCCGGGACGCCCGCTGCGGAACGAATCGAGCCGGTTGATCCGCGGATCGGCAACGGTGGGGGTGTTGACAACGACGACCGCCGAAGCCCCACGCTCGACCGCGGCGCCGATCTTGCCGTCGAAGCTCGCCGCCGACGACCAGGTCCCGTCCTCGGTCAGCACGCTCCGGCCGTCCTCGTCGTGCGGCTCGAACCGCAGGATCACGGCGGTCTTGCCGCTCAGGTCCGCGTCATCGCCGTACGACGTGAACCCGCCCGGGCCGTCGGCGATCGAATAGCCGACGAAGACCGCCTCGCCGCTGAACTCGCCCTCGCTGCCGAGCCCGGTGACGACAAAGTCCTCCTCATGCTCGAAGGCCATCGTCTTGTCGCCCACGCTGACCCGAAGGTCGGCCGCGGTGATCTCGGTGCGGCCGCCTAGATCGAACGCCTGACGCCAGGAGCTGAACGGCGACTGGATCTCGGTGCCGTCGACCGTCAGGGTTGTTCCCGAGAAGGCCGGCTCGAGGCCGGCCTGCTCGAACGCGGTCTCCGCGTACTGGCGAGCAATCTCTGCTCCGCGAGAACCGGGCACGCGGCCTTCCATAAAGTCGTTGGCCAGGTACATCACGTGCGCGGTGAACACGCGGTTGTCGGACTCGAAATCGAGCACCTCGTCACGGATCGTGTTCAACAGCGCCAGGCGCTCCGACTCGGCGGCCGGTGCTCCGGCCGGGGGTGCTGCGGCCTCCGCGACACCGACACCCGTAAGCAGGAGCGACGCCGAAAGCATGATGGACAGCGGGGTTCGATCTGGCATGTGCTGGTCTCCGTGAGCCGGCCTCGAGGGGTGCGGGCCGGGTGGGTGTGCCCCTCGGTCTACCGGGGAAACTGGAAAACGATGCTAGGATCCCCCATTGGATACAGCGAGCACACAGAGCCGTCGCTACAAGAGACCCAACCCGATGGCGGCTTTGGTCATGTGGCTCGTAGCCGCTGTCGCGGCACCCGAAGCCCTCGCCGACCCGCAAGACGGACCCCACGCAGACCTGCGGATCACGGTCACGGACAAGGATGTACGGTTCGTCGTTGGCATGAATCTGCCGTTCGTTGATGCCGCGGCTCCCTTCGTGCGTGAAGCGCCCGACGACCTGGACCCGGCCGAGGAGCGTGCGGCCTGGGCCGCGCTTTTTGGCTTCATCCGTGACCGCAGCCCTGTCGAGATCGACGGCCGTCGGGTCGAGCCGGTCTTCGAACGCACCTCCATCGAGCGGCTCGACGAGGATCTCGTGGGCCTCTTTCCGGAGACCGGCCGGGCGGCGCTGACCCGGTTCTCCATGGTGATCGTGTACCCCGCCGAGCAGCCGCCCGAAAAGGTGCGTTTTACCTGGGGGGCGTTCCCGCCGAGCAGCCTCGGTGCTGCGCTCGACCGAACCGCGGAGGGCGACGGGCTTCCGCTCATGACCATCAACGGCTTGCTCACCGCGGGCGGGCGGGTAACCCGCTTCCTGCTCAGCAGCCAGGAGCCGACGCACGAGTGGCAACGCGACGGCCTCACCATGCAGCAGGTCATGGCCCCCGTGCCCGAATTGTCGCCGGGCCTCACGGTGACGTTTCCGATTGTCAGCGGGCTGGCGGGATTCGTTGGCATTTTGACAGCGATCGTCTTTTCAACTCGGGAGCGCCGGTGGCTCACAGCCTTGATTCTTGGGTTGACGCTGACCGCTGCGTTTTTCTCACGCGATCTTGCCCCTGTGACCATCCGCGAGGAGCCCGTTGATTCGCAGCAGGCCGCGGAGGTTTTCGCTGTGCTTCACGAGAACATCTACCGGGCGTTCGATTACTCTAGCGAGGACGACATCTTCGATGCGCTCGCGATGAGCGTCGGCGGTGACCTGCTGCACGCGCTCTACACCCAGATCCGCACCGGGCTCATCCAGGCCGAGCACGACGGCGCGATGGGCCGCGTGACGGACCTCGAACTGCTCAGCACCGGTCTTGCGAGCCGGGCCGACGACCGCTACACCATCGATGCGGAGTGGGAGGTCGAGGGCACCGTCTATCACTTCGGCCATTCGCACGCCAAGCGCCGCCGGTTCTCCGCGACCTTCGAGGTGCATTCTGGCGACGACGGCTGGCGCATCGCCGCCGCGACACCACGGTCCGCGATCGACCTGCGGCCTTCGGAGCTGTAGCGTGGCCGACGACCGTGCCATCCCCGTGCTCGCGGCCGACGCCCTCCGCTACCGGCACCGCGGCAACGACCGCTTCGAACTCCGGCTCGACCGCTTCGAGCTTTGTGCGGGAGAGCTTGGCGCATGCATCGGGCCGAGCGGCTCCGGCAAGTCGACGCTACTGGACCTGATCGCGGGGCGGCTGGTGGCGACCGGGGGCAGCGTGCGTGTCGCGGGCACAGACCCCGGCCGGCTCAACGCCGCCGCTCGACGCCGCTTCCGGCTCACCCGGATCGGGCTGATGCCGCAGACGCTCGCGCTGATCGACCATCTGACGGCGCTCGAGAACATCATGCTGGTCGCCACCGTCGCAGGTGTGCGACCTGTTCCGGTTGCGAGGGCCAAGGCTGTTGCGCAGCGGCTTGGCATCCAGTCGCTGCTGCGACGCCGGCCGCCACGGCTGTCGCAGGGTGAGCGGCAGCGTGTCGCGCTGGCCCGTGCGCTGCTACTGCGTCCGCCGCTGATCCTGTGCGACGAGCCGACGGGCAACCTGGACCCGGAGCGCAGCCGCGACGCCGTCGAGCTGATGCGGACCGCCGCGGCCGAGCACGATGCGGCGGTGCTCATGACAACGCACGACCACGGCCTCCTCGATGCCGCCGACCGCGTGGTCGACCTCGCCGCCGAAGCCGGGGCGGTCCGATGAGCGGTTTGCTTGTGCTCGTCGTTCGGTACGCGCTGCGGCGGCCGGTCCAGACGCTCGTGGTCGGGCTGAGCATCGCGGTGGCGATCGCGTTGCCGGTCGCTGGGCGGCTGATCACCGAGCGTTACGAGCAGCGGCTCGCCGATCGCGCATCGACCGTGCCGCTTGTCGTCGGCGCACCCGGCAGCCGATACGACCTGGCGATGGCGACTCTGTTCTATCGCGGGCAGCCGCCCACCCCGCTCCCGCTGGCCGCCGTCGATCGGCTCGCGGCCGAGAACCGCGGCCTGGCCGTGCCGATCAGGCTGGCCGGCCGGGCCGGCGGGGCGTCCATCGTCGCCGTCGGGTTCGAGTTTTTCGAGGCAAGAGGCCTGTCGACGCGGCTGGGAACGCTTCCCCTGCGGCTGGGCGATGCGGTCGTCGGCGCCGACCGGGCCCGGGTGCTCGGGCTCGCCCCGGGGGACGTGATCACGACCGATCGACGCGAGATCTTCGATCTGTCGCTGCCCACCCCGATCGATCTGCGGGTCGTCGGCGTCCTCGAGCCGACCGGCCAGCCGGACGACGACGCGGTATTTATCGACATCGAGACCGCGTGGATCATCGCGGGCTTCTCGCACGCGCACGTCGCCGCCGATGAGGCGGGCGAGGGCGACCGGACGCTCGAAACCGATCGCAGGCTCGTGCTCCGGCCGACGCTCGAGACCGTGACCGAGGTCACCGACGAGAACCTCGCCGAGTTCCACCTGCACGCCGAGCGTGCGGGACTGCCGATCACCGCGGTGCTCGTCTTCCCGGAGTCGCGGAAAGATCTGACAATCCTCAAAGCCGCGATCAACGGCCGCGCCGAGCGGCTCGCCGTCGAGCCGGCGTTGCTCGTCGATGAGCTGTTCGAAGCTGTGTTTCGGATCCGCCCGGTGTTTGATGCGATCGCGGCGGTGCTCGGGCTGAGCACCGCGTGCCTGGTCGTGCTTTCCTCGTTTCTCGCCGCCAAGCTGCGGTCGGGTGAGTTCCAGACGCTGGACCATATCGGCGCGCCGCGTTGGTTCGTGGCCGGACTGATCGCTGGGCAGACCATTATTGTGTGCGTCCTTGGCATCGCGGCCGCGGCCGGGGCTGTGCTGCTTTCGCTGTTCGCCATCGAGGCATTTGTCGGGATCTAACGCATGAGACCAACTCGCAGCAGCACTCACACGCAGCCGTCGACTCGCCTGGCGGTGGTCCTGTGCGGCATCAGCCTCTTGCTCGCGGCGTCCTGCGGCGAGTCGGCCGACACGCAAGCGCCGGCTGCTGATGAGCGAGGCCCCCTGGGCTACGTGGCCGCGACCGCCGCGCCGCCGGGCTGGATCGCGCGGCGGCTTCTTGAAGGCACGGCCGAGGTCCGGATCGTCGCTCCCGACCCGGACGATCCGGGTGCGATGCTGTCGGCCGAGCAGGTGCGCAGCCTCCAGCGGGCCGAGCTTATCTTGACGCACGGAGCGCACCTCGAAACCTGGATCGCCGGCATCAGCCTGCCTCGGTCACGCCTGCACGAGACCACCGTCGGTTTTGCCGACCGGTTTCTTCAGCGTCCCGAGGTTGTCACGCATTCCCATGGCGTCGGCGGGACCCATTCGCACCGGCTTCCAGTCAGCCAGACCTGGCTCGATCCGGAGCTGCTCTCGCTGCAAGCCGAGGCTATCGCCGAGCTGCTCGCGCAGGCCTACCCCGATTCGGCGGCGCAGATCGGTCGGCGAGCGATCGAGCTGCGAGCCGGCCTTGACGCGATCGGGGCAAGGCTCGATACGATCGCGAGCCGTTCGCCCGGGCTCAGAGTCGCAGCCGGGCCGGAGTTCCGCTATCTGCTCGCACGGATGGGAGCTTTGCCGGCGCCCGCCCCGGACGCCGATCTGGTGTTCGCCTCGCAGCGCGACCCGGCGGCGTCGGCTGATGCGATCCGATGGCCTGTTTCGGGCCATGCGCCGCTCGACGGGGTTGATCTGCTGGAACGGATCGAAGCGGCAGTGGCGCAGGTCGAGCTTGCTGTCGCCCGCCTCGATTGATCGAGCGATGAGCTTTCTACAAAGCCGGCTGCTCTAAAAAATGAGCCGGCCCCGCGGTGTGCGGGGCCGGCCGGGTGCTGCGTGTTGCTTGGCCCGATGGGCCGGGGTTTACGGGAGCGGCTGGCAGTTGCCCGGATCGCTGGCCGGGTTGCCGAAGAAGCTGACCCAGGCGAAGAAGTCCGACCCGTTGCAGTCGCCGTCGTTGTTCACATCGCAGGGGATGAGGTCGTTGGCGCCGAACGCGCTGACCCAGGCGAAGAAGTCCGAGCCGTTGATGAGCGTATCGCCGTTGACATCGCCGCACAGCCGGCCGTCGGCCGGGCAGTCGCCGGTGTCGGCCACGGAGACGAACTGGTCTCCCGCGATTGTGTCGAGGTTGATCAGCCGGACCTCCTCGAGATCGTCTGCCGTCGGCAGGCCGCCCGAGATCTGGTTCGACCAGAACGACCCGCTGCCGTCGGCCACAACCGCGACGATGCGGATGTCGGACGTGCCATCCCAGCCGAGCTCGTCGAGATCGATCGAGATCTCGATGCCGGTCTCCACGTTGCACGCGTCGGAGACGTCCGGGCTCGCCGCATCGGCCGCGGTCACGCCGCCGACGTTGCTGTTGTCCAGCGCGGCCAGCAGCAGCCCGCCGGTCTCGGCACCGAGCATGAACCCGTTGCCGACGTACGCCTCGTTGGCGTTGCGCGGCGCGAAGTTGGTGAAGCTGTCCGCGCCGGTCTGCGGATCGAGGTTCACACCGCTCTCGGAGATGTCGACGTCGCCGTCGAACATGATCGGGTCGTTGCCGGCGGCGCTCTTGAGGCCGCCGTCGAACGCGCCGAAGTCGAGCACGAAGCCCTGCTGTTCGGCGGGGCCGTTGAGGCGGAGCACCGCGGCGTTGGCAAAGAACGTGTTGATCGACGGGGCGTTGCCGCTGTTGTCGAAGGCCATGAAGTAGTCGGCCGTGAAGCCCGCGTCGAAGGTCAGGCCCGGGCCTTGGACATCGCCGGCGGTGATGTCTGGGTTGGTGCCGTCGTTGGGCGCGAACCGCTCGAGGATGTTGAACGCGATGTCAACGTTATCCTCGCGGATCGTGTTCTGGCCGTCGGTCGGATCGGCGTCGAAGAACAGCACCATGCGGTTGCCGCTGGACTCGAGGTTGCCCGCCAGCAGGACGTTGAGCCGGTTGGCGGTTGTGTCCACGAAACTGTAGATCGCGTTGAGCTCGGAGCCGACCGAGACGTCGCGGTCGGGCAGGTCGGGGGTGAACCCGGTTGGGCCGACGCCGCCGGTGTTCGAGTTGTCGATCGAGGCCTGGATGCCCTCGCCGAGGCCGGTGGTCTCGGAGACCAGCAGCGCCGGCGTGCCGCCGCCCAGGAAGACGCCCGTGCCGCCGCCGTCGGTCGGCGTGGTGGCCAGGTCGGCGAAGCTTCCGAAGATCGGCTCGCCGGTGTCGGTGTCCGTGCCAGTCTGGCCGAACGTGTAGACGAAGAAGAAGTCGCCCGTGAACCCGTCGTCGAACTCGAGGCCGGCCTGGCGGTTGATCGCGTCGAAGTTCACGTCGACGTTGTCGTCGCGGACGACATTCTGACCCGCCGGGGTGGCGGCGTCGGCGTCGACATCGAACCAGAGGTGCAGCCGGTTGAAGTTCTCTTCGAGGTTGCCGCCGAGCAGGAGCGCGAGGGCGTCTGCGGTGCCGTCGGAGTCGGTATCGACCAGCGAGGCGTAGAGGTTGCTGATTTCCGAGCCGCCGCCCGGACCGCCGTTGGTCAGAACCGGGTCGCCGTTGACCGCGTCACCGAAGCCGGTGCCGGTGTTGCTGACGAAGATCGGCGGGCCGTAGAGCGCGTCGGCGGTGCCGTCGACGGTGGGGACGCCCGATGCAACGCTCGCGGGAACGATCGCGAACTGGTCGCCCGCGACGCCGCCTGGGTTGGTGGGGCCGGGGGCCTTGAAGTTGACGTTGGCCGGGTCGCCCAGGTTCGAGCCGGGGCCGCCGAGGCCGCCGATAACCTGGTTCGACATGAAGTCGTTGCCGCTGCTGATCACCCAGCCCGCCACGCGGATCTGCCCGGTCGGCACGGCGTCGCCGAGCCCGAAGTTGGCCAGCGGGATCAGCACCTCGATGCCGGTCGTCACGTTGATGGCGTCGGAGTTGTCCTCCGGCTGGCCGGTCTGTGACAGGTTGTCGCCGAAGCTGGTCGGCTGGTTCTGGACCCAGTTGCGGGTGTACAGCGACGACTCCGCAGCGCCGATCTGTCCGTCAACCGTCACCTGCCCCGTCGCGTGACCGCTGATCATCATCAGCGCGGCCGCCGTCATCATCACATTCTTCATCGAGGATCTACTCCCTGGCCCGCAGCATCAGGCGCGGGCAATGACTCCGTGGACCCGCCGCGAAAGACTCAGAAAGGGGACGCGGCGGATTGCGTTTGCGCACAAAATATAGACCGAACCGTGTATACCACCAAGCAAAAACCGCCGAGTATGCAGCCGTATACAGCGATTCTCTCGAACCCGTTCCAATAACGGACGGTGATCCCGATGTCGCGATGCGCTACGGCTTCGCGTTCGTCCAGCCGCGTGTGCCACCCATTGCGGACCACCGCATCTGTGCAGATCGCGGCGGGAGCGTCCCGCCGGTCCACGGCTGCGGTTCGATCGAGCGGTTCGCGCCGAGTTCGACGACCACATCGTCGAGCCAGCGGCGAACAATGATGATCTCGCCGTCCTGTTCGATCGACCACCCGCCGTGCTTGAGCGCGTCGCCGAACCGCGGGTCCTGCCGAAGCCGGAGCCATGAGCCGACGCGTTCGGCGAAAGCCGCCGCGCGATTGTCGGGAGGCCATTGGATCGGCATCCGGTTCTCCGGGTCGTCGGCCGCCCACATCCCGAGCTCGTCGCCGTTGTAGACCATCGGGCTCCCCGGCAGCGCAGTCAGTATCGCGTAGCCCAGTTCGACCAGGTCGTAGACCGCCTCGCTCGGGCGGCTGCGGTCGAAGCCGGCAGCGGCCATGCCCGCGTCGCGGTCGTACTCGCGGCCGGGGTTGGCGATCATCGAAGCGAACCGCGGCGTGTCGTGCGACGAGACCAGGTTCATCTGCGCCAGCACCGTCGCGGGGTGATGCACAAAGACACGGTCCCGCACAGTCTCAACAAAACGCTCCGAGGTCATCGACGGCTCGCGGCCCAGCCAGCCGGTCAGCGCGAACGCGAGCGGGTAGTTCATCTGCGCGTCGAAAGCGACGCCGTTGAAGTAGTCCGACCCGTCGAACCAGAGCTCGCCGAAGAGGATCGCGTCGGGATTGATCGACCGGACGTGTGCCCGCCAGTCGCGCCAGAACGGAATGCCCACCTCGTTGGCGACGTCAAGACGCCAGCCGTCGATGCCGTCCGACGGATCGCCATCGGCATCGGGGTCCATCCACCGGTCGGTGACGGCAAAGACGTGGTCCTTGGGCCCGTCGGCCAGTTGGCCCCGCATGTGGCCGTGCAAATGTGCATCGCCCGGGTTGGGGCTCGGGAACTGGCGGAAGACCGGGAGTGCGCCGCTGCGCCGGTCCCACGCCCGCCAGGAGGCGACCTGGCTCTGCTCGTCCGGCGTGATCTCGAACCAGTCCCAATACGGGCTGGCCTGGCCGCGTTCGATCGCGTCCTCGAAGGCGGGGTGCCGCAGGCCGACGTGGTTCCACACGCCGTCGAGGATCACCCGCATCCCTTGTGATTTGGCGGCCGGCAAGAACTGATCAACGAAGACGCGGTCGGCCTCGGTCCAGATCCAGTCGGCCGGGTCGCTGCTGAACGGTGCCGGCTCCCCGCGCGATGCCGGCGAGCCCACGCCTGCGAGGTACGGATCGATGTGCCGGTGGTCGGCGGCGTCGTACTTGTGAAGGCTTGTCGACCGGAAGACCGGGCAGAACCAGATCGACTCGGCGCCGAGCGTACGGATGTGGTCCAGCCGCCGCATGGCCCCTTCGAGGTCGCCGCCGTAGCGCCGCTCGAAGATGCCCTCGCGCAGCACCGGCCTTCGGCGATCGTGGTCGTCCCCGTAGCGGCGCGGCAACGCGATCGCCCGGTTCGCCGAGGCCTCGAATTCGTCCGCGGTCGCCTCGAACCAGTCCTGCTCCCAGGGGATCGGTGTGCCGTGAGGCCAGCCCTGGTCGTTGGAAGGCTCGGCGTTGTCGAACCGCTCCGGGAAGATGTTGTACCAGACCGTGCCGAGCGCCCAGGCCGGCGTCTGGACCGCTGCCGGCGCGGGAGCGCCCGCGGCTTCGAACGGGTCGATCCATGGGCCGGACATGCCGTCGGCGAGCAGCCGGATGCGCTCGCCGTTACGGAGCCGCAGCCTCAAACTGTGCTCGTGAGCAAACGAGATCAACGGCGATGAATCACCGTCAGATTGGGCACGCTCGATCGCATAGTGCTTGAACCGGGATTCACCGGACGGCTGTATACCGATGTCGACAAGACTTTGGCTCGCATGCACAACCCGAAACTCGAGCGAGACCGACTTTCCCTCGATTGGCGTTTGTGGTGCTGCCGTGGCCGTTTTCGCGGGCGCGTTTCCGGACGAACAGGCCAAGCCCACTAGAGAAAGGACCGATAGACACGCCAAATGGGTGCAGCTCTTCGCTGGATTGCGATAGGATACCCGTGTATTCATATTGCCGGCCTCTCGTGGAGAGCAGGTGGGTCGGCGTCAATCTCGGCGTGTGCACGCCGGGCCGTTTGACCGGCAATGATGACCGGTCGGTCCGATGGACGGCCCGCGGGGCACCCGCCGAGCCGATGAGGGAACTGAGTCCATGAGTCTTTCACGAATGCATGGTTGGCGCGAGCGAAGTCCTCGGACAACGAACCGCCCGGGCTTCACGCTGATCGAACTGCTGGTGGTGATCTCCATCATCGCGCTGCTGATCGGCATCCTGCTGCCGGCCCTGGGCCAGGCGCGCCGCAGCGCACAGCGCACGGCCGATCTCTCCAACATCCGGCAGATGGGTCTGGCCTTCACCACCTACGCGAACGACTTCGAAGACTGGTACCCGGTTCTGCCGACGCAAACGAATGACCGATTTGAAATCTTCGGCGACCAGCACATCCATGGCGGCGTTGCGGGCATGTTCAGCCACTGGCAGGTCGGCACCGAGACGGGCACCGTTGACGACCCCGAGGGCTGGTCTCGGCTCGGCGGGAACATCAACGATTCCGCGAATTTTGGCGGCAACAAAGAGCCGATCATGCTGAACTACATCGATGGGCTCGGCGTCCTGACTTCGCCTGCCCAGAAAGAGGCGTACAACTACCACCCGGCGACCGGCCCGGTCATCAACCCCGGCGATATCAACTCGATCGATCGGGCGGAGATCGTCACGCCGCAGGCTCCGTCAGACCCGTCCGAGGTCATCTCGTACAACATCAGCTACCTCTACATCAGCGGGATGAAGGCGGTAGACCCCACGATCCCGAGCTACGCGCCGCTCTGGGGCACCGAGACCGCCGGGCCTGATCTGAGCACCGATGCGTGGTATGGCGCGGGCGCAGGCGGGGGTGCTAGCGCGCTCGCGGACTCTGCTGATACCGAGCCTGGTTTCTATTCTGCGAAGTTCGATATGTTCGGCGACGACGGCGGCAACTTCGTGTTCTCCGACGGCCATGCCGAGTTCCTCCAGAACGAGCAGTCGTTCAGCGGGCAGCGGCTTTCGATCCATGACCTGTTTTTCAACGGCGAATTCAAGAGCAGCCCGTCGAACATCAACGCCATATTTGATGGTGATCGCCGGGGCTACAACTCGCCGGATGGCAGGGTAGACCGCTCCTATTTCACCCAAACGATTGACTGATCCGGCATTTTCGATGGCTCCGCCACGGACGGCGGCTGACGTACCGAACCGCCGAGTCTCGGCCGCGGCTGCATCGGCCGCGTGGACCGAGACCGCCCGCTACAGTTGGCCCCCGTGAACAACGACGCCTCATCTCAGACGACGGTTATTCCTCCCAAGCGTCCATCGCTGCTGCGTCGGATCGCCGGCGCCCAGGAGGCGGGCCTGCTGCTCGTGATCCTGCTGATGGGCGCGGCGCTGACGATCTTCGGCGGCTCGAAAGACGTCCAGCAGCGGATCGATCTGGCCGCGGACGCGGTCGTGGTCGAGTTCTACGCCGACGGCACCGAGGGCGAGCCCGGCTCGCGGTCGCTGCAGCAGGTCGAGGGCTGGCGGGTGGCCGCGGGCGGCGAGTCGACCTCGTACGAACGCTCGGCCGGCTACCTCTTCAACCGGCAGCAGAACGCGATGTTCGAGCGGCGGAACGTCAACAAGTTCCTCGACGGCGAGAACCTGGTGCTGGTGGCCAAGGACGCGAGCTTCATCGCGATCATCGCGGTCGGGATGACGGCGGTGATCATCCTCGCGGGGATCGATCTGTCCGTCGGCGCGACCTACGGCCTGGCGGCGCTGCTGGGCGCGATGGCGCTCAACGCCTGGCTTGATGAGACCACGAGCCTGCTGCTGTCGGTGCCGGTGGGGGTGGGGATCTGTTGCCTGGTCGGGGCGGTGTGCGGCGCGGCCAACGGCGTGATGATCGTCGGCCTGCGGGTGCACCCGTTCGTCATCACATTGGGCACGATGGCCGCCTACCGGGGCATCATCTTCGTGCTCAGCGGCGGGCAGTCCGTCGGGCAGTTTCCCGACAGCTTCACGAGCGGCTTCTTCAAGGCCGAGATCGCGGGGACCTACCCGGTGCCGGTGCTGGTGATGCTGCTGGTCGGGGCGGTGGGAGTGTTCCTGCTGTCGCGGACGGTGGTCGGCCGGCAGGTCTACGCGGTCGGTGGCAACGAGACCGCGGCGAAGTACGCCGGCATCCCGGTCGGGCGGGTCAAGATCATCGTCTACACGCTGCTGGGCATGCTCGCGGGGCTGAGCGCGGCGGTCTACCTGGGCTACCTCGGCGCGGCCGAGCCCAATGCGGGCATGACGTACGAATTGAAGGTAATCGCGGCGACGGTCATCGGCGGCGCATCGCTGATGGGCGGGCGCGGCTCGGCGTTCGGCGCGGTCCTGGGCGCCATCGTCATCCAACTGATCGAGAACGGCATGATCATCCTCGGGATCGATCAGTCGTACAACCAGATCGTGATGGGCGTGGCGATCATCATCGCGGTGGTGATCGACCAGGCCAAGGCCAGGCTCTCTCCCAAGGGGTGAGCCGGCGAAGAAGAGAAGTGAGACCCACTCACGTGACCCAGAAGGGGATACGGCAATGAACAGACAGCAGTGTTCGATGATGGCGGGCCTGAGCGCCGCGACGATCCTGGCCGCGGGCGCCCTGGTGGGCTGCGGCGGGCAGGGCGGCGGCGAGACCGACACGGCCGGCGGCGACGGCTCGGCCGACGCGTCCCAGTCGTACGTCTTCGGCGTCATCGCCAAGGCCCAGGGCAACCCGGTCTTCCAGGCGGCCCGCGCCGGCGCGTTCGCCGCGGCCGAGGACATCGAAGAAGCCAACCCGGGCGTTGAGGTCACGATCAACTGGCGCACGCCCAACAACGAGGACGCCCAGAAGCAGTCCGAGTTCGTCGAGCTGCTGACCAGCCAGGGCGTCGACGGCCTCGCGATCAGCGTCTCTGATGCCAACCTGCTGACTTCGGCGCTCAGCGCCGCGGTCGAGAGCAACGTGCCCGTGGCGACCTTCGACTCGGACGCGCCCGACAGCGGCCGGTTCGCGTACTACGGCGTCGATGACAAGGCCGCCGGCGCGATGGTCATGGAGCAGCTCGCCGACGTGATGGGCGGCGAGGGCACGGTCGCGATCCTCAGCGGCAACCCGAACTCGGCGAACCTGTCGGCCCGCGTCGCCGGTGTCCGCGAGAAGGCCGCCGAGTTCGACGGCATCGAGGTGCGGGATGTCTACTACGTCCCGACCGAGACCGCCACGGACATGGCCGCCAAAATGCAGCAGGTGCAGACCAGCGAGCCGGACATCACCGGCTGGGCGCTCGTCGGCGGCTGGCCGCTGTACACCGACAACGCGCTCGACGGCATCTACGAGTCGGCCAAGATCGTCTCGATGGACCCGCTGCCGCTCCCGCTCGAGTACGTAAAGGCCGGCCAGGTCCAGGTGCTCGTCGGCCAGCCTTACTTCGGCTGGGGCTACGAGTCGGTGATGATGCTCTTCGACAAGGTCCACAACGGTCAGGACCCCGAGCAGGTCTTCAACTTCGCCGAGTTCGATATCGTCACCGGCGAGAACGCCGAGACGTTTGCCTCGCAGTGGAACGAGTGGCTCGGCGACGACGGCGGCGAGTAAACCAGCACACGCCGTGCGCCCCGCCCGCCGGCGGTGCGCACGATTCTTCGGAGCGTTCCATGGCCGCCGAGATCGCAACCCTGCTGAGCGTCCGCGGCGTCTCGAAGCGCTTCGGCATCACGCAGGCACTCAGCGATGTCTCGGTCGAGTTCGCCGCCGGCGAGGTTCACGCGCTCATGGGCGAGAACGGCGCGGGCAAGAGCACGCTCGGCAAAGCGATCGCCGGCCTGCACAAGCCCGACACGGGCAGCATCGCTGTCGAAGGCCGCGACCTCCGGCTCGGCTCGATCGACGAGGCCTTCGCCGCTGGCATCCGCATCGTGCACCAAGAACTCGCCCAGTGCCCGAACCTGAGCGTGGCCGAGAACCTCTGCCTGCATGACATGCCGCGGAAAGGCCTCGCCGGCGTGGATTTCCAGGCGATGCGCGACCGGGCCGCCAAGCTCGTCCACCGGCTCGATCCGTCGATCGATGTCGCCCGGCCGCTGGGCCGGCTCAGCCCGGGCCGCCGGCAGATCTGCCAGATCGCCGCCTCGCTCGAAGACGGCAAAGATCGCGGCGGGTCATCGCCCCGGGTGATCGTCTTCGACGAGCCGACCAGCTCGCTCTCGGTCGCCGAGACCAGCCGCCTGCTCGAGATCGTCCGCGAGTTGGCCGACCAGGGCCTGACGGTTATCTATGTCTCGCACCGCATGGGCGAGATCTTCGCCTGCTGCGACCGCGTGACGGTGCTCCGCGACGGCAAGTTTGTTGCGACCAGCCGTGTGGCTGATATCGACGAGCCGACGCTGGTCGAGCAGATGATCGGCCGCCGCGTGACGACGCCGCTCAGCAAGGCGCGATCCCAAGGCGGCGAGGCCGCGACGCTCCGCGCCATCGCGGGGGAGGACGCGAAGGTCGAAGACGAGCCGAAGGGCGATGTCGTGCTCCGTGTGCAGAACCTCTCCTCACCCGGCAAGCTGGAATCCGTCTCGCTCGAGGTCCGCGCGGGCGAGATGGTCGGCATCGGCGGGCTCGTTGGCGCCGGGCGCAGTGAGCTGCTCGCGGCGATCTTCGGCCTCGACCATCGCGCCACCGGCTCGGTCGAGCTCGGCGGTCAGCCAATGAAGCTCGGCGATGTTCGCGGCTCGATCAGAGCCGGCATGGGCCTCGTCCCCGAGGACCGACGCAACGAGGGCCTGTTCTTCCAGCTCGGTGTCGATGAGAACATCCTCGTGCCGTCGATGCCCGGGCTCGCGAAGTCGGCCGTGCCCTTCGGCCTGCGCGACGGCGCGGCCGAGCACCGGCTCGTCGGCGACCGGCTCAGGACCTTCCAGGTCAAGACCGCCTCGCCCAAGAGCACGCCGGGCCAGCTCTCGGGCGGCAACCAGCAGAAGCTGCTGATCGCCCGCTGGATGGGCCCCGAGACCTGCGTCCTGCTGCTCGACGAACCAACCCGCGGCATCGATGTCGGCACCAAGGCCGAGGTCTATGGACTGATTCAGCAGGCCGCCGCCCAGGGCCTCGCCGTCCTGCTTGTGTCCAGCGAGATGCCCGAGCTGCTCGCGCTCTCCGACCGGATCCTGGTCCTGGCCGAGGGCGTCTGCACGGGCGAGCTGGCCGGCGATCAGATGACCGAGACCAACATCCTCACGCTGGCCACCCGCGAGAAGACCCACGCCGCGGGCTGAGCCGGGTTTCTGATCCTGTTTGCTGGTCGGGCCCATCGCGCGGTGTACGTTCGGGGCATGAGACGCACTTTTGCCGCGATCGGTGCCGCCGGTTGTCTGTCCGCCTTCGCCCAGCCGACGTCGATGGATTTCGCGACGATCGGGGACCCGGGCAACATCGGGTACAACAACCTCAACGATTTGGGATTCCCGACCGAGATTGAGGGTCGTGGTTCTGTCGACTATCGCTACAGGATTACGACCCAGGAAGTTGGCACAGGCGAGTGGCTCGAGTTCTTCAACCTCTTCGTCGCGCAGGATCCAGACTTCGAAGACACGCTGGACCCCCTTCGATGGGGCGCGGGGGCAGTCTTCCCAGGCTCGACGACCAACCGGGTCCACGAGCTGCGATCGTTTTCGTTCGCGGCCGACATCCCGATCGCGGTCTCGTTTCGCCAGGCGGCGATGTACCTGAACTGGCTGCACAACGGGCAGACGAGCGACCCCGCGTCGCTCGAGTCCGGGGTCTACGACATCTCGACGTTCACCGAGAACCCGGACGGGACCCGGAACGACCAGATCGAGCCGAGCCCGGGCGCCCGGTTCCGGCTGCGGCCGGTCTAGTAGTTACTCAAGGCGGCGTTCTACGACCCAAACAAGAACGGCGAGGGGCCCGGCTGGTGGCTCTACGGCCTCTCATCCGACGAGGTCCCGG
>JBCDEF010000038.1:0-17532 GCA_039179915.1 Planctomycetota bacterium | reverse complement strand
CAGTTATCGAAGTGCGTTCCTATCCTTCCCACCACGGGGAGATAGCAGAACAAAACCAGATCAACAGCGTGTTGTTTCCTGCAAAAATCCGAACAACAGCTCTGGCGCACACGCCGCGTCGAGCAGGTTCTGAAGAAATCTCCCACTTCTTGGAGCACGCCCGCCCATGGCGACCGTCACCTACGACGCCCAAAGTTTTATGCTCGACAGCCGACGGATCTGGATCGTCGGCGGCCAGATCGACTATGCCCGCGTTCCGGCCGATGAATGGGCCGACCGGCTCCACGCCGCCCGTGCCGCCGGTCTGAACACCGTCGCCGCCAGCGTCCCGTGGTTCCTCCACGAGCCCCGGCCCGGTCAGTACGATTTCGAGGGCCAGGCCGATATCCGCCGATTCGTCCAACTCGCGGGCCGTGCCGGCCTGTGGGTCATCCTCCGCGCTGGGCCCTACGTCGGCGACGGCTGGGACCTCGGCGGCCTGCCCCAGTGGCTCCTCCAGAAGCCCGATATCGCCCTGCGAAGCCCCAACGCACCGCTGCTCGAGGCCACCAGCAAGTACATCACCGCACTCACCGAGCAGCTCCGTGACCTCCAGATGACCAGCGTGGGGCGAGGGCGGGCCGATCCTCGCGATCCAGAACGAATCCGCTTGGAACTGCGGCGACCAGGCCGCGGCCGTCGGGTACCTCGGCGAGCTGATGCGCTACTTCCGTGAGGCCGGCTTCAACGTGCCGACCATCAACGCCAACAACCTCTGGCAGGGCGTCGAGGGCGAGATCGACGGTTGGGTCGGCAGCGAGGACATGCTCGCGACCGTCCGCCAGCTCGCCGCCGTCCACCCCGACCGGCCCCGCATCGTCGCCGAGATGCGCACCGCCCCGCAGCGGATCATCGGCCAGTCCGCCCGATCGGTTCCCAGCCCGATCGTCTTGCAGCGCCGGCTCGCCGAGATCCTCGCCGGCGGCGGCCAGTTCATCCTGTCACCGTTCGCGGGCGGGCTCACGCCCGCGTTCAGCGCGGGCCGGCCCGGCGCCCGCACCGACCGCTTCGCCGAATCCCTCCATGGCGCCGACGCTCCTCTAAACGAGGCCGGCGCGGCCGCCGACAACTACGCCGCCGTCAGGCGCCTCTGCACCTTTGCCTCCGGCTTCGCCCGTGTCTTCGCCGCCATCGATCAGGACTACCGCCCCGTCCTGCTCGACCAGCGTGCCCCCGACGGCACCAGCGACTCGACCTCCATCGTCGACCTCCGCGGCTCCCAGGGCTCGGTCGCCTTCGTCTTCAGCCAGGAGCCGACCGAGGACCGCAAGCCCCCCAAGCCGCGCGATGTCGATCTCATGCTCGGCGACGGCTCATCGCTGACCATCCCGCTCGGGCGTCAGGCCGTCGCCTGGCCGATCTTCGACGTTCTGCTCGGCGGCCGCGCCCGGCTCGACTACTGCACGCTCAACGCGGTCATGCACGTCGGCGACGTCTTCGTCTGCTACGGCCCCGCCAACGCCTCGGGCGCGATCTCGATCAACGGCGCCCCGATCATCGTCACCGTCCCGCGCGGCAAGAACCCGACCACGCTCGTGCACGAGGGCCACACCCTCGTGATCGCCAACGAGGACCAGATCGACCGCATCCATGCTGCGGACGACGGCGTCTACCTGGGGGTGCAGGGTGTCGACGCCAACGGCGTGCCCGTGCCGCTGCCCGGCTCCAAGAGCTGCACCCGCGTCAACGCCGAAGGCGGCGGCACCGACAAGGTCGCCTTCCAGGAAGCCCCCTCCGCGTCCGCCTCGACCGCCACCGTCACGCTCGACGACTGGAAAGCCGTCCCCGCCGACGCACACGTGCTCGGTACCAGCCAGCGGTTCGCCACCATCCCCGGCCCGGGCAGCCTGGCCGAGCTCGGCGCCCCCGCCGGCTATGGCTGGTACCGGATCGTCTTCAAGGCTTCCGCGGCGCGGCGGCCCAAGGTCCTCGCGCCGGGTTCCCGCGATCGGCTGCATCTCTACCTCGACGGCGAGCCGCTGGGTGTCATGGGCTACGGCCCGGGCGCCGAGTTCGAGCCCGTCTCGCTCCAGCTCAAGAAGGGCGAGCACCAGCTCGTCGTCCTCGCCGAGAACCTCGGCCGGCCTGACAGCGGCTCGGAGATGGACGAGCCCAAGGGCCTCGTCGATCACCTGACCGAGGTCAAGCCCTTCCGCGCCGGTCGGCACCGCATCGAGACCGCCTCGCGCGTCGACCTGCTCGGCTTCAAGTCGCCGCTCTGGCACGTCCGCCCGGGCGACCTGACCCACCCCGACCGGCTGACGTGGTCCTTCGCCCACCGCAAGAAGTCGCCGATCATTCTCTCAATCGCCGAGCTCGACGCGCGGGTCTTGGTCATCCTCAACGACGAGCCCTACCGCTTCCTCGATATCGCCGGCCCCCAGCGGCTCGTGCTCGACCACGAGGCCCTGAACCGGGGCAACAACACCCTCCAGTTCGCGCTGCTCACCGACCGCGACGACATCCACGAGCAGCTCCACGCGATCGCCTCGGCGACCACGATCTACGAAGGCGTCGAGGAGGTCACCGGCAAGGGCAAGTGGGCGTTCGCCAAATGGGAGCCGCCCGCCGCCTCCGCCTTCAAGCCGCTCTCGTCCGCCAAGCCCGCCAGCGGCTGCCCCGCGTGGTACCGCGTCGGCTTCGAGGCCGATGCCGCCGGAGCGCCGGTCCGTGTTGACCTCGCAGGGCTGACCAAGGGTCAGGTCTTCTGCAACAAGCACCACCTCGGGCGCTATTTCCTCAACACCGGTCGCGGCGCAAGCGGCATCGTCAGCCCGGACCACACCATGCTCATCCCCGCCTCCACGCTCAAGCCCGACGGCCAGAACGACCTGATGATCTTCGACGAACGCGGCGCGTCGCCGGCCAAGGTCCGTGTCCTGATCGAGCGCGGCGTCCGCCCCATCCGCGCCTAGGCACCATGAGCACGCCCGACGCCAACGATCCTCCCGTTCGCACACCCCGCGATCCGTCTGCGATCGAACCGGCGATCTGGCAGTCGGCAGCGTCGTTCGCCGCCCGTATGCACGCGCACCACGTCCGCAAGGACCACCGCACGCCGTACTTTGCCCACCCGGCGCGTGTCGCGATGATCCTCCGCGACCGATTCGGCTGCGCCGAGCCCGAAGCGATCGCCGCCGCCTACTTGCACGACACGCTCGAGGACACCCCCGCGGATTACGACGATCTCCAAGAGGCCTTCGGTACCCGGGTCGCCGACCTCGTCGCTGCGCTGAGCAAAAACATGCTCCTGCCAGAGCCGGAGCGCGAGGCCGACTACGACCGCCGGCTCGCCGCGGCTTCCTGGCTCGCCCGGCTCGTCAAGCTCGCGGATGTTTACGACAACGCCTGCGACCTGATCACCCGCGGGGACGGGACCGATCGCTCGGTGCGACGGAACCACCTCGACCGGATCGACCGCGCCGTCGCCCTCGCGAGCGGCGACGCGCAGCACCACCCCGAGACCGCGGCCGCCCTTGCCGCGCTCCGGGCCGTCGCCGCCGCGCTCACCGATCCCGGATGAGCTGCAGCTCGCGTCGCAGCCGGTTGATCTCCGAGGTCTGGGCCTGCAGGATCGCCTCGTGCTGCCGTTTGAGCCGCTCGGCGTCGCGCTGCCGCGCTTCGTTGTTGGTCCGCACCGCGAAGTCCAGCCGCTCCTGCGCCTGGCGAACCCGCTCGAGCGTGCTGCCGCGCTGCCGCTCGAGTTCGCCGATTTTTTCGCTGATGCGCTGCGCGTAGCTGCTGGGGTTCGACCGGTCGCGGGCTGTCAGCGGCCGGCTCAGCCTGACTCCGGCCGCCCGGCCCGCCTCTTCCCGCGGCTCGCCGCCGACGACGAACCGCGTCCCGCCGCCCATCGATGGTCGCCGGTCACCCGGCCGCCGACCCACGGCCGGGACCGCCGGCCCGTCAAGCGTCGGCGGCGCGCCGACCGAGAGCGCCTCGCCAAAACGGAACGCCCACGAGATCTCGAGCACGTCCTGCCGCGGCTGCGCCTGCTGGTTGCTCAGCGATGCCCACGCCCCGAGCTCGATCGGCAGCACCAGTGTTTCTTCGCCGCGCACCACCGTCACCGGCACCACCTCGCCCGGGCTGCGGCTGATGATCGAGACCTGCAGATCCTCGGTCTTGGTGATCGGCGTCCCGCCGATGTCGGCGATGATGTCGTCGGGCCGCAGCGTGCCGTCGGCATCGAAGCCAGGCTGCGTTCCCGTGATCCGCAGCCCCAGCTCGGTCTGTGAGCCGAGCATGATGCCCATCGCCGCCCGCGGCTCGTTGAAGAACCGCCGGCGGGCGACCATCGCCACGCGCCGCCGCGATTCCCGGTCGAGCGTGCCGCGCACGAGTAGGTCTTCGAGCACCTCGAGCGAGACCGCCGGGCTGGTCTCCAGCTCCCGCGTCGCCAGCTCCCGCTCGACAAAACTCTCCGATCCGAGCCGCTCGATGATCCGATCGATCCCGTCTTCGTCGGTTGCGAACGCGGCGTCCGACTGTGCCAGCACCGGTGCCGGATTGACGCCGGCGAACACGCACGCCGACACGGCAACGAGCGCCGGCCGCCACACTGTTGACTTCATCACCGTACCCGCGGTTCTCATAGCTCCGACAGCTCCGCTGCGTGCGACTCGATCCAGCCGGTCTTCTTGGCGACCAGCCCCAGAAACACCGATCCGTCGATCGGGCCGAATCGTCCCGTCGTCGCCACGGGCACCGCGGCCTCGGCGATGATCGCCTCGATCATCATCCACGGCAGCGCCCGTAGTTCCGCGCGGCTCAGCACCGCGTCCGGCGACGTATCGTAACCGGTCAGAAACGCCCCCAGCCGCCGGCGGTCCAGCTCGACGGGCCAGGCCTCGGGACGATCGCCAGAGCGGGTCACCGCGAACTGTGCCGCCCCGTTGGCGATATCCAGCGCCCGCGGGCCGAGCCGGCAGGCATCGAAATCCAGCACGGCGAGCACCCGCGACCGCCGAACATCGCCCTGCGCCGCGAACACCAGGTTGCCCGGATGGAAGTCGCTGTGGATCACCTGCCGGGGCCAGGCGTTGAATCCCTCGTCCGCCGCCCTTGCCCCCGCCCGCTCGTAGAGCAAACCGAGCGATGCCGCCGCCGCGTCCCCATTCGCGGCGAGCTCTTCGAGCGAGCGCCGCACGATCGCGGCCGCGTGGTACGTCCCTTCCTGCGGCCGCCCGGGAGGCGTCGAGAGCGCCACAGCCCGGTGCAGGGCGGCCAGCGTCTGCCCTGCCGCCTGGGTCGCGACGATCGAGCGGTCGTACCGCACGCCCTGCACGAACTCGAACATTTCGTACAGCCGGTCGCCGATCCGGGCACACCCCCGGCCGTCGCGCGTCCGGATCAGCCGGGCCGCCGGCACCCCGCGGCCCGTCAACCGGTCGATCACCGCGTGCGCAAACGTCACCCGACCCACGTCGGCCTGGCCCGCGGCGCGGCGCTTGAGCAGCAACCGCCCGCGCGATGTCTCAAGAACGACCTTCGGCGACCGGCGGGACCCGCGCCGGAACGGCACCACCGCGTGGATCACGCCCAGCTCATAATGCGAGCAGGCGATCGCAAGCTCGTCCGCGCCGAACCGCTCGTGGGCCTCGGGCCCGGCAGGGTCGATACCGCCCGGCGCCGCCGATGCTGCCGACATCCCACCGGCGTTCGCCGGATGAACCATGCGCGAGCCCCGTCCTTTATTCGACGTTCTGGACCTGCTCCTTGATCCGGTCGATCGCGCCTTTGATCTCCACGATCGCGCGCGTCATCACCGAATCGGAACTCTTGCTCGACATCGTGTTCGCCTCGCGCAGCATCTCCTGCGCCAGGAAGTCCAGCGTCCGGCCCACCGGCTTGTCCTCGGCCGATCCCAGCAGCTCCAAAAACTGCTCCGTGTGCCCGGACAGCCGGCTGATCTCCTCGGCGATGTCCGTCCGTTCCGCGTGGCCCGCGACCTCGCGGATCACGTCCGACTCGTCGCCGCCCGCGCCGGTCTCGGCCACAAGCTGGCGGATCCGCTGGACCAGACGCTGCTGGTACGCCTCGATCACTCGCGGAGCCCGCTCGCGTACCTCGGCGAGCTGGTCGCCGATCGTCTCGACCAGGTGCCGCAGGTCCTGCTCAAGCAGCTTGCCCTCGGACTCCCGCATCGAGACCAGCCGCGTCGCCGCCTCGTCGAGCAGACGGCGGAAGATCGGCCGCGCCGCCGCGAGTGTGGCTTCCTCGTCCCCGCCGTGCTGCAGCACGCCGGGCAGGCTTAGCAACGCGCCGGCGTCCAGCGAGACCTTCCCCGATTCGACGCTCGAAGCGCCCTGGAGCTGCTCGACGTACCGGTCCAGCACCGCCGTGTTGATCGTCACGCCCGGTGCGTCGGACTGGTCGGTGCATGTCGCCCGGATCGAGGCCGTCCCCCGCGCGATCCGGTGCCGGAGGGCCGATTCGAGCTCGGCTTCGAGCGCCTCAAAGTCGTCCTGCAGCCGGACGGTCGTTTTGAAGTACTTCCCGTTGAGGGTTCGGATCTGGACGAAATAGTGCACACCGTCCTCGTGCGCGGACGCTTCGCCGTATCCGGTCATGCTGCGAATCACGCCGGTTCGCTCCGGTTTAGTCGCCGCCGTCGGTCTCGCCGACCGCGGGATCGGTTCCGGCATCGGCCGGGGCCTGGATGGGTGTCTGGTCGGGTGTCTGGTCGGGGGCCGCCTCGTCGGAGGTTGTGGCGTCTGCGTCAGTTTCGGAACCGGACTCGGCTTCGGATGCCTCGTCCGAACCGGCCGCAGCCGTCTCTTCGGCCTGCTCGGCCTCGTCGCCGACCAGCGCCGTTTCCTGCGCCGCGGGCACAGTCGGCCGGGCCGCGAAGTTCAGGCCCACCGCCGCGATCAAAAATAGTACGAAAATACCGATCGTCGCATATGTCAAGGCGTCGCCGGTCTTCGCGCCGAAGGCCGTCTGCCCGGAACCGGCCCCCGAGCCGAACGCGCCGCTCAGCCCGCCGCCCTGCGGCCGCTGGATCAGCACAATCAGGATCATCACGACGCAGATGATCAGAAACCCGAGCGTCAGCAGATTGCCGGCGATTCCGCCAAGCGCGAGCGTCGTGATCATCGAATCGAGGGGCATCGAGGTGCGGTCCGGTCTGAGGTCTGCGGCTGGGTCATGAACGCGGCCCGAATACTAGCCCGCGGCCGCGGTGACGATCGATGCGAAATCGTCGACATCCAGGCTCGCCCCGCCGATCAGCCCGCCATCGATATCAGCCTGGCCGAACAGCGACGCCGCGTTCGACGGTTTGACCGAGCCGCCGTAGATGATCCGTGTCCGCCCCGCGGTCTCGTCGCCGTAGAGATCCGCAACGACCGCCCGGATCTTGGCGTGGGCGTCTTGGGCGTCTTCGGGCGTCGCGGTCTTGCCCGTGCCTATCGCCCAGACCGGCTCGTAGGCGATGACCACGTCGGCCATCTGTCGCTGCCCGACCTCGGCGAGCCCGCTGCGGACCTGGTCGGCGTTGATCGCGTCGGTCTGGCCGGCTTCTCGCTGCTCGAGGGTCTCGCCCACGCACAGGACCGCCGACAGCCCCGCGTCGAGGATCGCCCGCACCTTGGCGTTGATCAGTTCGTTGCCCTCGCCGATCACGTGCCGCCGCTCCGAGTGCCCCGCCAGCACGGCCTTGCAGCCGCAGTCGGTCAGCATCGCGCAGCTCACCTCGCCGGTGAACGCCCCGTTGCCCTCGTGATAGACGTCCTGCGAGCCCACGCCGACGCTTGTCGCCCGGCTGCGGACGATGTTGAACACGCTCAGCAGGTACGGCATCGGCGGGAAGACCGCCACATCCACCGAGCCCTGGACCTCCTCGCACGCGTCGACCACGCCCCGCGCCAGAGCGCCGGCCGCGGCCTGATCCGTGTTCATCTTCCAGTTGCCACCGACATACGGCTTGCGATCGCTCACGGGCTCGGACCCCTCGGGAGAACGGTTCGTGACTCGGCTGCGATCCATCGCGGCCGCGGCACTGTAGCCCGAAGCGATCCCGAAGTTTCAGCCCGATACGCCCCAGCCCAAAACCATCAGCCCTGTGGGCCCGCGGCCCGCACCGCGTCGGACATCGTGAACTTCGCGTCGTTCTCCCGGAACTTCGCCGCCAGCTCCCGGGCCTTGTCCATGTACCGGTCCCGATCCTTCCAGGTGTTCTCGGGATGCAGCACGCCGGCCGGCACCCCGTCGACGTGCCGCGGCACCATCAGCCCGAAGACAGGGTCTGCGTCGAAGTTTTCCCGCGCCAGCGTCCCGCGAAGGATCGCGGTGACCATCGCCCGGGTGAACTCCAGCTCGAAGCGGTGCCCCTCGCCGTAGGGGCCGCCGGTCCAGCCCGTGTTGAGCAGCCAGACGTTCGCCCGGTACTTCTGGATCCGTTCCGAGAGCATCTCGGCATATTCGGTCGGGTGCCGGGGCAGGAACGGCCCGCCGAAACACGGGCTGAAGTTCGGCACCGGCTCGGTCACGCCCGCCTCCGTGCCCGCCAGCTTGCTCGTGTACCCGTTGATGAAGTAGTACATCGCCTGCTCGGCGCTCAGCTTGCTCACCGGCGGCAAGACCCCGAACGCGTCGGCCGTCAGGAAGATCACGTTCTTCGGGTGACTCCCCACGCTCGGGATGATCGCGTCGGGGATGTAGTCCACCGGGTAGGTCACCCGCGTGTTCTCGGTGTACTTGGTGTCGAAGTAGTCCGGCTCGCGGCGGCCGGTCAGCGGCACGTTCTCCAGCACGCTGCCGAACTTGATCGCGGCATAGATCTCGGGCTCGCCCTCGGGTGTCAGCTTGATACATTTTGCATAGCAGCCGCCCTCGAAGTTGAAGACGCCGCCCGGGCCCCAGCCGTGCTCGTCGTCGCCGATCAGGGCCCGGTCCGGGTCGGCCGACAGCGTTGTCTTGCCCGTGCCCGAAAGACCGAAGAACAGCGCGACGTTCGACGGATCGTCCTTGGCCACGTTCGCCGAGCAGTGCATCGGGAAGACGCCCTGCTCCGGCTGGTCGTAGTTCATCGCGAAGAAAATGCTCTTCTTCATCTCGCCCGCGTACTCGGTGCCCAGGATGACGACTGTTTTCCGTGTCAGGCTTTGCACGATCAGGATCTCGCTGTCGACGCCGAGCCGCTGCTGCTCCTCGGCGGTCAGCTTGTGCCGGCCCGCGTTGAGCACCGTCCAGTCATGGTTCCAGACCGCGTCTTTGCCGGCCGCCTCGCTGCCCTGCTTGATGAATAGCGTCGAGGCAAACAGGCTGTGCCACGCCTGCTCGGTGACCACACGCACGCCGAGCCGGTGCTCCGGGTCCGCGCCGGCGAAGCCTTCAAACACATACAGCTGATCGACGCTGTTGAGATGCTCCACCGCGATCTGCTCGGCCAGGTCGACCTGCTCGGGGGTGAACGGCTTGTTGACCGCGCCCCACCAGATCTTGTCGTGCACCTCGGCCGTGTCCTCGAGGTACTTGTCCTTCGGGCTGCGGCCGGTCCGTTCACCTGTTGAACACACGATCGCCCCGTTTGCCGCCAGAACGCCTTCGCCCGCGGCCAACGCCCGCTCAACCAGCTCAGCGGTCGACAGGTTCACGGCCGTCCGGGCCTCGGAAAGATCCAGCTTGCTGATGGCGGCGGTCGACATCTCTCGGCACTCCCTTGCGCTTGCGTGTGGCATATCGCGGTTCAAGACCCGCGAGGTGTTGTATACCGAAAGCCTAGCCCCGAAAGATGCCGCTGAACCGCTCAGAAGCGGTGCTCCGCCCGCGGTCGGCGAGGCCGCGGAATTCGCACGATCCTGACCGTGCATTGAAGAATATATACATAAATATGTATAGAATAGCGCGCGTTTTGAACGGTCCATCCCAAAGGCACGAAAGGAACCTCCTATGACCACGGCCAACACCAGCCTGCCGGATCTCCCCAAAGCCGCGATCAATGCCGAACTCAACGAGTGGGTCGCCGCCATGACCGACCTGCTCAAGCCCGAGCGTGTCCACTGGTGCGACGGCTCGCAGGACGAGTACGACACGCTCTGCGAGCAGATGGTCGAATCGGGCACGTTCATCAAACTCAACCAGGACAAGCGCCCGGGCTGCTATCTTGCGCGGAGCCACCCCAGCGATGTCGCCCGCGTCGAGGACCGAACCTACATCTGCTCGATCGCCAAGGGCGACGCCGGCCCGACCAACAACTGGATGGCGCCCAAAGAGATGAAGGCGATCCTCGACAAGAAGTTCGACGGTGCCATGGCCGGCCGAACGATGTACGTCATCCCCTTCAGCATGGGCCCGATCGGCTCGGACATCGCCAAGATCGGCGTCCAGATCACCGATTCGCCCTACGTCGTCACCAACATGCGGATCATGACGCGCATGGGCACACCCGTGCTCGAAGCGCTCGGTGCCGATGGCGAGTTCATCAAGTGCTTGCACTCGGTCGGTATGCCTCTGAATCCGGGCGTCGAAGATGTCGCCTGGCCCTGCAGCCCCGACCCCAAGGACAAGTACATCGTGCACTTCCCCGAGGAACGCTCGATCATGAGCTACGGTTCGGGCTACGGCGGCAACGCGCTACTCGGCAAGAAGTGCCTCGCGCTCCGCATCGCATCGGTCATGGCCCGTGAAGAGGGCTGGCTCGCCGAGCACATGCTGATCTCCGGCGTCAAAGACCCCGAGGGCAAGACGACCTACGTCGCCGCGGCGTTCCCGAGCCAGTGCGGCAAGACCAACTTCGCCATGCTCGTCCCGCCCAAGGCCTTCCAGGACGAGGGCTGGGAGGTCACCTGCGTCGGCGACGACATCGCCTGGATCAAGCCCAACGACGACGGCCAGATCTACGCGATCAACCCCGAGGCCGGCTTCTTCGGCGTCGCGCCCGGCACCAACACCGAAACCAACCCCAACGCCATGAAGGCTATCGAAACCAACACCATCTACACCAATGTCGCGCTCACCGACGACGGCGATGTCTGGTGGGAAGGCATGGACGGCGACCCGCCCGCGCACGCCATCGACTGGCAGGGCAACGACTGGACTCCCGCCAGCGAGACCAAGGCCGCCCACCCCAACTCGCGCTTCACCGCGCCGCTCGACCAGTGCCCGACCGCCGACGACCGCTACGACGACCCCAACGGCGTGCCGATCTCGGCGTTTATCTTCGGCGGACGCCGCAGCACGACCGTGCCGCTGGTGCACCAGTCGTTCAACTGGGCCTTCGGCGTCTACAGCGCCGCGACGATGGGCTCGGAGATGACCGCGGCCGCATTCGGCACCGTCGGCAAGGTCCGCCGCGACCCGCTCGCGATGCTGCCGTTCATCGGCTACCACATGGGCGACTACCTGAGCCACTGGCTCGACTTCGGCCGCCACATCCCCAACCCGCCGCGGATCTTCAACGTCAACTGGTTCCGCAAGGACGAGGACGGGAAGTTCATCTGGCCCGGCTTCGGCGAGAACATGCGCATCCTCCGCTGGGTCGTCGACCGCGCCCACGGCCGCACCGCAGCCACCGAAGGCCCGCTCGGCTGGATGCCGCGGTACCAAGACATCGACTGGCGCGGCCTCGACTTCTCCCGCGAGCACTTCGACAGCCTGATGAGCACCGACCGCGAGCAGTGGCTGCAGGAACTCTCGTCCCACGACGACCTGTTCTTCCAGCTCTACGACCGGCTGCCCAAAGAGCTCACGTTCATCCGCGAGCTGCTCGTCAGCGGCCTCTGGCGCTCGCCCGAGCACTGGGTCATGAAGTAGGCCATCCCCCGGCTCGCGCCCCACCGGGCGCCGTGCCGGATTCCCGAACGCACGGCCCGCGGCTATGATCCTGCCGCGGCATATGTCGCAACCGAGACGGTGGCCGTAGCTCAGTCGGTAGAGCACCAGATTGTGGTTCTGGGGGTCGCGGGTTCAAGCCCCGTCGGTCACCCTTCCGTCTGCATCCGATCCGCCACTTACGCGGCCTCGTCGAGATCGTCGGGGCTCGTGTCCGGTCCGTTGTCTGAGTCCTCGCCGGACGCTTCGCCCCCATCGAGCATCTCGACCGCCGCGACCGGCGCGGTCAGCGTCAGCCGGGTGCTGTCGAGTTCTGATTCGGTCGTCAGCGAGCCGCCGAGCCGCTCGGCCAACCGCCCGACGAACGCGATCCCCGCCGGCATGCCGTCCGACGCCGCGGTGTCCGGCGTCAGCGTACCGCAGGCAACCGTCAGACGCAGGGATGATGCTCGATTTGTTGCTCGGTCCGATGGTTCGGGCCGCACGAGCTCGACCTCGGCCTCGACCGCTTGCCCCCGGCACCGCCGCAGGCACCCCATCAGCAGCTCGGCCGCCGCCACCCGCCAGACCCGCTCGGCCCCCTCGCAGGTGACCAGCTCGCTGGTGTGCGTTGTCAGCACGAGCGCCACGCCCCGCCGCTCGAACTCGGGCCGCACGTAGGCATCGAGCCGATCGGTGAGCGCCCGGACGCCGAAGCGTGCCGCGGCGTCCGCGTCGCGTGTGGTCAGGATCGACGCGCTCAGATCGAGCCGGTCGGCTTCGAACATGATCGTATCGATGCCATGCGCGATCGAGTGCAGCCCCGCGCCGCGTGCCTGCGAAGGCAGGTCGGCCAGCGCCGCCACCCGCTCGCCGAACGCGGCAATCGGCTGGCGCCACTGCGTCCCGAGCCGCTCGAGCTGGTACGAAAGCCGCTCGTTCTCCGACGCCTTGTCGGCGGCCTGCGACGCGAGCATCTCCATGTGCTCGCGGCTCTCGCGCCACCGCTGCGTCTGCTCCGCCGCCCGCGCCTCGGCCGCCATCCGTGCCCGGCGCTCCCGGTCCGCCCGCGCCGCCAGACCCAGCAGACGCGACGCCAGCCGCAGCGCCTCGATGTGGTCCCGCGTCCACTGTCCGACCTCGCTCCGCTCGAGCGTCATCACCGTCATCTGCGGCTCGCCCGTCTCGGCACGGAGCATCGCGATCGACCGCACCGAGTGTTCCTCGAGCGTCAGACGGCTCGGGTCCAGGTCGGGCTCGGCCCATGTGTCCTCGATCAGCACCGGCTCGCCCCGCGTCAGCTCGGTCAGCAGCTCGCCCGCCTGATCGAACTTCAGCGACCGTCCCGACGAGGTGCCCATCCACACCGGCTCCTCGGAGGCCTCGCAGACGAACGTCTGCCCGTCGGTCATCGTGCCGAACGCCGCCCGCATCCCCGGGTACGCCACCGCGATCGACTCGACGATCCGCTGCGCCGTCCGCCCCGGCGACCAGCCGCCGCCCGAGAGCCGTCCCAATACACCCTGCATGATCTCGAGCCGCCGCCGATCGAGCGCGGCCTCGCGCTCCTGCACCATTTCGCGTTCGACCTCGCGGGCCGTCAGCCCGATCCAGCCGTCGCCCAGACCCACGACTGTCAGGTCCGCGGCCAGGCTGCCCTCCGCGCCGTCGCGGATCTGGCCGCGGAGCCGGAACTCGCCGCCCTCGCCGCACGCGTTGATCGCGTCGCGCCGGATCGCTTCGACCGTCTCCTGCGTGACCACGTGCCACAGCGCGATCGAATCCGCCGGCTCGCGCTCGCCGAGCCCGGCCCGCTGCCGCGACACCGTGTTGAGCATCGACACCCGCATGTCCGGTGCCACGATCAGCGCCGGGCTCTCGCTCGTCTCGATCAGACGGATCACACGCTCGCGTTGCTTCTCCGCCTCCGACCGATCGGTGATGTCCTTGCCCGTCAGTACCACGCTGCCGACCAGCCCGTCCTCGTCCACGGCCGCCGTCGCGGTCATCGCGATGACGCGCTCGCGGTTGTCCGGGTCGATCATCAGCGTTTCACGCGTCAGCGATGTCCCCAGCTCGATCACCCGATCGATAAAGCCCTGCACATCGGCCTGCTCGTCGTCCGCGACCGCCGCCAGCCAGCCGTTGCCGACCAGCGCCGCCTCGCCCACGGCGCAGAACCGCTCCGTCGCCCGGTTGACCGCCGTCACGCGGCCGTCGCTGTCGAGCACCCAGAGCATCGCCGGCGTCGCCTCGGCCAGCGCATGAAAACCGGCCCACGTCGCCTGGAGCTCCTGCGAGAGCATCCGCTGCTCGGAGATCTCCCGCACGACGCCCCGGAGCTTGTTCAGCCGACCGCGCGAGTCTCGCGAGGGCGCCACCCGGAGCTGGACCCACCGCGACCGCCCCTGTCCGTCGTTCAGCCGCGCATCGGCCGTGACCGGCCGCTCGTCCTGGATCGCCGACGCCAGCCGGCGCTGCATCTGCTGCGAGTCGCCCTCGTGCAGCCGGTCGAAGAAGCCGCCCTTGCCCGTCAGCGCGTCCGCCTCGACGCCCGTGACAACCTCGGCGCTCGGCGAGGCGTACTCGAGCACGACCCGGCCGCCGCGATACCCGAACTGCACGACCGCACCGCCGCAGGCGGCGAGAGCGTCGTCCGCGGCGTCGCCCGTCTCGACCGAGCCCGAGCGCGTGCCTCGCAACACGAGCACGCCGAGCAGCAGCAATGAAAAACCCGCGAGCACGCTGGCGATCAGCCACACCGTCTCGACCGGGAGCGCCCGGAGCTGTTCGATCACCTGTTGCACCGGTTTTCTCCTCGGCCGCCGCGGTCGGCGGCGGCATGCCCGATCAGCCCGCGCGGCGGTGCTTGAGCCGCTCGCATGCGTCCAGCAGCGTGTCGAGCTGCCGCGCCGACTCGGCCGTGCTCATCGACGCCGCCAGCACCGATGCCGCCCGGTCCGCGATGTTCGCCAGCCGGTCGTAGCCAAGCGACGGCGCCGTCCCCTTGATCCGCAGCGCGACCGTGTACGCCGCCATCGCGTCTTCCGCTTCCCGTGCCGCGCGGATCTGGTCCACCATCGGCGTCAGCTCGGCGACGAACGTGTCCGCGAGGTCCTGCATCCCCGCGTCGCCGTCGCTCGGCCGGCCGTCCTGATTCAGGCCCAGGAACTCGGTCATCGCCCGCAGCAGCGTGCCCTGATCGACCGGCTTGGTCAGCAGCCCGTTCACCTCCGCCTCGGCGAACCCCCGCGCGGCGTCTTTCGATGTGTCGGCCGTCAGAACGATGATCGGCGTCAGGATGCCGCGTTCGCGGAGCTCCCTGGCGAAGTCGATCCCGTCCCCGTCCGGTAGCGCCCGGTCGAGCATGATCAGATCGAAGTTCTCCTGCGCTCGCTCGTGCCCCTCTTCGATCGTCGCGGCCGACTTGATGATCACCCGCGTATCGGCCATGTAGTGCGCAAGCAGTCGGCGATCGAGCGCCGAGTCCTCGATATGCAGGACGTTGCCCTCCAGCTTCGAAGCGTCGATCTTCTCGAGGCTGTAATACGCCGACATCGAGCTGGTCGAGAGGAACAGCCGGGCATCGATCGCCTCGCTGAAGCTCATCCCGACCTCGTGCACCACGCCGCGGATGTGCTGGCACCGCGTGACCTTGCCGGAGATCGGCAGCTGCTCGTCCTCGCCGTGCAGCGGCAGGACGACCTCGCACTCCGTGTCCGGGTAGATGTACGCGTTGTGCACCAGCGAGATGCCGCCGTTGGATATGTTCCGAGCTGCGACGCGGAACTCCCGCTTGGAGCCCATGTTCTCGATGAGCCGGAACGTGACCGACTCGTTCCGGAACGGCCACCGCACGAACGTCCGCTTGAGGTTCGGCGCATCGCCGTTGGCCCGGTCCAGGATGTCCATCAACGCGTTGAGCTTCTGGGAATCCAGCCCCAGCGAGTTCCGGCGGATCGCCTCGGATCCGCCGGCTTTGAAGTTGGCTCGGTATTGGGGCATGGCACGAGTCTCCGAACCCATCGGTGGGTCGCGCCGCGTGTCGCGTCCCGTCGGATGGGTGTCGGACCTTAGGACCGCCTTCTTTTGGAGTCGTGGCCTCGGGAAGCGAACACGCTGTTTATCGGGCTCGCATGGCCCGACCCCGCCGCCCGGAATGTCACACGTCGAGGTTCTTGACCTCGAGGGCGTGGTCCTCGATAAACCGCCGCCGCGGCTCGACGTCCTCGCCCATCAGCGTGCTGAACATCGCCTCGGCCTGCCCCGCCGCGTCCCAGGTGACGCGGAGCAGCGCCCGCACGCCATGGTCCATCGTTGTATCCCAGAGCTGCTCGGCGTCCATCTCGCCCAGCCCCTTGAACCGCTTGACCTCGACGCCCCGTCGGCCGACCTCGTGCAATGCCGGCACGATCCTCGCCAGATTCGCCGCTTCGATCAGCTTCTGACCCGAGCGGGTTGTTGTCGCGGTCGAGGCCGTTGCGCTTTCGGTGTCGGCTTCCGGTTCGATCGCGGTCTGCGATCCCGTGCCGCCGCCGGGAGCGCTGATCGCCCAGGCGTACCGTGCCGGCATCCGCTCCCCGGTCACCGACTCTTCCTGCACCAGCCCGTAGTCCGCGATATCGAGCCCGAACTCGTTCAGCCCCGCGATGACCTTGTCCAGCTCGCGGTTCTCGTGCAGCTCGCGCACAGCCGCGACCGGCGCGGTGTCCGCTTCGCCTTCGGTATCCCCGGTTTCGGACGCATCGCCCAGCCGAAGACCCTTCTCGTCGATCAGCTTCATCGCGTCCGCCTCGCTCCAGGCGAACAGCTCGCCGCCTTGCCAGCTGACCTTGTGGGTGGGTAATCTCTCGGCTTCGGTCGGGTCGTCTAAGCGGCGTTCGAGCAGCGAAGGAAAGTCCGTGCCGCGTCGCTCGGCGATCTCGACCAGCTTGCCGAGCCGTTCGAGCAGCCCGACCGCCCGTTTCGCCTCGTCGCCGGCCAGCTCGCGCTCGATCGGCGGCTCGCCGATCACGCCGCCCGGCTCGGTCTCGACCGACGCGATATCGCGCACCACGAGCGTCGCCCGCTCCAGCCCGGTCTCGGTCAGCGTCGCCGACAGATCCGCGTCGTCCAGCACGTACCGCCCGGTTTTGCCGCGGACCAGTTGGTACAGCGGCGGCTGCGCGATGTATACGTGCCCCTTCTTGATCAGCTCAGGCATCTGCCGGAAAAAGAACGTCAGCAGCAGCGTCCGGATGTGGCTGCCATCAACGTCGGCGTCGGTCATGATGATGACCTTGCCGTAGCGCAGCTTCGAGAGGTCGAAGTCGCCGCCGATCCCGCAGCGGAGCGCCGCGATCAGCGTCCGGATCTCCTCGAAGCCCAGGACCTTGTCGATCCGCGCCTTCTCGACGTTGAGGATCTTGCCCTTGAGCGGCAGGATGGCCTGCGTGTTGTGGTCTCGGCCGCCCTTCGCGGAGCCGCCGGCCGAGTCGCCCTCGACGAGGACGTTCTCCGTGCGAGCCGTTTCCTGGCTCTGGCAGTCGGCGAGCTTGCCGGGCAGGGCAGGGCCGCTGGTGACCTTCTTGCGGACGACCTTCTTGGCGGCCTTGATGCGGCGCTGGGCGCTCTCGATCGCGAGCGCGGCGATCGCCTCGCCGATGGCCACGTGGTGATTGAGCCACAGGCTAAAGGCGTCCTTCACCGCCTGCGTCACGAAGCCCGCGGCGGTCCGGGTCGAAAGCCGCTCCTTCGTCT
>JBCDEF010000037.1:0-17703 GCA_039179915.1 Planctomycetota bacterium | reverse complement strand
GTCCGTGCGGGCGAGTCGGGCAGGTTTTGAAGCGCGTCCTTCGCTTCGGTGACCAGCCGCTCGGCCTCGCGGCGGGCGGCCGCGATCGAGCCGGTGGCATCGAGCACAGCCAGCACGCCGTTGGAAGCGTCGTCCTGATCCGTCGGCGTGCTGTCGCCGGTCTCCGAGAGGGCATCGAGCAGGCGGAGCGAGGCTTCGCGGTCGCGCTGCGTGACATGCTGCAGGTGGTGGATCAGCGGCAGCGTGAGCTTGCCCTTGCCCAGGTCCTGGCCGAGCGTCTTGCCGACGACGGCCTGGTCGCCCTGCAGGTCGAGGACATCGTCTTGGATCTGGAACGCGACGCCGACGCGCCGGCCGTAGGTCTCGAGCGCCAGCCGCGTCGGCTCGTCGCCGCCTGCTGCGCCGGCGCCCAGGCGTCCGCAGGCTCCGACGAGCGAGCCGGTTTTGCCGCGGAGGATCTCGAAGTAGGTCGCCTCGTCGAGGGATCGGTTGTCGCGGTTGTCGAGCTGGAGCAGCTCGCCGCTGCACAGCTCCATGGAGACGGCCGCGACCACGCGGGCTGGGGCCTGGTCGTCGACGGAGGAGCAGAGGGCGTAGGCGGCGGCGATCAGGTAGTCGCCGAGGATGACGGCGGTCTCATTGCCGCGGAGCGTGTTGACGGTCTGCCCGCCGCGTCGGATGGCGGCCTCGTCGAGGATGTCGTCGTGGACGAGCGTGGCCATGTGCACCATCTCGACGACGGCCGCGGCGGTGACCAGGTCGTCGGAGGGCGGCTCGTCCGACGGGGCGCCCGCGGCCGCGCCGGAGAGCAGCGTGAGCGTCGGGCGGAGCATCTTGCCGCGGTAGCGTTCGACGTGCCGGCAGAGCTCGGCGACGGCCGGGATGTCCGATCCGGTGGCCGACTCCATCCGGTCGACCACGCGCTCCAGGCCTTCGAAGACCCAGGCCTGGAGCGGCTCGAGCTCCGGGGGTACCTCGAACGCGCCCCTCATTCCGGCCTTTCCAGCGGCTCGATCTCGCCGAGCTTCTGCTTCTGCGCGACGAGGTAGCAGATAAAGGCGGGGTCGGCGTCGCCCTCGAGCACGGGCCTGAACTCGCCGTTGCCGGCCTCGTCGTCGTCCGGGTCGGTGCCTTCCCAGTAGACGCCGACGTCGGCGAAGCCGGCCTCGGTCAGCAGCTCGCGGATCTCGGGGAGCGACCAGAGCCGCCAGTTGTAGGTAAACGCGTCGCGGATCTGGGAGCCGTCGGGGAACTTGAAGTGGATGCGGCACTCCATCAGGCCCGAGATCGGGTCGAAGCGGTGCTGGTCCCAGATGTAGGTGAGGTGCCGGGAGATCTTGCGTTTCTCCTGCACCTCGGTCATGGCCTCGGACCCGCCGTAGAAGTCGAGGAAGAAGACGCCGTCGTCCGGCAGGGCGTCGAGGACGGAGCGGAAGTAGTCGCGGAGGCTGTCTCGGGTGGTCAGGATCCAGTAGCTGAAGTTCATGGCGAGCACGATGTCGGGCTTCTGCCCGGCCTGGCCCGGGTCTCGGACGTCGGCTTCGAGCAGCTCGATCCGCCGCTGCTGGCTCTCGTCGAGTGCGGCGAGGTTGTGCCGCCTGCCCCATTCGAGGGTGGGCCCGTCAAGATCGACGGCGACGGCGGAGCAGGTCTCTCGTCGGCGGACCCACTCGCAGGCGCTGTTGGCGGTGCCGGCGAAGTCCTCGCGGAGGCGGTTGGCGTGCCGGCCGCGGAGGGCGAGGTAGGTCGCGTCGACGAAGTCGATCTCGGCCTCGACGTTCTGGACCGAGAGCTGGTAGAGCTCGTGCCGGTCGGCGGTCGCCGCGGTGTACTTGAATTGTTTCGCGGGCTTGCCGCTGTTCTTCGGTTTGGTTTTGGTTGCCATCGGCGGAGTCTAGCGTCCGCCGCGGTCCGGCAGAGCGGCCTGAAGGCCGGGCCCCGACGAGCCGATCTATAGTGCCCGGGGAGGGGAATCCCCGTGCGCATCGGGCACTTGAAACCACGGGCGGCCGCGGCCCAGCGAACGCGGCGGGAGTTGGCTGCATGAAGCTCACGATGGTGGGAACCGGGTACGTGGGGCTTGTCACCGGCGTGTGCTTCGCCGAGACCGGCAACGATGTCGTCTGTCTCGATGTCGACCCCGACAAGATCGAGAAGCTCAAGCAGAACATCTGCCCCATCTACGAGCCCGGCCTGACCGAGATGATGGAGCGCAACTACAAAGCCGGCCGGCTGGCCTACACCCTCGACAAGAACGAGGCCTACCGCGACGCCGAGATGATCTTCATCTGCGTCGGCACCCCCTCGGACGACAAGGGCCACACGAACCTGAAGTACATCGACTCGGCCGCGGACGACATCGCCGACGTGCTCAAGGACCTCGGCCCGGACCAGAAGCCGAAGGTCATCGTCGTCAAGTCGACCGTGCCGGTCGGCACGACGTTCTATGTCCGCGACCGGATCCGCGAGCGCGTCGGCCCGGACATCCCGTTCAGCGTCGCCGACAACCCCGAGTTCCTCAAAGAGGGCGACGCGATCATCGATTTCATGAAGCCCGACCGCGTGGTCGTGGGCGTCGAAGACGAGTCGGCCGGCGAGCTGTTCCGAGACCTCTACGACCCGTTCGTCCGCAACGGGCACCCGGTCTATGTCATGGATGTGCCCTCGGCCGAGATGGTCAAGTACGCCTCGAACAACTTCCTGGCGACCAAGATCAGCTTCATCAACGAGATGGCCAACCTCTGCGAGGCCTACGGCGCCGACATCGCCCGCGTCCGCGAGGGCATGTGCGCCGACAAACGAATCGGCACGCACTTCCTCTACCCCGGGCTCGGCTACGGCGGCTCGTGCTTCCCCAAGGACACGCTCGCCTGCATCATGATGGGCGACAAGGCGGGCGTGACCACCCAGGTCTCCAATGCCGTCCACGGGACAAACCAGCGGCAGCGGAACCTGTTCTTCCAGAAGATCATCAAGCATTTCGGCGGCGAGGCCAAGCTCAACGGGCTGACCTTCGCCTTCTGGGGGCTGGCCTTCAAGCCCCGCACCGACGACATCCGCGAGGCGCCCGCGCTCACCCTCGCCCGCAAGGCGCTCGGCTACGGCGTGACCTGCCGCGGCTTCGACCCGGTCGCGATGGAGAATGTCAAGGGCGAGATGGGCGGCACGATCAGCCTGCACGACGATGTCTACGAGACCGCCGAGGGCGCCGACGCGCTGATCATCGCCACCGACTGGGACGAGTTTAAGAGCCCCGATTTCGAGAAGCTCGGCTCGCTCATGAAGCAGAAGGTCATCTTCGACGGCCGCAACCTCTACCGGCGCCAGCACATCGGCGAGTTCGGGTTCCACTATTACCCGGTCGGCCGTCAGCCCGTGACCCCGAGCTGATCGTCAGCGCCCCATCACGCGAGCAGCACGCCATGCCCGACCGACTCTTCCGTTTCTATCAGCGTCGGCGTGTGGTCAATATCAACGCGAACATCGTCATCAGCGGCCTGCTGTCGACCGCGATCGTTATGGTCCTGCTCTGGCTGATCAAGGACGTGTTCAACCTCGGCTGGGCGACCTGGGGGTACACGGCCTTCTCGGCCGTCGCCGATCTGATCCTCGACGTGGGCACGTTCGCCTCGCTGCACTGGGTGGCCAACCACTGGCGGCCGCTGCAGGGCGGCTCCGAGCGCGAGCGGTTCGAGCTGTCGGCGCCCGCGCCCAACCCGGTCCGCGACGCGACGCAGCTGCAGTTCGAGCGAGCCGTCATCAGCCCGCTCTACTACATCATCGCCGTCGCCGGCACCGAGGCCCTCCAGCAGCAGGGCCTGCACGCGGCCTGGGCCGTGGGCATCGCCTATCCGTCGGGCCTCGCCGTGACACGCACCATCCACACGATCTGGGGCCTGCGGTCCGGCTCGTACACCGACCACCACCGCCGCGACAACGGCGACGGCGGCTCGCCCGCTGGCCCGAAGCTGGTCGACGACCGCCCGCCCAACAGCCCCTCCGACGCCGCGTAGCTCTCCATCCAAACCAGCCGCCCGCGTGAGCGGGCGGGCACCAACGAATACCCTCCCCCCATGTGCGGCCTCGCGGGCATCCTCCGGATCCACGACCCCTCGTCTTCAGAGAGCAACGGCCCGATCCCCCACCACCTCGACGCCATCCCCGAGGCGTGGCTCGACGTGCTCGACGACTCGATCACCCACCGCGGGCCCGACGGCCAGGGCCGATTCCGCGACCGGGCCACGCGCGAGGATGGTCTCGTCGTCGATGTCGCGTTCGTCCACCGCCGGCTGAGCATCATCGACCACGCCGGCGGCCACCAGCCGATGGTCCACGACGGCCAGCGCCTCCGCCCCGACCTGACCTACCAGCCCGGCGAGACGCCGAAGCTGGCCAGCGAGATCGAGCCCGACAAGCCGCTGGTCGCGGTGGTCTTCAACGGCTGCATCTACAACCACCGCGAGCTGCGGGCGGAGCTGGAAGCGCTCGGGCACCGGTTCGAGACGGATCACTCGGATACCGAGGTGCTGGTGCGGGGATGGGAGCAATGGGACGTGGACCTGCACCAACGCCTCGACGGCATGTTTGCAGTACTGGGCTGGCGGCGGCGCGATGAGATGTACCTGTTTATGCGTGACCGGTTTGGTGAGAAGCCGCTCTGGGGCGGCGTGGAACGGTCCACACTTACGAGAATCGAGTCCAGCAGCGCCGCCGGTATCGAACGCATCATCTTTGGTGTGGGCCAGCCCGGGCGACCTCTTGAGCTGCCGCAAATCCAAGACGGCACAGTCGACGACATTGGCTCGGTCGATTGCGTGTTTCCAGGTAAGGTGATGCAAACCCGCAATCGAGGAAGCGATTTCAAGGAGTACAACCACGTTGTGGCAGCATCTCGCAACACAGCTGTACAGGTCGGTCAACTCCATCTCCTGGTCGAACGCGGAATCACCTCTCGCCTCGAAGCCGACGTCCCCCTCGGCGTCTTTCTCTCCGGCGGCATCGACTCCGCCCTCATCGCCGCGATCGCCAAGCGGCACCGGCCGGACGTCAAGACCTTCACCGTCCGTATGCCCGAAGGAGCGTTCGACGAGTCCGAAGAAGCCGCGGAGACGGCCGCCCACATCGGCACCGATCATCACACGCTCGACTGCGATCTCTCGTCCCCCACCGGCCCCGCCGACGACCTGGTCATGCTCATCGAGCAGCTCGGGCTGCCCTTCGGCGACAGCTCGCTGCTGCCGACGTACTGGGTGAGCAAGGCCGCGCGGGAGCACGTCAAGGTCGCCCTCTCCGGCGACGGCGGCGACGAGCTCTTCGGCGGGTACCGGCGGCACACGATCAACCCGATCCTCAACCGCTGGCGGCGCCTGCTCCGGCTGATCCCGACGCGGCTGCTCGACCGCCGAACGCCCGGCACGCGAAGCGAGTACCTCGCCCGCCTCGCGACCGCGGCACGCTTCAGCGGGTACACCGAGCTCCTGGCGATCTTCCAGACGCCCGACCTCCGCCGGCTTCTCCCGTCGATCGACAGCGGGACGGTGGGCGATGACACGTTCCGCCCCATCGAAGACCCGCTCCGGCACGACTTCGAGCACTACCTGCCCGACGACCTGCTCCGCAAGACCGACACGGCCTCGATGGCCGTTGCTCTCGAAGTCCGCGCGCCGTTCTTGGCAAGAGAACTCGTCGAGGCCGCGCTGCGCACGCCGCTGGATGTGCTGATGCCGAACGGCCAGCGCAAAGGCCTGCTCAAGCGGATCGCGCGCGAATACCTCCCCGAGCACATCGTCGATCGGCCCAAGCGAGGCTTCGCCATCCCCATCGGCGACTGGTTCCGGAGCGACTTCGGCGGCCTGCGGACGCTGCTGTACGACCACCTCGAATCGACCGAGCCCTTCCCGGGTCTGCCCGAGGCCGGTGTCGAGATCGAGATGAGCTTCGTCAAGCAGATGCTCCGCGAGCACGACGCGGCCGGCGAGCGATCGATCAGCCCCTGGCGCGGCCGGGACCATTCGCAGCGGCTCTTCATGCTGCTGGTGCTCTCGATCTGGTCGAAATGGCTTGCGGGCCTGAACCGCTCGCCACCGGCCGAACGTGGTGTATGATGAAACGTGCAGCGGGCGTAGCTCAATGGTAGAGCGTCAGCCTTCCAAGCTGAATGTTGACGGTTCGAGTCCGTTCGCCCGCTTTCTTCCGCGACTTCTGGTACATGCGTAGGCGGATCCCGCCGCAGCGTGCCGCGCAGGTACACTCCGGATACCCCCCCACAACTCTGTCACCGCCGCTGGGGGGAACCTCTCGCCATGCTGACACGACGTGCATCCGCGGCCGGGCCCGGCCGGAGCGCCCGATGAGCGCGCCAAATCGTTCGGCAAGCCGCACACGGAACCGGCCGCGGCAGGACTTCGCGTACGCCAAGGCCAAGCTGCTGACCCGGGCGATGCGGGCGGCCGCGGAAGACCGCGCGTCGCCGCAGGCCCAGGCCCTGCTCGCGATCCTGATCGCCGAGGCCTGGCCCGAAGGAGACCTCTGGGTCGCACACATCGGCTGGCCCATGCTCGAGTGGCGGCTCGGCTGCTCGCGGCCGACGGTCAAGCGGTGGGCCCGCGAGCTCGACGAGCTCAATCTTGTCCAGCGGATCCCCGGCGACGGCCGGCGGCTGAGCCAATGGGGCATCTTCCGGAGCGCGATGAGGGGGAGCACCGACGACCCTGCTGGGGGCACGCCGGCGAGCCCGGGGGAGGCCGCCGATGGACCCCCAGGGGGCACGCCGGCGGCCCCCGTATCAGGAATACTCCAAGAGAGAACTCATGAACCCGCCGGCGCCGCCGACGAGCCCGTGGGGGCTCGCGTCGCCGGCGTACGAACCAGAGCGGCGCGTCTCGCGGAGCAGCGACGCGCGAGCGTTGCCGATGCGGGCACGCCGGCCGAACGCATCGCCGAGCTTCGCCGGCTCGCCCGCGAAGCCGAGGCCGCCCGCGAAGCCGAAGCCGAGCCCGACGGGCAGCCCGACGCGGGGCCCGAGCTGTGAAGCCGCTGCGCGCCGCCGCTGGGTGTCTAGCAGCTCCCGCCGAAGGCGGCGACCCAGGCGAAGAAGTCGCCCGGCTCGACCGCGCCGTCGCCGTTGACATCGGCGCGGGGGTCGGCGTTGCCGAAGTTGGCGACCCAGGCGAAGAAGTCGCCGGCGTCGAGCGTGCCGTCGTCGTTCTGCTCCGCCGGGTTGATGGTGGAGAAGGCGGCGACGGCGGGTGTCGCGTCGCGTGTGCCGGCGAAGTTGGTCGCCGCGACCGACCAGAAGTAGGTCGTGCACCGCTCGGCGCCGATGAAGAACGCCTGCGAGGCGGGCAGGTTGCTCTGGCTGAAGACGACCTGGGTCAGCGCGGGGTCGGTCGCGACGGTGACCTCGTAGCTATCGGCGTTGTCGGCGTCGGCCCAGTCGAGCGAGACGAGCGGGACGGACAGGCCCTGCTGGCCGTCGGCGGGCGCCAGCAGCGCGAACTCGCCGGGCAGGTCGTCGGATTCGCCCAGCGGGAGGATGAAGTCGACGATGACCGGGCGGTGGTCCGCGGCGACGCTCGTTGCGGTGCGGCCGTTGAGCGGCGGGAAGATGCCGAAGCCGATCAGCTCGGGCGGCATGGCCGCGTCGTCGACCTGCTGGGAGTTGAAGATGAACTGGTTGCGGGCGGTGACGGCCGAGTCCTGCCACATCAGCCAGTCGAGCTTGCTGCCGCCCAGCGTTCGGCGGGACCCGCCGAACGGCTCGACGGCCAGGTCGCTCTGCGCGTCGGTGCCGTCCTTGTCTGTGCCGTCGGAAGTGCCGCCGGCGACCGCGTTCTGGGTCGAGATGTCGACCGGTCCCTTGCGGCCGTTGGTCAGCTCGTCCTCGTTGAAGTCGCCGCCCCAGATCACCGCGGTGTGCGGCGGGAGGACGTTCTGGGCCATCGGGAAGTCGTTGACCTGGTTGTTCGGGTCGACCGAGCCGGTCCCGGCGCCCTCGTAGAGGTTCCAGAGATAGGTCGCCAGCGCGGTCGCGGCCTGCTCACGGTCGGCGCGGTCGCTGCTCGACCCGCCGGACTTGAGGTGGGCGTTGCCGATCACCAGGTTGCCGACGTAGACATCGCTGGGCAGGTTGATCTCGGCGAGCTGGATGCCCCGGATGCCGCTGGAGCCGTTGACCGTGGAAAAGGCAGAGGTCTCGGCGGTGCCGTCGCCGTTGAGGTCGGCGAAGGGCCACCGGCTGAGCACGACGTTGCGGTTGAAGCCGTCGGTCGAGCCGCTGACGAAGATGTTGGGCAGGTCGTAGCCCGGTCTGTAGAGCTGGACGTATTCGGTGACGGGCCCGCCGCGGAACGGGTCGGTGCCGCCGCTGAGGAACAGCCCGAGCGTCGTCTCGAGCTGGGCGGCGGAATCGCCGCTGGAGCCCGTGCCGTTGCCGCTGTTGTCGCCGGCTTCCTGGAGGATGAGGATGTCCGGCTCGAGGGCGGCGACGATGCGGGCCAGCGCTGCCCAGTTGTTGTCGTCGTTGGCCTTGTTGGCGGTCCGGCAGATGCCGTCCTCGATGTTCCAGGTCATCACGCGGACGTCGGTGGGCGCTTCCTTGCCCCACTGGCCGCCGAGCGGGTCGAACTGTCCCGAGGCGTGCGGGGCCGCGGCGGCCAGAGCGGTCAGAGCCGCGGCGAGCGTGATCGTTGGAGAGGCGGAGAGAAGCGTCGGCATCGGCAGGTGTCCTTTGCGAGAGCCCATCGAGCGGTGCGTCCCCCGGAAAAGCCGCGTCCGCCCCGTTTGAGGCGGACGCGGTGAAGTGTACTTCAGAGCCCAACCGGGCTCAACGGGCTGTCTGTGGATCGGCTCGGCCGATCGCAGACCCGGTTCGGTGCTCAGTAGGTCGGGCAGAGCGGGCCGTTCTGGCCCAGGTTGAAGAAGCTGACCCAGGCGAAGAAGTCGGAGCCGTCGACCGCACCGCTGTTGTTGACGTCGGCGGACGGGTCGCCGCTGCCGAAGGCGGCAACCCAGGCGAAGAAGTCGGAGCTGTCGACCACACCGCTGTCGTTGACGTCGGCGCAGAGGCGGTTGAGCTGGCACTCGTCGGGGACGCCGTCGGCGTTGAAGTCGTTGCTGGTGCCGTCGGCGATATCGGTTGCGTCGTCGACGCCGTTACTGTTGCAGTCGGCGACCTGGGTGCCGGAGACGGGCTGGACGTAGAGCAGGACCTGGTAGTCCTGGTCGTCGGTGGTGGCGTCGAACTCGCCGTCGCCGTCGACGTCGTAGGTGATCTCGGCCGAGACGATCAGGCCGCCGAGGGTCTCGGCGTCGGTCGGGTCGGTGGGGTTGAAGCCCGCGAGCGGCTGCGAGGTCGCGGCGTTGGAGAAGATGGTGTTGCCCTGGATCAGCCCGCTGCCCGCCGAGGCGGTCAGGAACGTGATCTGGTAGTCCAGGCCCGTGCCGGCGGAGCTGAAGGTCGAGCCGAAGTCGAACAGGACCTCGAGGTCGTAGCCGAAGTTGCCCTGGCCGTCGGCGTCGGCGACGTAGTTGGCCCGGATGACCGAGGTGGTGACGAAGTCGTCGCCGGTAAACGGCTGGCCATCGTCACCGTAGAGGCGGACGGGCTGGACGAAGTAGATGTTGCCGGCCGAGTCGAACGCGGCGGCCGAGGCGGTGCCGGGGCCGGCGCCCGGGATCGAGTTGCGGTTGCCCAGCTGGGCGAACTCGACGCCGTTCTCGTCGGTAAAGGGCTTGCCGATGCCGGTGTTGGGGTCGAGCCAGGAGGCCATCGACCACTCGGGGGCGGCGCCGGGCGACGTGAACCGGGCGACGGTGATGCCGACGATCTCGCTGGCGGCGTCGCCGCCGCCGAGCATGCCGGGTGCGCTCTGGAGGGCGGCGGTGCCGGCGAGCAGCAGGTCGCCGCCGAGGGTGGTGCCGAGCGCGATCTGCGAGCTGCCGCCGCGGAACGCGGTGCCGCCGCTGAAGTGGATCAGCTCCTGCGGGAACAGGTCGATGCCCTCGGCGGGATCGGCGATGGTGTCGGGCAGGATGTGCTGCGTGGCGGGCGCGGTGGGCTCACCGTTCGAGTCGGCGCCCCAGACGCTGATCGAGACGGTCTCGTCGTTGAACTCTTCGGTGGCCGGGTTGAAGATCGGCTCCTGGGTGCCGATGGCGGCAGTGATCGCGTCGCCCGGCGCGAAGAAGGGCTCGGGCAGGACACCGATGCCGCCACGGTGGTCGACCGCGCCGCCGAGCTGGTCGAGGGTGATGCTGGTCGCGCCCGGGCCGGTCTCGAAGCGGAGCTGGCTGCTGAAGTTGGGGCCGAAGTAGGCCGGTCCGCCGACGCCGACGGGCACGGCGCTGGGGATGCTGTGGGTGGTGCCGTTGCCGCGGAGCACATCGTCGGTCGCGGCCGAGTCCGAGCCGCCGCTGTTGTCGATGCTGTTGACGAACGCGCCGTTGCGGTTGGCGGCATCGACGCGGAAGATGTTGTTACCGGTGATCGTGTTCGGCCCGGTGCTGTTGAACGAGTCGGCGCGGAAGTAGACGTTGAGGTCTTCGTCGACGGCACCGAAGCCGAACTGCGAGCTGTCGCTGGCGCCGTTGGTGCTGCTGTTGACCGCGGCGTTTACGCGGGTGACAAACAGGCGGCTCGGGTCGGCCGGACTGTAGCCGATCTGGGCGGCGATGGTGTTGTTGACCGCGCCGTTGAACTCACCGAAGCCCAGGCCGAGGTAGACCGCGTCGTTGGGGACGCTCTCGAACGAGATGCTGCCGCTGTTGACCGCGTCGTTGACGCCGGCGCCGGCGGTCGACCAGGTGGCGTAGGGGCCGTCGAGCTGGCCGGCGAAGGTCGACGAGCGGAGGCGGCTGAGCCCGTTGGACGAGATCAGCAGCGTCGGGAAGGAGCCGCTGGCCTCGGCGGAGGCCTTGACCACCGGGGCGATGCCGAAGCTCTTGCCCTTGCTTGAGAAGAAGGTATCCAGGTCGACGACGTACTCGACGATCTGCTGCGAGGTGCTGTAGGCGTCGAGCGCGTCGGTGAAGCCGCCGGCGGGGGCGACGCTGTCCTGGGCGGCGACGGTGCAGGTGGTGCCGGCAGCGGCCAGCATCATCATCATCTTGATTCGGTTCACGTGATACTCCATCTGAGGGTGGGTTATCCGGTGTCTCGGGCCCGGGGCCCAAAGACAGGCCGCCCGGCTCACACGCGGGACGGCGGCTTTGACCAACGCATTTTCGAATACACGGGTGCGGGCTCGGCCCGCGGAAGAGCGTACGCAATTTTTGCCGAAGAGCCTCACCGAGTAACGAGGCTTTGACACTCGACAGCCCGAAACGCCTGCCAGAGCCCTGATAAAGCGGCCAGATCGCGGGTGCTTCGCGCAATCTTCACAGACCCGGCCCGCGTTTCGCCCGCCTGTTGATACCGATTCTCAACCAAGCCGGCGTGCAAGGTGCGGTGCACTGGGCGCAACAAGACTCGAACGACGAGCAGAATCCTCGAAGGAACCGGAAGGTCATCGCACGTGCGACGCAGAATACGGCGTGCGTCTTGGGACCTCGCCCGGATCTTCGCTCGTTGCCGGACCGATCACGCGTCGCGCGAGCCTCGATGTTGTATCTCGGAGGACAGTGACAGCGCAACGTGCACGGCGCAGCACGAAGAGAACCCCATCCACGTGCATCGAGTCATATCGATTGGCTGAGTGGGCCGATCGGGGTTGAATCCGAGAATCGCGCGTCTTGATATCTCTTGGGCGCGCACCATGCCACACGCTGCGCGAGATCCCTTGATACAGATTGCGGATCGGTTCATCTCGGCCTGTCTGCGGGCACTGCACGAGTCGAGACGGGTCGATCCCCACCAGGGTGGGTTCGCCGGAACCTCGGCCCTGCACCGCGTCATCAAACCACCGCGTCATCAAACCACAATGAGCCGGGTTTCATCTGCGGGTCACCCACCGTTCAGCGCGGCGAACGAAGCTCTGTGCTGTGACACGGGACGCGGGCCCCCGGTCACCACCACGATTGGGCCCGGCGTGAATAGATAGTGAGACCAACCATGAACACCCGCATCTCTCGGATCCCTGCCCGTATCTCGACACTCATGCTCGCCGCTGGACTCGCCGTACCCGCCGCCGGGCAGTACGGCGAGGGACACACCCGCGACCGCGACGACCGGCAGCAGCGTCAGGCCGATCGACAGCCCGATCGCCAGCAGATGAATCGTTCGACCTCGAAGACTGACCAGACCGATGACCGGAAACGGTTGAGCCCGTCCGAGATGAAATTCGTGCAGTTCGAAGAGCTCGAGGGCGCAGCGGTTGTCAACGCCAATCATACGGAGATCGGCACGCTCGACGACCTGCTGATCGATCGCGGCTCGGGCGAAATCTCCGATGTCGTCATCCTGTTCGACGATTTTCTGGGTCTCGGCGGCGAGCGTGTCGCGGTGCCGTTCGAGTCGCTGCGTTTCGATCGCGATGATGGCGAGGTCGGGCTCGATGTGACCCCCGAGCAGCTCGAGGATCGGGAGCAGATCAAGCCGGAGCGTTGGGAACGCCTCGAGAGCGATGGGTCGGATGACCAGTGGTTCCGTCTCTCAGAACGTGACGAGGGCAACAAGCACGCCGACCCTTATGCCTACGCTGGCGGCGAGAGCCCCAAAACCAATTCGGTCACCGGCACGATCGAAGATGTGGTCCGGTTCGACACCGTTGACGATGTTGAGTTTGTGAGCGTGAATGTTCGGCCCGAGGGCCGCGATTCGGAGCTGACGCGCGTGGTGCTTGGCCCGTCGTGGTTCGTGATGTCCAAGGACAACGCGCCGATGCAAGGTGACCGGATATCGGTTGAGGCGTTCGAGCTCAGCGATGACACGTTGAAGCGGATGGTCGCCACGACGGCAACGATCGATGGCAAGAAGATGAAGCTCCGCGACGGCAATGCCAAGGCGACCTGGAGCACCGGCGACCGGAAGGCCATCTCTGCCCCGAGGCTAATGCTGATGTCGAACCTCATCGGCACGGACATCTCGGCCCGCGACCGCGAGGCCGGCGAGATCAGCTGCGCTTTTATCGAGGTCAAATCGGGCAAGGTAACACTGCTGGGTGTCGATCCGAACGAGAATTTCCTCGGGATCAATGACGAAGAGATTATTGTGCCGATCAGCAGCGTCTCGATCGGTGTGGACACAGTCCGGGCGGACGCGAGCCCGAACGAGCTCAAGCGGGCCCGCGAGCTGCCCGACGATCCGCAGCAGCTCGCATCACGCTCCATGCTCAACAAGGTCTACGGCCCGTTCGGCACAGAGCCGGCGGTCCTGCGGCAGCGGCCGCAGCGGAATTGGGACGGCACGATGCACCTGATCATCTTCACCGATGAGCCGGGCCAGTCGGGCCGATCGAACGAGCCGCGATCGCGTGACCGTTCGGGCGATCGGAACCGGGGCGGCTGAGCCGTTCTGACGCGGATCGGGCTGCCATGACGCGGCTTCGATTCGGATTCGATCTGTCATACCGGCCGCGGCCCCGCCCACACTTTTTCGCATCGGGGCCGCGGCCATTTTTGATCCGCTTATCGTCCACGTTGTGTGCATGGAGCCGCACCGATGCCGCTGATCTTTGCCTTCCCGCTGACCCTCGAACCCCGCAACGCGGCTCGCCAAAACGCCGGCCGCCGAATCGGCGGCCGGAAGCGGCCAGCACCCACGGCTGATCGCCGCGATGGGCCCGGTCCGGGGTCGGAACGGGGAGAAGGCGGTCGAGAAACCGTTTTGTCAGCAGCCACGCGGTCGCGAGGCGGACCCATTCGATGATCTCCGGCGATGCTCGCCGAAGTGATCGATGGAGTGATCGCCCGGCTGGCGTTGACCACGCTCGGATCGCAGGTACTGCCAACAACGGACTGTAAAAGCCGCAGCGGACTGATCGACCCGCAGCCTGACCGGATCGGACGGGGACCTCGACCGGGATCTCCACGCGGCGGATGCGATGCAGATCAGGACGGGCGCGGGCCCGGATCCGGATGCGGCTCGGTCAACAGGTTTGCACCCTCATCATCGGCGGACTGGCTATAGGGCTGGCATTCGGGCTGGCCGATCCTCTGGGTTTCGGCTCGGGCTCGTTCGATCCGTTCGCCCAGAGCGGGGACGGCCGCGAGTACAACGCCGGCACACAGCACGAGGCCGACGATCGCCTCTCTCGTGAGTCTGCTGCCGAGACGGACCAAGCTAGTGCGGCCGGATTTCATTGCAGCGTTCTATCGCGGCAAGCACACCGTTGACAAGAGCCGGCCCGTCATAGGTGTCGGCCAGGATACGCCGGGCGTTTTCGATGGCTGGGCCGCCGGTCGGGTCGTGTGCAGGGTCGTGTTCGTCTTCCCGCCGGGTGTGGTCCTTCAGAAGGCGGTGCATGTCGCCTTCTCGCAGCACACGCATGTGGAACTTGGCGAATGCTGGTGCTTCGACGGCTCGGCGGAGCTTCTGAGTGATTTCGGTGTGCCGCGGGTCGCAGTAGATCCGTTCGGCGAGCCCTTTGACGGCATCCCAGGGCCCTTCGAGCACTTGGCAGAAGATGTCGGAATTGAACAAGAGGCAGCCGCCGATCCCCTTTGCTCGGTTGCGACGCATGGAAGGCAGGACGATCTCGTCGATGATGTCGTGGTCGGTCAGCCCGCTGAGCCGCCGGCTGACGTAGGCGATCTGGAGCAGCTCAGCCATCGGCGGCCCTCCGGGGTGCACGCCGGCACAGGAGTATGATCGCCCGCACCGCGTGCCGGAGATCGATATGCCTGAACCGCTGAACGTCATTCTTGCGCACGGCAGCGACGACCTGCTCAAGCAGCTCGAGGACTCGCTGAACGAGCTGCACACCATCGTGGCCAAGGCGGGCACGGTCGCCGAGCTGCGGGCCTGCATCCGCGAGCGGAAGCACGACCTGGTCGTGACTGGTGTGATGTTCCCCGACGGTGACGGGCTGGACCTGATGATCGAGATCGGCGATGACCACCCGTTTCCCTCGGTGGTGGTCACTTCGCGACGATCGCTGGAGCTCGTCGAGAAGGCGATGGAAGATCATGTGATGGCCTACCTGCTCGAGCCGATCCGCGGCGAGGAGCTCGAGGCGGCGATCGTCGTGGCCCGCAGCCGGTTCGACCAGTTGGAGGCGCTGACCGAAGAGGTCACCGACCTGAGGCAGGCGCTGGCCGACCGCAAAATCATCGAGCGGGCAAAGGGGATCTTGATGGCCGCCGATGAGCAGTCCGAGCTGGAGGCGTACCAGGCGATCCGCTCGCGGGCGCAGTCGGAGCGTCGCAAGCTGGCAGCGGTGGCGCAGGCGATCGTCGACGACGCCGGCACCGGCTGACCACGGGCGTCGCGTACGACGATCGGTCCATCGACCGGCTGCCCGCCGCGACGCGGAGGGGGCAAAAACGAGAGTGCGTTGCATGTCCTGCCTTCGGTGAGTGCTGGGCCGTGCTCACCCTGCTGCGGCGCAGCGGGGGGCGTCCGGCAGCATCGGCGGACAATCTATTATAGAGATCGATCGATCGGTATCAACCGTGTTTCACGCCCGCGGGGCCACCCCGACCAGCGTTTCGGGTGTCAAACGGCGAAAAAAGCCGCCACCCCGGGGTGACGGCTCTGGACGGTCTTGACCGTTCGCAAACAAAGATCCCTCGTCGGGTCCGTCGCATCGTTGGGACGAAAGACGGGGGTCGGCGACCGGCCAAGGGGGGAACCGTCGCAGCCCGAACCGCTGCCGCTGATGCGTCGCTTTCGGGCAGTGGTGGCTCGGCGATCAGGCCGTGGAGACCTTCTTAGCATCGAAGTGCTCGAAGGTGTCCTTCGCGGTGTTTTTGACGCTGTCATCGGGGCACTCGACGCCGACGAGCACGGACCCCTTCTCGATGGCGTCTTCGTAGTGCTTGACCTCGTGCTCGGGGATGGCGGTGCCGATAGCGCCGCCGATGATGCTGCCGCCCGCGGCGCCAGCGCCGGCTCCGGCGAAGGCTGCAACGAGCGGACCGGCGGCGAGGATGCCCGCGCCGCCGGTGCCGATGACGCCAACGGCGGTAAACCCGGCCACCAGAGCGCCGATTGCGCCGCCTGTGCCGGCCCCGATTGCCACACCCTCGGGCAGCTTCGAGTGGGTTTGGATCGCGAACGATTCCTTGTTCACCTGGTCGCCGGCGACGAGGCTCATCTTGTCCGCGGGCACGCCGCGGGCTTCGAGGGTCTGGATGGCGGCCGAGGCGTCGGCGGGGTCGTTGAACAGGCCGGTGATTACGGTTGACATGGCGTTCCTTTCAAGAACAGTGCACAGAAGCGAATTAAATGATGCGGCCGGCGCCCGGGGTTGCGGGCGCGAGCCGTGCGGGGCCGGCTCAGCCGGCTTCACCGAGGGGGCGGATCTGATCGTTCGGACCGGACTGGTTCGGGTCAGTTTGGTTCGGGTCGGTCTGGTTGAGGTCGGTTTGGCTCGGCGTCGCCCGGGCAATATCGGCGTCGAACTCCTCGAGCCGGCCGAGCAGGCGGGTGATCGGTTCGATCTCGTGTGCGAGCTCCGGGCCGACCGGATCGAGATCCCACCGCATAGCACGGACAGCGGTATCGGCATACAGGCGCTGCCCGGCGGCGAGCATGCGCCGAAGGGTCGCGAGCACTGCCATGTCGATGGCCGCCGAGTGGGAATCGGCCGAGACGGCTTGGACGGGGTGGGTCAGCGGCCGCGTGTCGCCCTCGGCATTGAAGTCGTCCGTACCGCTGAGGGTCCGCAGCAGCCGGCGGAGACGCAGAATCCGTGCTATCGCTGATGAGCCCATCTCACGGAGGCAGCCGGCGAGGCCCGGATGCGCGACATGGTCGGCGGCGTTGGCCGCGGCGAGCTCGAGGTCCAGTTCGCAGAGGATCAGGTCCCGGATAGAGTGGGCTAGCACATCATGCCGCGAGGCCAGGTTGCACGGAGTTGGGCGGTGTGGCTTTGGATGCAATAGGATTCTCCGCGGGCTGGTCTCGGTCTCGATTGTGTGTTGTAGAGCCGGCATCTAAAGCCACGATGAAGCGTGCGCTGCGGCGGGGTTTATACTGACGCCGCCGCGCGAACGTGCCGGCCGCGAGATGCAGGGGAGCGGCATAGGCGGGTTGCTGTCAACAGTGCGATCGTGGTTCAGGCATCGGCTTCGGTTGCTGGCCGACCGGGTCGGCTGGTGGCCAGAGCCGTCGGCGGTCAAGGACGCGGCCCGGCTGTCGGTGCAGACGGCGGTCTCGGCCGCGGCGATGTACACGCTGATGCGGGCTCTGGGCCTGCCCGAGATCTTCGTCGGCGTGCTCTCGGCGGTGCTGATCGTCCAGCCGAGCCTCGGCAGCACGCTGGGCAGCGGGATGCGGCGCGTCTTGGCGACCGTGGTCGGGTGCGCGATCGGCGTGGTGACGGTGCTGGCGATCCCGTACGGCTACGGGACGGCCGGAGCTCTGGCGATCTCGATGCTGGTCATGAACGCGGTCGCCTCATTCCGTCCGGATTGGAAGTACGGCGTGGTCGCCGCGGTCGCGATCTCGATGAGTGCGAACGAGAACGCGCTCCAAGCCGCCGGGTTCCGGGCCTTGTCGATCGGCATCGGCGTGGCGGTCGGTATACTCACTTCCGTCGTGGTCTGGCCCGAGATGGCATCGACGCGGTGCGAGCGGAAGCTCACCGAAACGCTGCACCGGCT
>JBCDEF010000036.1:0-18210 GCA_039179915.1 Planctomycetota bacterium | reverse complement strand
CGGTCGGGAGCTGGTCGAGCGTTTCGGCGGCGACGCCTGATTTCCGCCTCGCGTTCTCGACGACGCCCAGCAGCCCGGCAACATCGCGGAAGCTGACCGAGAGCTGGTCCTCGACCGCGCGGAGAGGCTCGACGGCTTCGGTGAGCTGCTGGGCGTTGCCCTCGACCTCGCGGATGTGGAACTGGGCGTTGCGCAGCAGTTCTTGTTGTCGGTAGTCGAGCGCGACGCCCTCATCCGGCCCAGCGGCAGAAGGGGCTGTGGGCGGGGCGGACCCGCCGGTCAGGATGGCGTGGAGCCGGTTGTACTCGGCCGCGGCGGCGGCGTATCGGGCGACGGCTTCGTCCCGGCCCTCGGTGCCGGCAGGAACAGCCTCCAAGAAGGCCTTGGCCGGGTTCAGGTCGCCCAGAGCCTGCTGGAGCCGCTGGGCCGCGAGCCGGCCGGCCGACCCACGCGGTGGCGTGGTCCGGTTTCCCAGGCTCGATGCCACGGATTGCAGGTTGGCCTCAGCCCGCCGGAGCAGGCCGTTGGCCTTGTCGATGTCAGCCGCAGCGGGGCCGGCGATGGCGGTCAGCAGGGCAACCAAGACCGGCATCAGCCAGCGTTTGGCCTGTTCCGCCCTGACCCTCTGATATGGGTAGCTTCGATCGATCCTGTGTACCACGAGACTCTCCCCGGGCCGGCCTCGGCTGCTGCGCCGAGGCGGACGAGCATCGAGCCTATCGGGAGAAAGGCCGCGTGGGAACGGTCAGGCCGATTTCGCGTGGGGCGTGTAGTTCGAGCAGGTGCTGTTGGCGGCGACGCGGAGCTCGGCGGCGCTGAGCGTCGGGTGGCCGCAGCTCTCGACGAGGTCCTCGGGAGCCTGCCCGCGAACGCGGACCTGCACGAGACGTTCGTCTCCGGAATCATCGCCGAAGTGAGCACACTTTCCGCACTGGCCGTCATGGATCGAGATCATGGCGTTCTCCTTAGTCATTTGCCTGGGTGACTTTTCGATCGGATGCGGTGCCGGGTTCAGCGACTCGGTCTCAACGGACTCGATGAGACGCCGTCTCAGTCCGGGCTTGCCTTCGGCGTGGGTTGAGGTGGTCTGAGGGCCGGTTTTCGGCCCTATCTGTTGTTATTGGACTTTGCCCATCGACGCCCAGGCTGCTGTTTTGGGCTTGGCCAGAAAAATCCCCGGAAAAACGAACCCACTGCTTGTGGTGGCTATCCCGAGGGCAGTATTCTCGCCGTGGCTGGTCGGGTGTGGGACTCGGCCGGCAGCTCTGTCGAAGGCACTCGGCGACGTTGTCGAGGGTTCACTGCGGATAGTGGGCCACCTTTCGGACGCCCGAGACGAGTGACAATCTCTACCGAGGAGAGATGAGATATGCAGATGAGTAAGGCTTTGTTTGGTGGTGCGCTGATGACGGCCGGTGTGGCTGCCAACGCCCAGTCGTTCAATTTCCTGGACACGTCGGTCGACGGCTACTACCCGTCGTTCGCGTACATCGTCGATACGCGTGACGCGTACGGCCCCGGTGCCCTCCAGGCCGCCTACGCCCCGGACTCGCTCGACCTGAGCCTGACCTCGGCCAACGGCCTGTCGCTGTCGACCTCGCAGGACAGCAACACGCTGACCATCGCCGGCACATGGGACGGCACCGACCCCTACGGCTACGGCAACGCGTACGGCGGCGGTCTGATTCAGCAGTTCTTCACGACCGACGTTGACGCCATCCTCCGCCTGTCGTGGGATGTGACATCGACCGACCTCTTCGCGACCGCCGCGGTCATCGAGGACGAGTTCGGCACCGTGCTTGTCAGCCTCGACATCCTCGGCGGCGTCGATCCGGCAGCTGGCTCGATCGACATCCCGCTGGATGCCGGCACGGTCTACAACGGCCAGCTGCTGATGGGCACGCCGGGCTTCTTCGGCGGCTTGACCTTCCCGTTCTTCGAGGTTCCGGGCCAGGAAGCCTTCCTGACCTTCGAGCTGATCCCGGCGCCGTCGTCGCTGGCTCTGCTCGGCATGGGCGGCCTCGCCGCTGCCCGCCGTCGCCGCTGAACGCGGTATCGGGCTTGAATCCCGGTTGATTTGAACCGATCTGATTCTGCGTGCCCCGGCGGCCACCGTCGGGGCACGTTTTTTTTTGCACTATGATCCGCGGCCACAACCGCACCCAAGCAACGGGAACCGATCCATGCAGACCGCGGGCCCCGAGACCACCAAACAGGCGAAGACCGTCCGCAGCGTGCGCGACCTGCTTGTCGCGGGCAAGCTCGAAGAGGCGATCAAGGTCTTCGCGGACCTGCCCAAGAAGCTCGAGGATGACGCGGAGCTGCTCTTTCTGCGGGCGACGACGCTCGACATGCTCCGGCGGCTGCGCGAGGCCCTGCCCTATGTCAAGCGGTCGGTCGAGATCCGCGAGCACCCGGATGCGCTGCTGCTGCTCGCCAAGACCTACCGGGCGATCGGCGAGACCGAGCTGGCGCTGGCGGCGTGCGACCGGGTCAAGGTTCTCCGCCCCGGCGGGCCGGTCGCGGAGCTGATGCGCGGCGGGATCCTGGAAGAGGCCGGGCGGTTCGAAGAGGCGACGGCCGTCATCGAGCCGCTCTATACCCGCGCGGTCGAGCACAACCTGAAGATGCCGATCGGGCTGCCGATCGAATGGTCGAAGCTGCTGGTGCAGAACAAGCGGTACGGCGAGGCGATCGAGCTGATCGACCGCACGCTGACCCGCGAGGACTCGAACGAGCAGCTGCGTTCGCTGCAGCTGCACCTGCGGGCGAAGGCCTGCGACCGGAGCAAGGACTATACGGGCGCGATCGACTCGGCCCGGCAGGCCAACGCCATCGGCAAGGTCGCGTTCAGCGCGGACCTGTACACTGAGCAGGTGACGGCGCTGATCGAGAACTGGTCGCGTGAGAACATGGCCGCGTTCCCGCTGAGCGGGTGCGAGTCGGCGGTGCCGGTGTTTGTGGCCGGCATGCCGAGGTCTGGCACGAGCCTGATCGACCAGATCATCGATGCGCACCCGAAGGCGGCGGGCGTCGGCGAGCTGAACACGATCGAGCGGTTCGCGATCGAGCTCAGCCGCGTTTACGACCCGGACAAGCCCGAGAAGAAGCGCTTCGGCAAGTTCGACAGCTTCCGCTGGACCCGGGCGGCCAACGACTATGTCAAGCAGATCACCGAGAGCGCCGCGGCCAGCGGCAAGCCCGACGCCGAGCGGATCGTCAACAAGGCGCTGGGCAACAACAAGCTGGTGGGGCTGTTCGCGCGGCTGTTCCCCAGGACGCGGGTGATCCACGCGATCCGCGACCCGCGGGACGTGGCGGTGTCGTGCTTCATGGGCGGTTTCAACAACAAGCTGCACGCGTGGACGACGCAGGTCGACTGGGTGAGCCACGCGTGGAACCAGTCGATGCGGATGATGGACCACTGGAAGCAGGCGCTGGACATCCCGATCCTGGACGTGCACTACGAGCGGCTGGTGGCCGACCCGGAGAACGAGATGCCGCGGATCATCGAGTTTCTGGGGCTGGAGTGGGACGACGCGTGCCGCGAGTTTTACAAGAGCAAGCGGACGGTGCGGACGCTTTCCTACGACCAGGTGAACCGTCCGCTGTACACGAGCAGCTCGGGGCGGCACAAGAACTTCGGGCCGCTGCTCGAGGGCGTGGAGTTCGCCGGGTACGACCCGTTCGCCGACCGGTAGCGGCGACGCGTGCCCGCCGGCGGGTGTAGGCTGGGCTGATGGATCTTCACGGACGAGCGGGCAAGGTGCTGGGGGCGGCGAGCCGCGCCACGGTGATCGCCCGCGCGCTGACGCAGTTCGGCTTTGGCGAGGTGCTCACCCAGACCGGGCTGGACAAGCTGATCAAGGGCGTGACGGGGATCAGCCTGGCCGAGGATGTCGCCGACAAGCCCGTGGCCGTCCGCGTGCGTCTGATGATCGAGTCGCTCGGCCCGACGTTTATCAAGGCGGGTCAGATCCTCTCGACCCGTCCGGACCTGATCCCGCCGGACTGGGCCGAAGAGCTGAAAGAACTCCAGAGCGGGGTCCCGCCGGTGGCCTGGGAGGGCGACGACGGCGTGAAGGCGGCGCTCGAGTTGGAGTACGGCGCGCGGCTCGACGACCTGTTCGAATCGGTCGAGACCGAGGCGCTCGCGGCCGCGTCGATGGCGCAGGTGCACCGCGCGGTCGTCATCGGCGGGCAGAAGGTCGTGCTCAAGGTCCTCCGCCCGGGCATCCGGCAGACGATCGCCGGCGACCTGGAGCTGATGGAACTGATCGCGAAGCTGACTCGCGGCTATTTTCTGAACTTCGGGTTCGATGCCGAGGCGGTCGTGGCCGAGTTCAGCCGGCAGCTCGAGCGCGAGACCGATCTGACGATCGAGGCGCACTCGACGATGCGCATGGCCGACGATTTCCGCGAGCACCCGGCGATCGGGTTCCCGGCGGCGCATCTGGAACTGACACGCCGCGGCGTGCTGGCGCTCGACGAGGTGCAGGGCACCGTGCTCTCGAACGTCGACCCGGCAACGATGCCGGAAGACCAGCGGCTGCGCGTTGTCTCCGCCGCGGCCGACGCCGTATTCAAGCAATGCCTCGAGATCGGCTTCTTCCACGCCGACCCGCACCCGGGCAACATGTTCCTGGTCACGAACGATCACGAGACCGACAATGACGAAGGGCCGCCCGAGCGCGTCGTCTTCATCGACTGCGGCATGACCGGGCTGATCGACCCAGGCACGATGAACCAGCTCGCCGACCTGGTCCACGGCGTGGTCGACGGCAACCTGACGCGCGTCGTCAAGACCTCGATCGCGCTGGGCGGCGCGGACCCGACGCTGGCCGACGACCGGGCGTTCCGCAGCGACGTGTACCAGTTCATGGACAACTTCTCGGGCGGCTCGCTCCAGTCACTGCGGATGGGCAGGCTGCTCAGCGAGTTCTTCGAGTTGCTGCGTCGTCACAAGCTGATGTGCCCCGCCGACATCGCGTACCTGATCAAAGCGGTGACGACGATCGAGGGTGTGGCCGAGGAGATCGCGCCCGAGTTCGACCTGATCGCCCACGTGCACCCGTACGTCGAGCGGCTGATCAAGCAGCGGTACAGCGTTACTGGGCTGCTCGATCGGCTGAAGGGTTCGGCCGCGGGCTACGCGAGCCTGGCCGAGGACATCCCGGGCGACGCCCGCGACATCATCCAGCAGATCAAGCACAACCGGCTCTCGCTGAACCTCGACCACCGCGGGCTCGACAAGCTGACCGCCGAGATCGAGCGGGCGAGCATCAACATCGCCTGGGCCTTTGTCGTCGCGGCGATCATTGTCGGCGCGGCGCTGCTGATCCTGGCTGACAGCGTCGACCGCTCGCGGTCGACGCTGACGGTCGTCGCGAGCATCGTGTTCGGCGCGGCGCTCGCGCTGGGCGTCTTCAGGCTCGTCTGGTCGCGGATCGAGCGGTAGCGCTCGGCATCGCTTCGGGTGCCACGCGTTGACCCGAAGGGCAGCCCGTGAGGACGTTTGCACGGAGCACGGCTTGCCGAAGACGGCCAAGCCGTGGCACCCGACGCGCTAGCTATTGTTGGTTCTGTCCTCGGGCTTGATGCGGTCGCCGGCCTCGCCCAGCAGCTTGCCGACGGCGGAGAAGAGCGAGCCGGCGGCCTCACGCGTGACGCTGGCCGCGGCCTGCGCGGCATCCCCGGCCAGGCCCGCGGGATCGCTGGCCGCGGCGCGGGCGGCGTCCTCGATCGCCGGCCGAACGCCGCCGATCGTCCGCTCGGCATGATCCTTGAGCGCGTTGGCCTGATCGCTGGCCTGGCCCAGAGCGCTGGAGGCATGGCGCTCGACGGTCTCAACAAACAGCTCGCCGATCGATCGGAGATCCTCGGCGAAGCTCTTGAGATCGCCCTCGGCGAACGCGCGGCCGTTCGATGCCGCTTCTTCGACCGCGAGCTTCGTCGCCTGTGCGCTGCGGCCGAGGCCCTCGCCGATACCGTCGATGACCTGGCGGAGCGTGCTGTCGGCGGCGTCGGGGGTGCTGCGGTCGACGGCGGCGCTGGCGCCCTCGATCGTGGCGTTGACCGTCTCGCTGACGCGGCGTTGCGCGTCGGCCGCGGTGTCCGACGCGGATTCGGCGGCCCACTCCACGATCCGCCGAGCCTCGGCCCTCACATCGCCGCCGGAGCGGATCACATCGCCGATCGATCGCTTGATGTCGTCGCTCTGCATCCCGTCGTCCTTTCCTGGTCACTGCCTCGTCGGCCGCTCCGCCGCCGGTTCTGTCTCCCGATATGGTATCGCCCGGGGACCCCTGCTACGAGCCGGGCCATCCGCGCGATCGACCGATGGCCTCGCGCCACCGATCCAAACGGGCCGGGTCTCCGGCCCCCGAGGGCACAAACCGACGCTCCGTTTTGGGCTCCGGTGCTTGATCGAAGCCCGGCCACGCCCCCACTGCTGCGGCGGCAAGCAGGGCGGCGCCGAACGCCGTCGACTCAGTGTTCGCGGGGCGAATGACCGGCACCCCGAGCAGGTCGGCCTGGGTCTGCATGAGCAGATCGTTGCGAGCGGCGCCGCCGTCGACGCGGAGCTCGGTGATGGGCACCGCGGCGTCGGCCCGCATCGCCGCGAACAGGTCGGCGACCTGGAACGCGATGCCCTCGAGCGCGGCGCGGGCGATGTGTGCGCCGGTTGTGCCGCGCGTCAGGCCCAGGATCGCGCCGCGGGCCGCCGGGTCCCAGTGCGGCGCACCGAGGCCGGTCAGCGCCGGCACCACGACCACGCCGCCCGAATCGGGCACGCTCGCCGCGAGCGCTTCGATGTCCGACGCCCGCTCGATGATGCCCAGCCCGTCGCGGAGCCACTGGACGAGCGCGCCGGCGACGAAGACCGAGCCCTCGAGCGCGTAGGACCTCGCGTTACCGGTCTGCCAGGCGACCGTCGTCAGCAGGCGGTGCGCGCTGAACTTGGGCTCGTCACCCGTGTTAACCAGCATGAAGCAGCCGGTGCCGTAGGTGTTCTTGGCAAGCCCGGGCCGGGTGCAGCGCTGGCCGGCGAGTGCGGCCTGCTGGTCGCCGACAAGCGACGCGATCGGCACGCCGTCGAGCCCGATGCCGGCGGAGATCTCCGCGACCACGCCCGACGTCGGGGTGATGTCGGGCAGCATCGCCATCGGCACGCCGAACAGCTCGCACAGCTCGGCGTCCCACGCCATGCGATGGATGTCGAACAGCATCGTGCGGCTCGCGTTGGTCGCATCGGTCGTGTGCACGCGGCCGTTGGTCAGCTTCCAGACCAGCCAGCTGTCGATCGTGCCGAAGGCCAGCTCGCCGCGCTCGGCGCGTGCCCGCGCGCCGGGCACATTGTCGAGCAGCCAGGCGATCTTGGTCGCCGAGAAATAGGCATCGAGCAGCAGCCCGGTCCGCTCCGTGATCATCGGCTCGGCGCCCTGGGCTTGAAACCGGGCGCAGGCGTCGGCCGTGCGGCGGTCCTGCCAGACGATCGCGTTGGCGATCGGAGTGCCGGTCGCGCGGTCCCAGACGACGGCCGTCTCGCGCTGGTTGGTGATGCCGACCGCGGCGATGTCAGCCCGCCGCAGCCCGGCGCGGGCGAGGGCTTCGGCCATGACGCCGGCCTGCGTCGACCAGATCAGCTCCGGGTCGTGCTCGACCCAGCCGGGGCGGGGGAAGACCTGCTCGAAGTCGCGCTGGGCGATCGCGCGGACGGTGCACGACGCGTCGAACACGATCGCGCGGCAGCTGGTCGTCCCCTGATCGATCGCCATCACGTGCGTCATGCGGCGCGCAGCCCGCGGGGCGTGATCGCCCGCTCGATGCCGTCGAACGTCAGGCCGAAGACGATGGCCATCGCGGCCGCGGGCACCGCGCCCTCGAGGATCAGGCCGAAGTCGTCGAGCCGGATGCCGGTGAGGATCGGCTGGCCGTAGCCGCCGGCGCCGATGAGCGCGGCGAGCGTCGCGGTGCCGATGTTGATCACGATCGCGGTCTTGATGCCGGCCAGGATGCTCCGCGTCGCCAGCGGCATTTCAATCCATCGCAATCGCTGGGCCGCGGTCAGGCCGATCGCGTCGGCCGATTCGCGCAGATCGCCCGGGATCGAGGTCAGCGCCGCGTGCGTGTTGCGGACGATCGGCAGCAGGCTGTACAAAAACAGCGCGACGATCGCCGTGGTCGAGGTCAGCCCGAACGGCCGGATGAGTAGCACGAGCAACGCGAGCGCCGGAATCGTTTGCAGGATGCCGACAGCGCCGAGCACGAGCGGCGCCGCGGGGCGCACGCGCGCCGCGACTATCCCCAGCGGGATGGAAACCAGCACCGCGGCCAGCATCGAGACGCCGACGAGCCGCAGCTGCTCGAGCGTCGTGCGCACCAGCCGCTGGGCGCGTGTCTCGACGACGGCCTGGGTCTCAACGCCGAACGCCTCGGCGATGAAGCGCTGCGCAACGACGGCCTCGGGCACGCGGCCGATCTTGGCCGATTCGTTGAGCGCGCTCATGGCGAGCGCATCGAGCGCGCCCTCGAGGCGCAGCATCGCCGCGAGCGCTTCGGGCGCGCGCTCGGCCAGATCGAGCCGGTAGAGCACGACGGCGTCGTACCGCGGGAAGAACCGGCGATCGTCTTCGAGCCAGACGAGGTCGTAGTAGGCGATCTCGGCGTCGGTCGAATAGGCATCGACGGCGTCGATATCGCCCGACTCGAGCGCTCGGTAGGCGAGGTCGTGGTTCATCCCGCGCGCGTCGAGCCCGGCCAATCCATAGGCTGCCCGCAGCCCGGGCCAGCCGTCGGCCCGCTCCATGAACCCGGGCGTGAAGCCCATCCGCAGGCCCGGGTGATCCGCCAGATCCGAGACCCGCGCAACACCCAGCTCGGCCGCCCGCTCCCGCCGCATCGCGATGGCATACGTGTTGTTGAACCCGATCGGCTCGGAGATGCCCAGTCCCAGACCGCCCAGGTGCTCGCGCAGCTCGGCGAAGCCGGGCAGGTCTTCGTCACGCAACAACTCGGCGAAGAGCGTGCCGGTGTATTCGGGATAGGCATCCAGATCGCCGGCAAGCAGCGCGTTGAACAGGATCCGCGAGTCGCCCAGGTCGCGGCGGTGCTCGGCGTTGGTGCCGGCCGACGACGCCAGCTGCTCTAGCACTTCGCCGAGCACGACCTGCTCGGTAAACGTCTTCGAGCCGACGCGAAGCGGCCGGTCCGGCGCCGCGCCGACGAACACGAGCGTCAGCGCAACCGCGACAACCACAACGACTGCGGACGCGGCGAGCCATCTGCGCACGCTCACGAGGCCACCAACGCCGCGACCCGCCGCGACTGCGCTTCGACAAAGCCGGACACAAACGCGTCGGCCGGCTTCTCGCGAAGCTCGGCAAACGGCCCACGCTGCGCGATCGTGCCGTCACGCAGCAGCACGATGTCATCCGGCGCGAGGTAGGCCGCCTCGGCCAGGTCGTGCGTGACGAGCACGACGGTCTTGCCGAGCGTCGCGAACAGGGCTTTGAGCTCGGTCTGCAGCTCGGACCGGACGACCGGGTCGAGCGCACCCAGCGGCTCGTCGAGCAGCAGGGCCTCGGGCGTGAGCACGAGCGCGCGCATGAGCGCGACCCGCTGCCGCTGCCCGCCCGAGAGCTCCGACGGGTACCTGTCCAGCAGCGCGGGCTCGAGGCGGACGAGCCCGGCGAGCTCGGCGGTTCGCGATTCTGCGTCGACGCCGTGCGCGCGGGCTGGCAGCATCACGTTCTGCCGCGAGGTCAGGTGCGGGAACAGGCCGCCGGATTGGATCGCGTAGCCGACGCGTTTTCGGAGCGTGCGGCCGTCGCCGGCGACAGAGCGACCGTCAAACTCGACCGCGCCCGAGTCCGCCGGCAGCAGCCCGAGCATCACGCGGAGCAGTGTCGATTTACCGCAGCCGCTGGGCCCGATCAGCGCGCACGTTGTGCCGCGTTTGATCGAGAGCGAGATGCCGTCGACCGCCGCGTGGTCGCCGAACCGTTTGACGACATCGGTGAGCCGGATCATCGCGTTCCGCCGTCCTCACCATCGGATTCCATGCGGTTGATCCGGCCGGTGAGGTATTCGATCAGCGTCTTCTGGTGGTCGATCTCGGCCTTGCGTTCGGCTTTGGTCATCTCGCCGGTCTCGTCGTCCTTGCCTTCGAGGTCTTTGATCCGCTGCTTCGCCTCGTCGATCGCCTTGCGGACACGCTCGATGCGGACGGCGTCGTCGGCCTTGTCAAAGACGATCGACTCGGGCGAGGCATCGTTGGCGTCGGCATCGGTCGACGACCGGTCGCGCTCGGGGATCGCCGGCTCGGGCGTCTGCCGCTGGTTCATGAACGTGGGCGAGACGATCTCGATCCGGTCGTGGTGCAGCGCGTCGAGGACCGCGGCGCGGAGCCTGGTGCGGGTCGAAATCAGGACTTTGACATCTTCGAGGAAGCCGCAGACGCGGTAGGTCACGCTGAAGTCACCCAGCTCGCGGATCTGGACGTACGGGTCGGCCAGGCCCGCGGTCTCGGCTGCTTCCTTGAGCCGCGCCTCGATCCGCGTCCGCGGCACGTCGTAGCCCAGCGAGACCGCGCAGTGCACGATCGTCCCGCTCGTGCGCACCACCCGCACCGGGTTGGTGATCATGAACGAGTTGGGCAGCGTGATCAGGTCACGCTCCTCGGTCTGGATCTCGACGTGGAACATCCCGCGGTCGGTCACGCGCCCGGTGTTGCCGTTGACATCGATGAAGTCGCCCGAGTTGAACGACCGGACGCGGCCGATCATGAGTCCGGCCATGAAGTTGGCCGCGATGGTCGTCGAGCTGAGCGTGATCAGCGCCGTGACCGCGAGGCCGAGCAGCTGCAGGATCGCGACCTTGCCCGACTGCTCGACCGGCAGCGTCAGCACCGCGATGATGACCGCGGCGATCGTGACCGCGAGCATCACACCGCGGCGGCGGGTACGCGCCCGCGCTTCGAGCGTCGGCCGGACAAGCAAAACGTAGTTGACCACCAGCATCGCGACGATCAGGACCGCGAAGCCGAAGACCCAGGGCAGGAAGCCGATGACCAGGTCGCCGAAGGCAGCGATGCCCCCGGAGCCCGTGCCGCCGGCATCGGCTGCCGCCGGTGCGTCGACTCCCGGTGTCGCCGCCTGGGGCTCGGTCATCACGACTGTCTGTTCGGCCTGCATGCTCCCACCCTACCACACCCGCCTGCGCCGGACCCGGTTTTTCCGCCGCTACCATCGGCCATGGCACGCAGGCCCGCCGGGGCGCCCACGCTCGATCCCGCCTCGCCGATACTTGTCTTCTACGGCAAGGAGGCCTTCCTCCGCGCCGACTACACGCAGACGCTCAAGGCCAAGCTCCTCGAGGCCCACGGCGAGGTCGAGACCGTCTACTTCGACGGCTCGCGCGACCCGCTGGCCGATGTGCTCGACGAATGCCGCAGCTTCGGGCTGATGCAGCAGCACAAGCTTGTCGCCGTCGACCAGGCCGACCAGCTGATCAAGGGCGACAGCCGGCCGCTGATGGAGCGGTACGCCGAGTCACCGGTCGAGAGCGCCACGCTCATCCTCCGCTGCGACACCTGGAACAAGGGCAAGCTCGACAAGCTGATCGAATCGGCCGGCGGCGAGATCGTCAAGTGCGAGGACGCCGGCCCGGCCCAGGCGATCGCCTGGGCGATCGAGCGCGCCAAGGCCCAGCACGGCGCATCGCTCGGCCGAAACGAGGCGCAGCTGCTCGTTGACAAGCTCGGCGGCAATCTGGGTCGGATCGACAGCGAGCTGGGCAAGCTGTCCGCGGCGTCCGGCGGCGGCGCGATCACAGCCGAGCTGATCGCCGAGCTCGTCGGCATGACCCGCGAAGAAGAAGTCTGGTCGATCCAGGCGCTGCTGCTCGAGCGCGACCCGGAGGCCACGCTCCGCCAGCTGCGGATCATCCTCGACAACACCAAGGCCGACCAGACCGTGGTAACGTTCTTCGCGGCGATGGACCTCTGCCGAAAGCTGCACCTGGCCTGCGAAGGGCTGAACCAGGGCACGAGCCCGGACGCGGTGGCCAAGGGCCTGCGGCTGTGGGGCCCGAGCCGAGACGCGATCCTGTCGACAGCGCGGCGGATGAAGCCGGCGTCGGCGGCGGCCCTCCTGAGCATGGCAGTCGAGGCCGATCGGCGGAGCAAGTCGGGCCTGGGCCGGCCGGACCGGCTGCTCGAGCGGGTCGCGCTCTCGATCGGTTCACGGGTGCGGTAGCGCAGCACTTGCGCGTCGGGATCGCTCCGGTCCGCAACTCTCAAGAAAACCGGGCGTTCCGCTCGATGGTGTTCGTTGATGCGCCACGGATTCGGCGCGGCACGGCCGGAGGCCACCTGTTCGATGCACCGCGCGGAGCGCAGACACGGATGTCGTGACCGGGACCGCCCTCGGCGACGGGCCTGGGCAGCGATAGCGTCACCCATGGCGTGGTCGGCGGCGACGGTGGTGCTGCTGGCCGGCTGCTCGGGCCTGCCCCGGTCCGCCCGCGCGCCGGCACCGGATGCCCAGAACCCGACCGCGGCCGCCGACACCCCCGACAACTCGCTCGAGGCGCTCATCGCCCAGCAGGCCTTCGATCTGGAACGCATGGCCGCCGGCGAGCTGGGCCCGGCGTCGAGCGATACCCCCTCGACAGCCATCGGCTCGCGGAACCAGCCGCCCGGGCTCTCGATCGAGCCGCCGACGCGTCGCCGCCCGGCCGCGGGCCGGACCGACGAGCCGACCACACCCGCCGCGGACGACGCCCTGCTCCGTGCGCTCTCGCTCGCCGGCGGGGGCACCGGGGCCCTGAGCCGACCTGCCGAATCCGCCGCGGAAAGCCCCATCGCGGACCGCCCCGAGCCGGCCGCCGCCGACGCGATCGACCGGACAACCGAGATCGCCCGGCTCACGAACCGGCTCGCGGCGCTGCTGAAAGAGGAATCGCTCGAGGGCGACGACCCGGCCCGCCCGTTGGTGCCCGCGGCGTTGCTGGCCGCGATCGCCGGCGGCACGATCGACGAGGCGGACCTGCCCGGGGGGGGCCCGCTGATGCTGACCGAAAGCGAGCGGGCGGCGCTGCTGGCGCTCCGGAAGCTGGCCGTCCGGGCCGTGGGCACCGGCGACGAACCGGCGGGCGACCCACACCGGCTGCGGGAGATCCTGCTCGAGACGGCCGAATCGCTCCGGGAGCAGGCCCGCGTCCGTATCGCCGCGGCCGAGCTGGCGACCCGGGCGCCCGGCTTTGGGAGCTACGTGCCGGTGCCCCGCCGGAGTTTCCTGGCCGGCAGGACGAACCGCGTGGTGGTCTACGCCGAGGTCGAGCACTTCCAGCTCCGGCCCGCGACCCGAGCCGAGGCCGCGACCGAGGGCGACACCGTCGCCGCCGATCTGACCCAGGAGTTGGAGCTGTACCTCCGCGCGGGCGACCCGCAACCGACATGGAAACGGACGATCGATTGGATGCCGCGGACCAGCCGGCGGGCGTTCGACGACCTGTTCGTGGCGACCGCGATCGAGCTGCCCGGAACACTGAGCGTGGGCGAGTACGACCTGCGGGTCCGGATCACCGACGAGGTGTCGGGGGCGCAGGACGAGGCGGTGATCCCGATCCGGCTGGTGGCGGACGGGTCGGCTCTGGACGACGAGCCGCGGCAGGCGAGGGTTGAGGGGCCGAAGAATCCACCTGTTTCAGGGAATCTATTGCCCAGTTTTACGGCACCCCGTGATGGAACGTTGCCCGAATCGGCCGGGCGATAGGACCTGTCACTTCGGCGGTCGGCGCGGGTCGGCCGCGGGTTCGGGCATGGGCGAGCCGGCGGCGGAGCCCCCTGTACGATCTGCGGCGGATTGGCGAACCGTCGAGCAGTGGCACGCCGAACGCACCGATATCGGATGAGCCGTGCGCGTGCGTGCGGGCTGCCGGCGGCATGAAAGTGGTTTCACCCACTCTCGCTACCATCGGCAGAATTTCGGAATGAGCTGCGAGCCGGTTCGGTTCGCAGCGGTTGGGCGCGGTCGACCATCCGGCAGGCCGAGCCCAAAAGAAGGAGTCCGCGATGTTCGAGCGATTCACCGACCGAGCCCGCAAAGTCATGGCCCTGGCCAACCAGGAAGCTCAGCGGTTCAACCACGAATACATCGGGACCGAGCACATCCTGCTCGGGCTCGTCAAGGAAGGCTCGGGCGTAGGGGCCAACGTGCTCAAGGCGCTCGGCGTCGACCTGCGCAAGGTGAGACTGGAAGTCGAGAAGCTCGTCAAGCAGGGCCCGGAGATGGTCACGATGGGCAAGCTGCCCCAGACCCCGCGGGCCAAGAAGGTCATCGAGTACGCCATCGAGGAAGCTCGGAATCTGAACCACAACTACGTCGGCACCGAGCACCTGCTGCTGGGCCTGCTGCGCGAGCACGACGGCGTGGCGGCGCAGGTCCTCCGCAACCTGGGCCTGAAGCTCGAAGAGGTCAGAGAAGAAGTCCTCAACCTGCTGGGCGCCTCGGGCGAAGAGGGCGACGACGGCGGGACCATGGCGTCGGCCGGCGGCGGCGACGAGGGCGGCCCGTCCGCCCGCGGCAAGGGCGGCAAGAGCCGAACGCCCGCGCTCGACAGCTTCGGCCGCGACCTGACCGAGCTGGCCAAGGAGAGCGACCTGGACCCGGTCATCGGCCGCGAGCGCGAGATCGAACGCGTGGTGCAGGTCCTCTGCCGCCGGACCAAGAACAACCCCGTGCTGCTCGGCGAAGCCGGCGTCGGCAAGACCGCGATCGTCGAGGGCCTGGCCCAGCGGATCATCGCCGGCGAGGTGCCCGACATCCTGCACGAGAAGCGGCTGGTCGTGCTCGATCTGGCCATGATGGTCGCGGGCACCAAGTACCGCGGCCAGTTCGAGGAGCGGATCAAGGCCGTTATGAACGAGGTCCGCAAGGCGAAAAATGTCGTTCTGTTTATCGACGAGCTGCACACGCTGGTCGGTGCCGGCGGCGCGGAGGGCGCGATCGATGCGTCCAACGTGCTCAAGCCCGCGCTCGCCCGCGGCGAGATCCAGTGCATCGGCGCGACAACATTTGACGAGTACCGCAAGTACATCGAGAAGGACGCGGCCCTGGCCCGCCGCTTCCAGGCGATTACCGTCGAGCCGCCGAGCAACGAGCAGACCGTCGAGATCATCAAGGGCCTACGCGACAAGTACGAGGACCACCACCGTGTGACGATCACCGACGACGCGATCAAGGCCGCGGTCGATCTGGCGGGCCGGTATATCTCGGGTCGCGTGCAGCCGGACAAGTCGATCGATGTGATCGACGAGGCGGGCGCACGGGTGCGGATCAAGGGCATGACCAAGCCGCCGAATCTGGCGGACCTCGAGAGCGACATCGAGCGGCTGTCGATCGAGAAGGACGAGGCTGTCAAAGCCGCGGACTACGAGCGGGCGGCGGAGCTGCGCGACCAGGCCGAGCAGAAGCGCAAGCAGAAGGAAGAGATCCAGGCCGAGTGGCGCGAGAAGTCGCAGAAGGCGGGCGGCACGGTCGATGAGGAAGTCATCGCCGAGGTGATCAGCAAGATGACCGGCGTGCCGCTGCAGCGCCTCGAAAAGGAAGAAGCGCAGCGACTGCTGCAGCTTGAGACCGAGTTGCACAAGGCCGTCATCAGCCAGGATGAAGCGATCAAGGCCGTCAGCAAGGCGATCCGCCGGGCGAGGGCGGGCCTGAAGGACCCGAAGCGGCCGATGGGCAGCTTCATTTTCGTCGGGCCGTCGGGCGTGGGCAAGACGCTGCTGAGCAAGGCGCTGGCCGAGTTCATGTTCGGCGACGCCGACAGCCTGATCCACCTGGACATGTCCGAGTACATGGAGAAGCACAACGTCTCTCGGCTCGTCGGCGCGCCTCCCGGCTATGTTGGCTACGAAGAGGGCGGGCAGCTGACCGAGCAGATCCGCCGCCGGCCGTACGCGGTGGTGCTGCTCGACGAGGTCGAGAAGGCGCACCCCGACGTGTTCAACATGCTGCTGCAGATCATGGAAGAGGGCCGCCTGACCGACTCGTTCGGCCGGCACGTCGACTTCCGCAACACCGTGATCATCATGACGTCGAACATCGGCGCGGATCTGATCAAGGGCGGCGGCGGCTTCGGCTTCCAGAAGCGGGCCGAGGGCGTGGACTACGACAACATCAAGGGCGTGCTGATGAAGGAGATCGAGCGGTTCTTCCGCCCCGAGTTCATCAACCGCCTCGACGATGTGATCGTGTTCCGGCCGCTGACTAAGAGCGACCTGGTCGAGATCGTCGAGTACGAGGTTGCCAAGGTCGGCGAGCGGCTCAAGCAGCAGGGCATCGAGCTCGAGCTGGACCAGGCGGCGAAGGACTTCCTGATCGACAAGGGGTACAACCCGGATTACGGCGCGCGGCCGCTGCGCCGGGCACTGGGGACGTACATCGAAGACCCGCTTAGCGAGATGCTGCTCGGCGGCGACATCGATCATGACTCGATCGTGAAGGTCACGCGCAAGGACGACGCGGAGAACTTGTTCTTTACGCCCGAGTCGCGGCCGAAGCCCGAGCCGGAGGACGGCGACAAGCCGATCGAAGCCGGCGCGGAATCGACCTGAACGAATCGACCTGAACCATGAGGCTGCGGGAGCGCTGCCGTCAATCTGGGATCTTACGAGAACCGGGGCAAAGGCCCCGGTTTTTCATGCGAGGCGCGTGATCCGGACTTCGCCACAAAATCGCCAAAAAAACCGCAACGGCTCTTGTACCCGGACGCGGCAATCGCTACATTCAAAGCGTGGGAGTCGGCTTGCTTGCGGTAAGTCGGCTTGAGAGATACGCGGTTAGATGGGTTCCGAAAACGCGACCAAGTGTGAGACATCCGGATCGTTCTGATCCTAGTTTTTTGCTGTGCGTTGATCGCGCGGCGCTTTGCGTTTTCGTCCTTCCCATGTGATGCACCGTGCGGGTTCGATCCGCATGCTGCCGGCATTTGCTGGGAGTTTTCGGTGCGCCGCGTCGGACGGTTCCGTTGTGGGAACGGCCCGTTCGTGAGAAGGCATGGGCGATCGTGCGCTGGTGGTTGGTGGGCGACGCCTTGACAAGCAGAGGTTCTGGGCGCGGTTGCGTTCGGAGCCGAATGGCACGACCCCGGCGGGTTCGCCGGGGCGGTATGCGGGCGTTGCTCGCAGTGGAGGAGTCTAAGACATGAACAAGGCACTCAGCATTCTCGCGATTGCGGCGATCGCAGGCGGCGTGCAGGGTCAGTGGGACGAGACCGGTGACGGCGGGGGCGACGCCGGCGTGACGCTGTTCGGCACGGCGGCGCAGACGACCAGCGGCGTCGGTGCGTTGACCTCGATCACCGGCACCATCGACAACTCGGTCGTCGACGACCTCGACGGCTTCTTCATCACCGTGACCGATGCCGACGCGTTCTTCGCGTCGACTGATCCGAACGATGGCGGCAGCTTTATCGGCAACACCGGCTTCGAGGACGACTCGCGCCTGTGGCTGTTCGACACCAGCGGCAACCTCATCATGGCCAACGATGACAACGACGATTCGTCGGGCACCGATTCGCTGGAGTCTCGTATCGGCAACCTCGGCGTCCAGTACGACGGCCCGGCCTTCAACAGCCCCGGCTCGGTTGTCGACGGCGCCACCTACATCCTCGTCATCGGCGAGTTCAGCAACAGCGTTGTTGACGCCGCCGGCGAAGAGATCGCCGACTTCTCGGCCGATTTCGGCGCTCTCCACGGCCTGAACCCGCTCTTCGACGCCAGCACGGCTCAGAACGAGAACCCGGGCAGCTTCACCGCCTCGGTCGATTACAACATCGTCCTTGGCGGCGCCACCTTCGCCATCCCGGCGCCGGCCTCGGCCGCGCTGCTGGGCCTGGGTGGCCTCGCCGCTGCCCGCCGCCGCCGCTAATCCAGCGACGGCCTCTCTGATCCTTACCGCGGCCGGTCGACCGGCCGGCCGCGGCTTTCTCCAGGGGTCCTGCGATTCCTGACCTGTTCTGTCTCTCTCAGTTTCTGTCTCTCTCTAACCTGTGAACCACTCGGCCCGTGAAAGCGGGCCGAGTGGTTTTTTTATGTATGTGCGAACCAATGGTATACATAGAAATGGCAAGCAAAAAAAAGCCCCCGTTCCTCGGAACGGGGGCGACGGGCATTGCAATGTGGAGCCGGTGCTCTTAGCGGCG
>JBCDEF010000035.1:0-18435 GCA_039179915.1 Planctomycetota bacterium | reverse complement strand
TCCCACGAGACATCGAGCTGGCCGTCGGTGATCGTCACGGGCGAGTTGGGCGCCGTTACGCGGAACGGACCGCCCGCGCTGCTGACGTCGACCCGGGCGGTGGCGAACGCGTACGCGCCGCCGACGGGGTTATTGTCGCGAACGGTCAGCCGGAAGTCGAGCGAGCGGGCGACCGTGGGCAGCTGCTCGCCGATGACGGTCTGCCCGCCGTTGCGCCAGACATCGAGCCGCGGGAAGATGCGTTCGGGGCTGGTCGTGCCCTCGAAGGATCGGAAGATGGGGCTGCTGCCGTTGTCCGAGGCGTTGACGTCGCGCTGCGGGCCCAGGTCGGCCTGCTCCCAGGTGTAGGTGATCAGGTCGCCCTCCGGGTCGCTGCCGGCACCGATGAGGCGGAACGGCGTGTTGATCGGCACGGCAAACAGCGGGATCACCGCCGACGCGCTGGGCGGCGTGTTGCTCGTGGGCGTCTCGACGTCGCAGGTCCGCGACGCGACGTGCGACGACATCTCTTCTAGGCTGCGCCAGTGGAAGTAGTCGTCGGAGAAGCTCTGAGTGTTGTCGTTGCCGCAGATGTCGGCGTAGCCCATGATGGTGCTGCCGCTGCCGGGCTCGTAGGCGGTCGAGCTGTTGCGGTTGAACTGGCACGAGCCGCTGTTGCCGTTGAACGTGTGGTTGCCGCCGAACTGGTGGCCCAGCTCGTGGGCGAGGTAGTCGACCCAGAACCGGTCGCCGGTCGGCGGCGTCAAGCCCGTGTAGCCCGAGGCCTTCGAGCCGGTGCACAGCACGCGGAGCTGGGCGAACCCGCCCCCGCCGGTGTCGACCAGGTGGCCGACGTCGTAGTTCGCCGAGCCGATCCGCGCGTTGATCGCGTTGTTGATCGAGCTCAGCGACGGGTTGTTGCTGAACGGGTCCGTGCTCGGGTTGGTGAACACGACCAGGTCGTTATTGGGCACGAGCTGGAAGCGGACGGCCAGCTCGCGCTCGTAGATGCCGCTGACACGGTTCATCGAGGTGACCACCGCGGCCTGGCCGTCGGCCACGGTGCCGCCGAAGAACTGGGTGAACTCGCCGGTGGCGGCGATCGCGGCGCGGAAGGTTCGCAGCGAGACGGGCGAGCCGCGGCCGGCGGTCTGCCCCGCTTGATCGGGCCGGTCGACCTGGCTCCGCATGCCGATCTGCGGCTGGGCGTCGGCGTCGAACGCGCTGCATGTCCAGTCGATCTGCTCGCGGTTGAGGTCGGGCCCGTAGTACGCGGTGTAGAACTCGCCGCTGTCAATGCTGTATCGGTCGACATAGATGTCCGGCCCGGCCCGCATGACAAACGCGTCGAGCCCCTTGTGCGTGACGGTCAGGCGCAGCATCGCGGTCGCGTCGCTCGCGCTGGTGCCGGCGTAGGTCCGGATCTGCGGGAACTTCGCCTCCAGCTCGGGGGCCATGATCGGGGTGGCGTAGACCAGAAAGGTGTCCACGGTGCCGTCGGGCATGGGCAGATCGAACAGCAGCGGCTCGGCGCCGTCGAGGTAGGCCGCCTCGGCGGGCGCGGCCGAGAGCAGCTCGGCGGCTGCCGACAGGTTCAGCTTTGCCGGGACGCCCGCGTCGGGCCTGATGTAGGCCGGGGCCGCGGCGACCACGTCCGGGAAGGCATCGATCGCCGACCAGACATCCGCCCGGGCCGGGCTCGGCTCGCCCGCGCGGAGACCTTCTCCGCCCGCGGCAGCCTGTCCCGATGCGCCGAAAAACGGCATCGCGGCGAGACACAGCCCCGCAGCGGTCACGATCGTCTTGTCTCGCATCAACGCCTGCCCCTCTCGTGTTTCGCAACGCCTCCGCGCGGTTGAACATCCCGGCGCGGCTCCGACGCTGATGGACCCGCGGACCGGCCGGCCCCGCGGGAGTGTGCACCTTTCGACCATGACCCGAACGGGACACGCGCCGGCGTGAGAGACCGGCCGTCGATATTCGGCCGCCCGCCGGCACCGGTTCCACACGGCCAGACGCCGGGGAACCCCGGCACCGTTCGGAATGTACCACCGTCGCGTCGGGCTTCAAGCGGATCCGACCTCCGGCCGATACCGAATCGTGCTTTCGGGTGCGGTCCGAAGGACGCTACGCAGGAGACCCCGACGCATGCAGCCCAAACCGCACGATGATCGGACCTGCCGGATCGGGATTCGTTTGATCGGCCGCCGAACATGTTCCTGCCGAACCCGGGCCGCAGGCTTTCGGATCATCGCGGCCGCCGCGTGCATCGCCTGCGCGGGTCAATCGCTCGGCAACAGTGACAAGATGGGGAGCACGCGGGACACGCCAAGCGTGCCCGCGAGTATCGCCCTTGCCGCGATCAAGATCGGCCCCGAGACGCTCCACGGCCCGGCCAAACCGGCACCGGTCGCCCTCACTGGCATCATGCTGCTCGCCCGCCGTCGCCCCGCCCGGGGCGGTGGAGCGACCAGAACCTGAGCCCGGCCGGAAGCTGCCGAGGACACCAAGCCGACCGCGGCTTCCCTGAGTCAGGGGCCTGGGATCAGTCGTAGCCTTCGCAGCCGAGGTTGAACGCGACGAGCCAGGCGTTGAAGTCGCCGCCGGTGATCTGGCCGTCGACGTTGATATCCGCCCGCAGGTCGCCTTGGTTGAAGTAGACCAGCCAGGCGATGAAGTCCGAGAAGCTGAGCACGCCGTCCTCGTTCACGTCGGCGAGGCAGCGTTCCTCCTCGGCGATCGGCGTGTCGCATTCGGCATCGACCTCTTCGAGGTCGCAGCGGGCCTCGAAGTTGAGGTACGGGCGGATGCCTTCATTGAGGATGCGGTCGGCGAAGTTCAGCTCGATGTTTGCCACGCCGCCCGGGCAGAGCTGGCAGTAGCTCATGATGGTGCCATTTTCGGCGTCGGAGCAGTCCCCGAGGCCGCAGCCGTCGAAGATCGGGGTCAGGCCGTGGGTGTGAGGCGCGCCGAAGTTGTGGCCCCACTCGTGCGCGGTCACAACCACGTCCCAGTTCTGCGAGCGGTTGCTGATCGGCTCGAACACATCGGGCGACACCTCGGTGGTCGGGAAGAAGCCGCTGAGGTCGGCCGAGACCGCGTGCGAGAAGTTCGGGTTGCAGATCGCGCTGAGGTAGGCGATCCCGCCGCCGAGCCGAGCGCCGCTGAACATGTGCACTGACTGCCACTCGTCGACCGCGATTGGCGTGCTCGTCGGCGTCCACGCGGCCCGCAGCTCGAGCAGGCGCGAGAACGTCGAGGTGCCCTCCCACGGATCGTCGCCCTGCTCGGCGCCGACCCACGACCGGACAGCGACGATGTTCAGCCGCACATTGACGTTGCGGCCGTAGATCACGTTGTTCGCGCCGACCAGCGACTCGACGTACGCGTTGTGCGCTTCCTGGGCGGCCAGGCCGTCGTTGCCGCTGCCGGTAAACAGCCCGCCGAACTCGGCATCGGTCTCGATGACCACGTCGACCACGCGGCAGGGGTCGGGCTCTTCTTCCGATCCGCGGGCGGCGACCGGGCCGTCGCCCTCGCCCTCGACGGCCGGGGTGTCGATCACGCTGCACGCGAACTCGACCCAACTGATCTCGCCCTCGGGCAGGTGTGTCAGGTTGTAGACCACCGGCTCGACGACCGAGCCCGCGGGCAGGCCCAGCTTGCCGCTGGAGATGATGTGCGTCTCGCCAGCGATCTCAACGATGCCGCGCACGCCGTAGCGCGAGAACGAGACATACGCCCACGAGTCCGGCTCGCCCGCGACCTCGCCGGAGAACATGACGTTCAGCGGCTCGTCGCCCCGGCGGGCCGCCTGCTGGTCGCCGTGGATGATCACCGCGTCCGGATCCGTGACGCGGACGCGCTCAAGGTCGAGGTCGATCAGTTCCCCCGCGCTCAGCGGCAGGCCGACCAGGTGCACCGTCTCCAGCCCGCCGAGCGCCATCGCGGCGTCGAGGTCCGCGTCGAGCGCGGTCGCGAAGTCCGACGTCGTCGGCCGCGTCGAAACAGACAGCGGCGACATCACGACGGCCGGCACATCGATCCCGGGCCGGGGCTCGCCCAGCAGCCGCGTCACGCCCGACTCCGCCGATCGCGGGTGCGACGACGCGGCCAGCTCGGCCTGCCCGGCCGCGCCGCCGGCGACCGTTACAAGAAGGGCCGCCGCACCCGCGCACAGGCCGCGACCGAAACCGCTGTGAACCCTCATCGACTTCGACATTGCTCGTCCTCCGCCGCGGTCGAACGCCGCGGCTCAGATATACACCACCACACCCGAGAGCACCGGAACCACCCATGAACCGGGCGGCCGATGCTGAGAGAAGCTCACTCATCGCCAGCGCCGCCCATCGGAACCCGATCGACGCGGCCGATTTCATCGAAACAAGGATAGGCGAAACCCGCCCGTTCAAAAACCGATCGATGCGGATTCTTCGCGCACAAACAGCGGCGAACCCGCAACAGGATGCCATTCGGATGTCCCGCCCGGCGGTTCCAAACTTGAGCGTGTCGGCCTGTCTGGCGAGCGAGGATGCGTGACCTGGGGGCTAGCAGCCCTCGCCGAAGGCGCTGACCCAGGCGAAGAAGTCGGAGCCCGAGCAGCTGCCGTCGCCGTTGACATCGCAGGGCGGTGCCCCGGTGCCGAAGGCGTTGACCCAGGCGAAAAAGTCACCGCCGTTGGCCACGCCGTCTTCGTTGACGTCGGCGGCACAGTCGCCGCCCTCGCAGATCGGGTTGTCGGTCAGCGAGCAGGCGGCCCCGAACTGGAGGTGCTGGAGCATGTAGTCGCCGATGTTCTGGGGGTGGAACCGCAGATCGACATCGCCGGTCCCGTCGCCGCAGAGGTGGCAGTAGCTCATGATCGTGCCGGGCAGCGTCGAGCAATCGCCCAGGCCGCAGCCATCGATGTTGGCCAGCGGCGTCTGCTCGTGGGTGTGCGGGCCGCCGAAGTTATGGCCCCACTCGTGTGCGGTGACCATCACGTCCCAGTTCTGGTTGTTCTGGTCCTCGAGCGGGTAGGGGAAGAAGCCGTTGAGGTTCGCCGAGACGGCGAAGCCGAATTCGGGATTGCAGACCACGCCCAGCCAGGCCACGCCGCCGCCGAGCGCCCGGCCCGAGAGCAGGTGCGCCAGGTCGCGGTCGACCGCCGTCTCGTTGGACAGCCAGTAGTCGCGGAACTCGAAGAGCTGGCTCACGGTGTCCCCGCCGCTCCACGGGTCGTTCGAGCCGTCCCAGATCCGCAGGAAGGACATGTTCAGGATCACGTTCAGGTCGCGGCGGTAGATCTCACCGACCGCGCCGACCAGGGCGGCCACGTAGTCCGACGCGGCCGCGGCGTCGCCGCCGAACAGCTCGGTCCGCAGCTCGAGGTCGGTCTCGACCGCGACATCGACCACGCGACAGGGCGGCTCGCCCCGCGCCGCGGCGCCGGGGGCGTGGGCTGCGGCGGCGGCCGCGTCCGTCCCCGGAAGATCGAGCACGGTGCACGCCAGCTCACGGAGCGGGATCGTCTCGCCGGCGACCTCGCTCAGGTTGTACACCACCGTGCCCAGGCCCTCGCCTACCGGGCCGGAGCTGACGACGTACTGCTGCCCGTCCGACTGGACAAACCCGAGGGTCATGTCCCGGCCGAAGGCAAGGAAGGCCAGCGAGCCGGGCTCGCCCGCGATCTCGCCGCCGAGCAGGACGATGTCCGGCCGGTCGAGCTTGCCGCCGGCGCCAAGCCGCAGGTCCGCGCCAGGGGCGAACACCTCGCGGCGCTCCAGGTCCAAGACCACCGAAGCGCCGCCGCCGAGCGGGAAGTCGGCGATCAGCGCGCCGGTCGCGTCTTGGAGCTCGATGTGCCAGTCATGCGTCTCGGACAGAGCCGTAATCCCAGCGGGACTGGTCTCCAGCACGTCGAATGGGCGGTCGATGGTGCGGAACGCGGGCTGCTGCGAGGCGGCGAACACGAGCATGGGCAGGACGATCACGGCCGGTTACTCCTTGGGCGGGTGCCGCCGGGCCACGAGCAAGACCGACGGACGCGATGTTGAGAATACCGTCCCGCCCGGGGCGCACAACTGCCGCGGACAGACAAAAACCCGGGGTCTGCTGATTTCCGGACGCACGCCCGGCGTGCTGGCTTAGCAGCCCTCGCCGAAGGCGCTGACCCAGGCGAAGAAATCGCCGCCATCACAGAGCGTGTCGCCGTTGACATCGCACTGCGGCGCCTGCACGCCGAAGGCGCTGACCCAGGCGAAGAAGTCGCCGCCATCGCAGAGCGTGTCGCCGTTGACATCGCAGGCGCAGGCTTCAGGCGCGGCGAGGTCCACCCGCAGGATGCCCCGGCCCAGCGAGCCGCCCGCGGCCGACTGGAGCGCCGCGTTGACCAGCACCTGGCCCGGCGCGTTGATGTCCAGCCCGCCCGAGAAGCCCGTGATCACGCCCGGGCCCGCGTCGGTCGACACGGCGGTGCCGACGGCCGCGATCTCCAGCAGGTCGGTGCCATCGCCGACGAAGACGGCCTCATCGCCCGCCGCGTTCAGCCCGCGGAACGCGACCCAGCCCGCGTCGTTGAGCACCGGGTTGAAGGTCTGGATGTCCGAGACCGGGCCGCCGGTGGCATCGTCAGCGATGACCGTGATCGAGCCGTCGGCCGCGACGCGGAGCACCTCCGCCCCGCCGCTCTTGAAGCCGACCGTCGCGAGCTGCGAGGCGTTGTTCAGGTCGGTGCCGTTGAGGAAGCCGGTGATCGTCGCGCCGCTCGGGCTGAGGGTGTCGTCGGCGATCCGCAGCGCCGAGCCGCCGCCGGTCTCGAAGATCGCCACGCCGTCGATGCCCGAGGCCTGAAAGACCCGCGCCGAGATCTGCCCGGCGTTGTTGAACCCGATGCCCGACGTGAAGAAGGTGTAGGGCGTGCCGTCGTCGACCTCGATAGGCGTGTAGCCGCCGTTGTCAAAGACGCCGATTGCATCATCGAATTGGAAGCCCGCCCGGTAGGCGATCGCGCCGCTGTCGTTGATGTTGGGCTGCCCCCATCCGGACGAGCCGAGCGGAGCTGTCGTAAGCCTGGTCGCGGCGGCCGAGCCGGCGTCATACCGCCACACGCCCCAGTTGCTCGTGTTCGGATCGAGCGTCGAGACAGCCCAGACAGCGTTGCCGGCCGAGTCGATGTGCGGGTCGCTGGTCGAGAAGAACGGGCCGACGGGCAGGGTGACGCCGTCGACCCAGATGCGGCGGTCGATGTTCTCGTCGAAGTAGCTGAACACGACGCTGCCGCTGTCGTTGAGCCGCGGCACGATGTTGGTGACCTGGCTGAGCGGCGGCAGGTTGAAGCCCGGGCCGTTGAAGACGCCGCGGGCCAGGACCTCGATCGATTCAACGCCGCCGGGCAGCGGCTGCGCTTCCGCGAGCGGGGCCGCGATGGCGAACCCAGCCGCCGTGATACCGATCAACCCGAAATCGTGCATGCTGCGCTCGCTTTCGTACCGCTCTCTTCCACTCGTACGCGTGCTCAGGACTCTTCGCAGCCGACGCCGAAGGCCTGCACCCAAGCAAAGAAATCGCCCGGATCGCAGGCGCCGTCGAGGTTGACGTCGCATTCGGGGTCTTGGTTTCCGAACGCGCCGACCCAGGCGAAGAAGTCGCCGGCGTCGAGCAGGCCGTCGCGGTTGACATCGGCCGGGCACCCGCCGATCACCGCGCCGGGGCCGACGATGGTGTTGTCGGCCTGCTGGATCGGGTCAAATGCCGACCACTGGCTGGTGACCCAGGTGTACTCGACGCCCGCCTGCAGCAGCGCACTGATCCGCGACGTGCCCCGCGGCACTTCGAACGGCGAGTTGCCGTTGCCAAGCCCGTAGTCGAGCAGGTTGGACAGCGGCTGCTGCGGATCGAAGCCGCCGGCGTACAGGAATGTAAAGTGGTCATCCACGACCGGCAGCACGCTCTCGAGCTCATAGACGCCCGTGACCGCGACCTGGAACCCGAACGCGTCGAAGCTCACCGGGCCCAGGCCCGAGACGCCCTCGATAAAAAACGGCCGGTTCCAGCTCGAATCCGGATCGGGATCGGCGAGGTAACCCAGTGTGATGGGTATCGCGTCGGCCAAGAGATAGATCACCGGATCGTGGATGCGGTAGACCCAGTTGCTGACCGACTCGGTGCTGCCGAAGAGGAAGGTCCATTCGCCGAAGCCGTCGACGCCGGCGGGCCCGGAACCCAGGCCGCCGGTGCCGTCGCTCAGCGGGTAGTCGGCGATGGTGACATCGCCGCCGATCGGGTTCCAGACGAGCTGCTCGCCGCCGGGCGCGGTCACGGTCATCAGCACGTCGAGCGACCAGGGGCCGAGGCCGCCCTCGGTGTCGCCCTGCTGCGTGACATAGGTGCCGGTGAGCCCGACGCCGGTGATCGCAGAGAGATCGGCGACGTCGAAGTCGGTCAGGTCGGCCGTGAGCGCGACCGCCTGGGTGGTCGGCACGGTGACCGACGAGAATTGGAATGCCGCGGCAGCGCGCTGGGCCTGCCCGAGCGCGGGCGCTGTCAGCAGCGCGGCGACTCCGGCCGAAACGACACCCGAGTTGAACGCGCTCCGCATCAGCCGCGCCTCCGCCGGGCGGCGGCGAGCCCGCCGAGCCCGAGCAGTGCTGCCGAGGCGGGCGCCGGCACCACAAAGAAGACCGCGTCGACGTCGTGCGTGTTCGTGCTTGTAAAGCTCGATTCGCTGAAGAACGGGCTGGCGGTGTCGCTGATCGGGTCGTAGCGGAAGACGTCGCCGTCGAGGAACATGCTGCCGCTGATCATCTCGTCATCGATGGTCGAGATCAGCAGCGTGCCGTCGGTATCCAGGTGCAGGCCGTAGACATCGCCGTCGCCGTCGTCAAAAAGATCGGCCTCGGCGATCGCGATGGTGGCGATACCGGTGGTCGCGTCGAGCCGGACGATGTCGCCGTCGGTGAACGTCAGCGAGCCGCCGGCGTGGGTCAGCGCGTTCGTGCTGCCCAGGGCGCTGAAGTACAGGTTGCCGTCGGCGTCGGTCGTGGCGGCCGAGACGTCCGGCCCGGCGCTGGTGAACGAATCGAATCCCAGCCCGAGGTAGTTGCCCACGATCGAGCTCGTGTTCGGGTCGAACTCGATCAGATCGGCGTCGTCGAACGTCACGCCGCCGATGCTGCCGTTGAACAGCGACGAGAACAAGAAGTTGCCGTTGGGCAGGATGTGGAACGCATCGAGGTCGCCCGCATCGATCGAGAAGAAGAGCGACGACGAGCTGCCCGCGGCATCGGTCAGGAAAACATCTTCGTCCGTGAACGGCCCGCCGTTGACCTCGGTCCCGACGTTGTCAGCGACGGAAAGGTACAAGCCCGCGGGCTGGGCGGTGGCGGCTCCTGCATACACAAACAAACCCGCGGCCGAGGCCGCGACAGCAAAGCGTGCGCACATCATGATTCGATCCCGTCTTCTCTTGTGCGGATCCAGACCCGCGTTCCCGTGGTTCGCCCGCCGCAACAGGCCGCGGCGCGCACTCGCCCTGTCGGGCGAGGCTCTTTGGAGAGACTACCCCACCGCCGACGCCAGGTGCAAGTCTTTTCGGCGCGGGATCGTCAGGATCAGCCCATCGGCTCGTACATAAACTCTTCCTTGATGACCTTGCCGCCGTCCACGGTGTAAACCCCGACCTCGCGCATCGTCATCCGCGGCCAGGACCCGTCCTTGGGCTCGACATCGATCGTGTAGCCGATCACCACGCAGTCGGAGCCGAGGTACGGGCCGTCGGCCGTGAAGCCGTGCATCGTGTGGGCGTCCATCCAGCCCTTCTGCTTCGCGGCGACGCCGTCGTACCCGCTGGCCGATTCGCCCGAGCCTTCGACCGAGACGAACTCGGGATGGAAGTGGGCCTCCCACAGCGGCCGATCGTCGGTCGCGCCGGAGCGGACATGGTCGAGAATGGCGCGGCCGAGGCTCGCCAGCGGGTGCGTGGGCATGCTCACAGGTGCTCTCCTTCTCGCGTCTACGCGTTTCGAACAAGTGTACCGCGCAGTCAGGCCGTGCGGGCTACGCCCCGCCGCGGCGGGCGAGCACGATCCCCGCGCACAGCGCCCCGGCGAGCCCCGCTTTGCGGAGCAGCGCTCCCGGGATGCTCTGCTCCGCAAAATCGCCCAGGCACGCGCACGAGCCGGCCGCGCCCGTGATCCACGCGACAAACAGGTAGCCGGAGAACGCAGCGAGCAGCGCGATCGCCGAGGCCGACGCCGCCACACGCCGAACATGCAACAACAGCCATGTGCCGAGCACGATCTCGAGCGCAACAACCACGACCGCCACCGGTATCGCCAGCCCGGTCGGCACTAGCCCGTGCAGCCGGATCTGCTCGACGAAGGCCCCGATCCCTGAGACCGGCCCGACCGCGGGGACCACCGCGAACTGCGTCAGCTTCATGCACGCCGCGGCCAGCAGCACCCCGCCGACCCCCACCCGCGCCAGCGGATCGATCATCGCCACCACCCGCGCGGCGAACCCGCTCACGACGGCCGCCCCGCACCACCGCCAAAGGTCAGGCGACGCCACGCCACGACCAGGCTCGCCGCGCACGCCACTGCGATGACCACCAGCCCGACCCGCCGCGGCGTGCGGCCCGAGTCGTACGCCGTTAGATACGCCCGGTCCTGCTCCTTGCGGTTGTACAGGAGCGTCCCGCCCTCGCGGTCGTAGACATCGCTGGTCTTCGCGTCGAGCCAGTTCCACGACGGGTCGCTCGGCGTCGTCCGCAGCAGGTGCTCGGTGTCCGGCGGGTTGACCGTCCATCGCAGCTCGGTCACCGGGTAGGACGTCTCGAACACCGGCACGTCCTCCCGGCCGGTCGGGAACGACACACGCACCGTCGACCGCTCCGGCAGCATCACGCCCGCCACGGGGAGGTAGCCCTCGAACTCGACGGCGACGATCTCCCGCCCCCGGCCGTCGCTGAGACCCGCCGTGTCACGCGCAAGCGACGCCACGCGGCGGACCAGCGATGTCTCGTTCTCGATCACCACCCGCAGCTTCAGCGACAGCGACGAGAACATCGTCAGTTCGCCGTCGTCGTCGATCGAAAGATCGTCGGCCGCGGCAAACGCATCGGCCATGCGGCCCAGCATGGGCCAAGGAACGTGCATCGTCGCGTTTGATCCGAACCGCGAAACCCCCGAACGCGGCGCCGCGCGAACCAGGCGATCGTTGTCTGACCCTGTGTACCGACGCTCGGCCCCCTCGGCCACGAACGACCACAACGCATCCGCCGAGCCATCCGTGTCGGACGCACGCAACCGCTCTGACCGGCTCCGCCCGTCGCGGTGCGTCGCGGCAACCAGCCGGCTGGGGCTCTCAGCGATAACACGGGCCGCCGATTCCGCAGAGATCCAGGGCGGATACTCGGCGAGCGCCGAGCCGTACACCGCCTCAAGGGCGATGGCATCCACCGACGCGTACCGCTCGGCGGCAGAGACCAAGAGTTGGAGCCGAGGAGCCGCCCCCTGCCCACACACCGAGCACGCCCAGAGCACGCCGGGCATCGCACACACCATCACAGCGAACACGGCCCGGCGGAACTGCGCGATCATGACCGCTCCATCACGGGCTGCCGGTTGGCTCGACGGGGCCGCGCGTCCCCCTCGGATCGCAGCCGGGCGGACAGTCTTGGATGTTCACCGTTGCAACGTAAATCGCTGGTCGCACTGTGATCCCACTATCGCATAGACCGTCGCCGTCAGTGTCGGCACCATCTCTGAATGTTGGGCACTCAACACCGGCAACACCCGGCGTGATGATCCCCGGATGCCTGTTGCCGGTCGGGCTGTTTCGGCAGAAAATCGAGGTTGGGCATAAGCCGAAGATCGTGCAGTCCTGGGTATCGCCAACGTCATAGACACCGAATTCGTCCGGCTCGTAGCAGATCTCGGGCGCGACCGCAAAGCCGGCCGTGGCGGCCATGCCGATCGCCGCGACCACATAGGCAACCCATTCCCCAGAATAAGAATTCCGACGATCAGCGGTGCCTACGGCTTGCGTTGGGTGCTGCATAATACGATACTTCGGTGAAGGCGTATTCTTCCGAGGGTAACCTGGTCCGCCTATGCGTGTCAACAAGCTCCAATACGCGCACCGGCAACACAACACACAGTATTGTGGGTTTACCGTAGTTGAGCTTGTGGTGTCGATCTCGATCATCATTCTTCTGCTGGCGATCCTGCTGCCGGTGCTCGCGTCGACGCGGCAGGCGGCGACGGACCTGCACTGCACGGCGACCATCCGAAACGCTGCCGCGGCGTTGTTCGTGTATGCCGCCGACTCGGACGACGCGATCGTCTTCCTGCCGCCGGAGCGCACGGCCGTCCGGCTCGGGCCGTTTGACGGGGTCTCGATCGGGGGGCCGGCGATACGGGAACGCGGCTCGTGGGCCGCGCTGGCCGACACCGACGGCTGGTCGCCCGCGGGCGCGAGCGAGGCGCTGCGCTGCCCGTCCCAGCCCGACCACGATCCGCAAGCGGCGGGGACGGCCCTGACCGAGGGCGCGCTGCTCTTCCCGCAGTACGCGCTGAGCGCCGCGCTCGAGATCGACCCAAGCCAGCTCTCGATCGATGACGACACTCTTCCCGACGCGGAGTGGACCGACCTACGGCTCCGGGCCCATCGGCTGGGCGATGTCCGCTACCCCGCGGCCAAGGCGCTGCTGTGGGAGGCGATGGCCTTCTGCCAGGGTCACGACCCGGAGGCCGCGTTCTTCCTGGAGCTGGGCCACACGTTCCTGTTCGAATCATCGGTCGCACGCGTCGACGGATCGGTCGTGCGGGCCGTGCCCAACGACCACGGACCGACCTCGCTCGGCGCCGGGCTCGAGATGACCCGCTGGGGGATCAACGGCTGGGACTTCGGCCGCTGATACAGCGCGGGATCAGCAGCCCTCGTTGAAGGCCGACACCCAGGCGAAGAAGTCGCCCGGCTCGCAGGCGCCGTCGCCGTTGACATCGCACTCGGGCGCGCCGCTGCCGAAGGCGGAGACCCAGGCGAAGAAGTCGGACTCGTCGGCCACGCCGTCGCTGTTGACATCGGCCGGGCAGGGGTCGACCGCTTCGGCCAGGATCGAGAGCGTCAGCGTGCTTGCTGTCTCGCCGGGCAGGTCCTCATCGCTGACGGCAACGATCGCGGTGGCGTTGATCACGCCCGCGGCGGTCGGCGAGACATCGAGCGTGAGCGTCGCCGCGTCGCCGGGCAGCACGCCGACAACCGGCGCACCGACGATCGACACGCCGTCGGCGAGGCCCGTGATCTGCACGCTGTCCACATCGAGCGCCGCGCCCGTCACGCCGGGCGCCAGGTTCCAGACCGCAATGCTGACCGGTCCCGAGCTCTCACCGATCGCGATCTGCCCCAGATCGATGGCCGTGCTCGCCAGCGGCTCCGCCGAATCGAGCGAGGCGACCGAGGGCTCGAAGACGAAAGCCGTAACAAGAACGACATCGTCGCCGTCGGCCGAGCCGAAGCCCGCGCCGGCGGAGGTCAGGTCGGTGTTGTCGATCGTGATCGTTCCCTCAACCGGGCCGGGCGTGGCGTCGAGGGTGATCGGCAGATCGACCGATCCCGGGCCGCGGGCGAAGCCGGCCTGGTGCCCGGTGGCCGCGGCACTGGAGACACCGCCGTCGGCGGAGACGAGGTAGGTCGTCGGCGCCGCGCCGGTCTTGTCCAGCGCGATGCCGGTCGTGATCGGCGCCCCGTCGGCGATCAGCGCGCCAAGATCGATCGACGCGGCCGACGCCCCGCCGGTGACGCCAGCGCCCGCGATGGCGAGCTGCGCGTCGCTCGGACCCTCGCCGAAAATCGCCCAGACCCACTCCGGCCGGTCGACAAACGGGTTGCGGTTCTGCTGCGCGTCGAAGGCCCGGTCGTTGCGACGGCGGTCGTCGTCGTCGGGCATCTGCTCGAAGTGCCAGTCGATGAACTGCGACTGCGAGCCGATCGTGGGGATGCTCAGGTAGGTGTAGCGGGTGTTGGCGTAAAAGACGACGCGGGCCATCTCGCCGCGGAACTCCTGGCCGTACCAGTCCGGGTCCCATTCGCCGGCTGCAGTGCCGAAGCGCTTGTTGCCGCGTTCGCTGTTGACGCCCGGGTTGCACGGCCGGAGCATGTGCAGGTCGGAGTTGTCCGAGCCCGAGCTGCCCACGCCCAGGCTTCGCGGCCAGGTGTGTTCGCGGTTCCAGGTGTTGCCGCTGGTCCACGTCGAATCGATCGACACGCCGGTGTACGTCAGGATGATGTTGCTCGGGTTGGCGGGGTCCTCGTCGATGTCTTGCAGGAGCGTGCGGGCTTCGCCGTAGGAGCGTGTGATCGCCTGGTTGGTCAGCGTGGTCAGCTGGCTCTTGATCGCGGGGCCGGTCGTGCCCGTGACCAAGTCGTAGAAGCCCGGCGGCGGATCGGCCAACGCCGAAACAGCACAGCCTGACATGAGAACGACAGCGAGCGCGGATCGGGTGTGCATCTGGAGTGACCTTTTCTTCCTCGGCCGCGGGCGGGCGAGTCACCGCTGGCGGACACGGAGCGTAGAGCAATCCGGGCGGCACGGGCCGCGGTTTGGCCTTTCTCACGAAAGGTTCGACAGCACACGCGGCGTTTGTATGGGTTATCCGACGTTCTGAGGCGATGCAGGGCTTAGCCGCAGCCCTGCCCGAAGGCGCTGACCCACGCAAAGAAGTCGGGGCTGCCGCAGTCGCCGTCGCGGTTGACGTCGCACTCGGGAGACCCCAGCTTTAACGCCGCGATCCATGCAAAGAGGTCATCGGTGTCGGTATCGCCGTCGGCATCGATGTCGGCGGTGCACGCCCGGCAGTCTTGGCGGACGTCGATCGTGATCGCTTCAAACTGGTTCGTGGCCAGCAGCGTGCCCGCGTCGAGAGGCGCGATGTCACGGATGCGGCCGGCATAGGTCGCGAGGCCTAGCATCGCCGGCGAGGCGGGATCGGAGAGGTCGAGCACAAACAGACGCCCGGACGCGACGAAAAACCCGGTTTGCCCATCGACGGTGATCTTTTGGCCGCCGAGCGCGAAGAGTTCGAAAACCGAGAGCAGGCGGGGGCTCGCCGGATCGGAGACATCGAACGACAGCAGCCCGCCCTCCGAGTCTGCGACGAGCAGCGTGTCGCCGGCCAGCGCGAGGTCGATCGCCTGCGATGTGCCGGGGTGCGAGCCGACCAGCGTCGGGGATGTCGGGTCGGAGACATCGATTATGGCGATGCCGCTCTCGCCGTCCGCGACATACGCCAGACCGTCACGAACGAGTACGTCGTATGCATCTCCCGGTGTATCGAACGACTCAATCAGGGTCATGCGATCAATGTCCGAGGCATCGATAATGAAAAGGCCGTCGCTGAACGCCGCGATGTAAGCGAATCGGTTTTCGCTGGCGACCGCGTTGCCGCGGACCGGCTGCTCCGGCCCGGTGCCGATAAGATGGGCTTTAGTGGGATCGGACACATCCACAACGTAGAAGCCCTCGTCGCGGTCGACGAGGTACACAAGGCCGTCTTCGAACGCGACACCACGCAGACAGCCGCCCATCTCTACAAGGCCGAGGCCCCGCGGTGCTGAGCGATTGGCGACATCCACGATCTCGAGCCGCCCGGCACAAGACGCGACGTAGGCGATGTCATCAACAAGAGTCAGATCAAACGGCTGGGTCACGACGGGTGCGAAGCCGATGGTGCTGTCGCCGAGCTCGCGGGTGGCGTCGAGAATCACCAGCGAACCGGTCGGGCATGATGCGTAGGCGACCGGGCCGGCCGCCGCCGAATAGCGGATATCGGCTGGTCCGGCGTACCGCGCGGTGAATCGGAGCCGTGACGGGTCCGTTACATCAAACATGGCGAGCCCCGATCTGTCCTCGGACACGAAGAGCCTGCCATCCTCATAGTGAATCCAGCGCGGACCGATGCTCCTCGTCTCCGCCGCGACGATCGGTTCAACACGGGACGGATCGGTGATATCGACCACACGTACTCCGAATCCTTCCCCGAGAAACGCGAAGTCACCCACGATCTCGATCGCCGTTGTTTGGCTCCACGGCGCCAGCGACGAGATCCGGGTCGGCGATGCAGGTTCGGAGACATCAATGACCTGCAGCCCGGAGAAGTTGTCGGCGACAAATGCAATAGAGTCAACGACTTCGACGTCGTAGGCCTGCTGCGGTGTCTGATACCGGCCGACATCGTGCGGCGCGGAGGGGTCGCTGATGTCCAGGATCCTGAGCCCGAAGAAGCTCTCGGCGACGTACACCAGATCACCCACAAGATCAAAACCGAGAACCTGACGACCGGTCTCGACATTGGAGAGCAACACCGGCGACGCGGGGTCGCTCACGTCAACGATAAACAGGCCGAAGCTCCGCCCCGCAAGAAACACAAGATCGCCCACGCTCTCGACTGCCGCGAAGCCACCCGATGAAGCGCCGATCACCAGCCGGAGCGAACCGACCTCGTTCACGGCCGTTGGGTTGCTCACATCCAGCACACGCAACCCGAACCCGGCCTCGGAGACGTATGCGATGTTTCCATCCACATCCAGCGCGTCAGGGCGCGAGCCGAGTTCGTACCGCCCCAGCACAGCCTCCTGCCTGCAGACCGCGCTGTCGGTTTGGCCCCCCGCGGTCGCCGAGATCATCGCCACGATCCACCATCGAACAAGTCTGACGAGCATCTGGTGTCCTCCCCGGCGAACCCTTTTTGAGGTCGCCATGGGCCTTGGGACGCCGAGGTCCGAACCGGGTTCCCGGTCAGGGGCAGAAAATCCGTTGCCGCGCCCTAGCATGCCGTGAAACTTCATCGCGCCCCAGCGCGCGGCTCGGACACCCCCGTTCGGCGGGGCTCAGAAAGGAACTCCCCGTGGCGAACCGTCACTTCGATGTCGTGGTTATTGGCGGCGGGCCCGCCGGGTATGTCGGCGCGATCCGGGCGGCGCAGCTCGGCTACAAGACCGCCGTCGTCGAGCGGGCCAAGCTCGGCGGCGTCTGCCTCAACTGGGGCTGCATCCCGTCGAAAGCCCTGCTGACCAACGCCGAGCTGATGGAGAAGCTCGCCCACCAGAACACGTGGGGCCTGAAGATCAAGGGCGAGGTCGAGTTCGACTGGGACTCGGTCATCGGCCGCAGCCGCAAGGTCGCCGAGAAGCTGACCGGCGGCGTCGGCTTCCTCATGAAGAAGAACAAGATCGAGCACATCGAGGCGAGCGCCAAGATCGTCGCGGCCAAGAGTGGAAGCTCGCCCTGCAAGATCGAGATCCAGGACTGCGAGGTCCACGAAGAGATCACCAGCGCGCCCGCCACGCCCGGAAAAACGCGCGAGACGATCACGGCCGACCACGTCATCGTCGCCACCGGCTCGGTCGCCCGCGAGCTGCCCGGCGCGCCGTTCGACGGCGAGACGATCTGGGGCGCCCGCGAAGCGATGTACAACAAGAGCAAGCCCAAGAAGCTCATCGTTGTCGGCTCGGGCGCCATCGGCATGGAGTTCGGCTACTTCTACAAGCAGTTCGGCACCGAGGTCACCATCATCGAGATGCAGGACCGCATCCTGCCGGTCGAAGATAAGGACGTCTCGGCCGCGATGCAGAAGCTCTACAAGAAACAGGGCTTCGACCTGCGGACCAGCACGATCACGACCAAGGTCGAAAAGACCAAGGGCGGCGTGAAGGTCACCATCGCGCCGTTCAAAGACGGCAAGGCCGACGAGAGCAAGGCCGAGACCATCGAGGCCGACAAGGTGCTGGTGGCCATCGGCGTCAAGGGCCGCTACGACGGGCTCTTTGACGACAAGCTCGGTCTCGAGACCGAGAAGGACCACATCAAGACCGACTACGTCGCCAACAACTACGACACGGACCAGGCGTACGACTACAAGACGAACCTCGACGGCATCTACGCCGTGGGCGATGTCATCGGCCCGCCGTGGCTGGCGCACGTCGCGAGCGAGGAAGCGATCATCTGTGTCGAGCGGATCGCGTGGAAGGCCGGCAAGCTCGACCACGAGCCGATCCCGCTTGACTACTCGGTCATCCCCGGCTGCACCTACTGCCAGCCGCAGGTCGCCAGCGTCGGCTACACCGAGCAAGCTCTGATCGAGAAGGGCCTCAAGAAAGGCACCGACTACGAGGTCGGCAAGTTCCCGTTCACCGCGCTCGGCAAGGCGATCGCGAGCCACCACACGGACGGTTTCTGCAAGATCATCCGCGGCCTGCCGCACGGCGAGATCCTCGGCGCCCACATCATGGGCGACCAGGCGACGGAGCTGATCGCCGAGATGTCGCTTGCGCGCCGGCTGGAAGCCACGACCGAGGACCTGATCCACACCGTCCACGCCCACCCGACGATGCACGAGAGCGTCCACGAGGCCGCCCTCGACTCGGAGGGACGGGTGATTCATTCGTAATCGGCAACGGTGTATTACAATGAGTGCG
>JBCDEF010000034.1:0-18517 GCA_039179915.1 Planctomycetota bacterium | reverse complement strand
GTCGAAGCCCGGCACGCGATGGCGGCCGTGATCCGGGCACATCAAACCGACATCGTCTTCACGCCCTTCTTCGAGGACGCCCACCCGGACCATCGCGCCGTGACACGCGTCGTCGAGGATGCCCGCTTCGACGCGAAGCTCACGAAGCTCGATCTGCCCGATCCGGTCGACGGCTGGACTGGCCAGACGCTGCCGCTGGCCGAGCCGCGGTACCCGAAGTGGCTGTTCTACTACTACGCGACGCACCTGCGCTGGGTAGCCGATCCGCGGTTCCTGATCGATTCGACGGGCTATGTCGATCGGAAGATCGATTCGATCCGGGCCTACGAGACGCAGTTCGTGCTGCCGGAGAAAAACCGAAAGGTGGTTGATTGGGTCCGGGCCTCGATGACCTATTACGGCAGCCGGATCGGGACTGAGGCGGCCGAGAGCTTCTTCACGAAGGAGCCGGTCGGGCTGGCGGGGCTCGGCGGGCTGGTGTAAGAATCCCGGGAATACCGGACCGGCGAGGCCGGTTTGGCTCGGTGCCGACGGGCGGGAGCGTGCGCGATGGTCGCGGCGGGCCGCGGGTGGATCGGCACGAACATGTACGGGAGAAGACAGATGACCAAGCGAGCGATCGCGGCGGCGGCGGTGTGTGTGACGGCGGGCATCGGGTTCGGCGTTTCCGCCGGCGAACTGTTCGAGCCCGAAACCACGAGCCGGGGGTTCTCGATCCACACGGCCGAATCTGTGCCGGCGCTGGCGCCGACCTTCGGCGCGATCGAGGGGCAGTTCGGCTTTGTGCCGAACCTGATGGCGGTGATGGCCGAATCGCCCGCGCTGGTTGGCTCGTACCTGAGCACGCAGCAGGCGATCCAGACCCAGGGCGCGTTCTCGCCGCAGGAGTCGAACGTGATCCAGCTGACGGTCGCGCGGCTCAACGGCTGCGAGTACTGCGTCAACGGCCACGCGATGGTCGGCGAGATGATGCTGGGCCAGGACCCGGCCGAGGTCGGCGCGCTCAGCAAGGGCGGCCTGCTCGACAACGCCAAACACCAGACGCTTAAGGCGTTCACCGAGGCGGTCTACGAGCAGCAGGGCCGCGTGACCGATGCACAGCTCGAGGAGTTCTACGCCGCGGGCTACACGCGCCGGCACGCGCTCGATGTGGTTGCCAACATCGCCGCCAAGGTGATGAGCAACTTCACGAACCAGCTCGCCGAGACCCCGCTGGACGAGCCGATCGCGAGCTACCGCGATAGCCACTGAAACCCCGGGCCATGAGGCTGAGACACGCGGCGGCGGTCCCGGACAGCCGGGCTCGCCGCCGCGTTTGCGTATGCTCCGAGCGTGAACCCCACGGCAACACTGCTCCAGCCCGAGGTCGCCGAGCTCATCGAGCAGCGCCGGTTCCGCGAGCTGCGTGAGGCGATGGCCGGCGTGCCCGCGGCCGATGTGGCCGACCTGATCGGCGAGCTGCCGCTCGACGGCGCGGCTGTCTGTTTCCGCCTGCTGCCGCGGGACGAAGCGGGCGATGTCTTCGCCGAGCTCGACGGCGATCGGCAAGAAGAACTCATCGACCAGCTCGGCGACACCCGCTCGATCCAGGCGATCGAATCGCTCGAGCCCGATGACCGCGCCCGCGTGCTCGACGAGCTGCCGACCGAGGTCGCCAAGCGGCTGATCACGAGCCTCTCGCCCAGCAGCCGGCGCGAGACGCAGGCGATCCTGGGCTACCCGCCCGATTCGGTCGGCCGGCTGATGACGCCCGACTATGTCCGCGTGCGGCCCGAATGGACCGTCCGCCGATCGCTCGAGCACATCCGCTTGCACGGCCGCGATGCCGAAACCGTCCACTGGGTCTACGTCGTCGACCCGCGGTACGTGCTTATCGACGACCTGCACATCCGCTCGCTGCTGCTGGCCGACCCGGAGACGCGCATCCGCGACATCATGGACTCGTCGTTCCTCGCGCTGGCTGCGACGGATGATCGTGAAGAAGCCGTCCGCGCGATGAACCGGTACGACCGCTCGGCGCTGCCCGTGCTCGACTCACGCGGCGTGCTGCTGGGCATCGTGACGCACGACGACGCAGCGGATGTTGCGGCCGAGGAAGTGACCGAGGACATCCAGAAGCTCGGCGGCATGGAAGCGCTCGGTGCGCCCTACATGCAGACCCGGCTGACCGCGATGCTCAAGAAACGCGGCGGCTGGCTCTGCGGCCTGCTCGTGCTGCAGGTCTTGACCATCGGCGTGCTCGATGCCTTCGAGGCCCAGCTCGCGCAGGCGACCGTGCTCATCGCCTTCATCCCGCTGATTATCTCGTCCGGCGGCAACACGGGCACGCAGGCCGCCAGCCTGCTGATCCGGGCCATCGCGCTCGATGAGGTCACGCCCGGCGACTGGCTGCGCATCCTCCGGAAAGAGGTCCTGACCGGGCTGATGCTGGGCGCGGCGCTCGGGCTGCTGGCCTTCGGCGTGGTGATGGGCCTGAACCTGCTCGGGATCGCGACGACCGAGGACGGCTCGGGACCGGCCGCGGCACGCATCGCGCTGACCGTCGGCTGCTCGACGGTCGCGATCGTGCTCTGGGGCGTCTTGATCGGCTCGATGTTCCCGCTTGTGCTCGAGCGGCTGAAGCTCGACCCGGCGACGATCAGCTCGCCGCTGGTCGCGACGCTGATGGATGTCTCGGGGCTGGTGATCTACCTCGGGTTCGCGGCGCTGCTGGTGCTCGGGCCGGCGGCGGCGGGCTAGGCTCGGCCGTGCTGGACGTGCTGCGTGATCTGAAGGCCTCGGTCCGACGCCGGAACATGCCGGCCGATGTGCGCCGGTATCTGCGGCTCTGCCGGCAGACGGGGGCGGTGTTCATCCACATCCCGAAGACGGGCGGCAAGTCGATGCTGCGGGCGCTGTACGGTCTGGACACGCACGAGGGCCCGGGCCACGCGACGGCCGCGTTCTATGCCGCCGCCCTGGGTCCCTCGACGTGGAAGCGAGGGGTGAAGATCGCGGTGATGCGCGACCCGTGGGAGCGGGCGTACTCCGCGTACACGTTCGCGCTCGCGGGCGGGTTCAAGCTGCCGGCCGACGATCACCGCAAGGCCGCGCTGCATGGCGTCAGCTTCCCCGAGTTCGTCGCCCGGCTCAGCGAGGAGGATGCGCTCCGCAGCGACCTGCTCATGCGGCCGCAGACCAGTTTTCTCCGGCTTGCCGACGGCTCGCTGTGCGACGTGGAGCTGCTGCGGACCGAATCGCTCGCCGAAGACGCGGCACGGCTCGCCGCCCGCCGCGGCCTGCCGATCGATCCCGTTCCGCATGCCAACCGGTCCCGCCCGATCGACGAGGACCAACGCCAGAGCGACCGCGAGGCGACGATCGGCATCATCCGCGGGGTCTACGCGGCCGATTATGACCTGCTGCGCACACGTTTCGGCGACCCGGCCGCGGGCGCGTAGCTGTTCCGGTCAGCCGGGCAGCTCGATGACGCGCCGCGCGGTAAAGCCGAAGAGGCGGTCGCCGGTCCGGGTTTCGGCGCGGCCGCCTGGAGCGAGCGGGCTGAAGGCGGGCAGGACCGTCCTCGTCTGGCCGACGACGGCCGCCGGCAGCTTGATCGCGTCGCCGCCCGCGCGCAGCACCGCGGCCGGGTGCTCGTGCCCGCCGATGGCGTACCTCGCGGAGTTACCCGCCGCTTCGTGGACGAGCTCAACCTCGCCCAGCCGCACGCACGGCTCGAGCACGTCGATGCCCGCCGCTCCGCACAACTCCGCGAGCGGCCGCTTTGATCGCTTCACGTCGTGGTTCCCCGGCACGAGCTGTATTGGTGCGCTCAGCTGCTGAATCATGCGGCACAGCTCGTCGAGCAGCGCGTCTGTGACCGCCGCCGGCGCGTGCAGCAGGTCGCCGAGCACGATGACCCGCGCGGGCATGGCGCGGTCGACAGCCGTTCGCAGCCGGTCAAACGAGTCCCGCCGCGGCCCCGCCGGCATCGGCACGCCCTTGCGCCGCATCGCTTCACTTTTGCCGAAGTGCGTGTCGGCGATGAGCAGCACCCGGTGCCCCGGCAGCAGCATCGCCCGCTCGGGCATCAGCACCGCGGCATCGCCCGTGGGCAGCTCGATTGCCAGATCCTGCATGGCGGTCGACGTGGTCACGATCAACGGTAGCTCCGCCGTTCAGCCACGAACGTCGTCTTCCAGCGCAGCGCGCATCTTGTCGATACGGGCTTCCAGGTCCTCGCTGGTCAGCCGAGCGCCCAGCCGCTCGATGATCAGCGGCAGGCTCAGCGGCGTCGGACCGCTGGTCCGGCGGACGACCATCGGGCTCGTGTGCAGCCGGGCGAGCGTGCGGGCAAGCCGAGAGCGCTCGAAGTGCTTTTCCAGAACCTCACGCCTCGCCTGGTGCAGCAGCAGGTTCTCCGGGTCGAACTGTTCGAAAACGTCGTAGATCAGCCCGCTCCGCGCCTCGACCTGGCGCAGGCTCCGCGGCATGCCGGGCATCGACTGCGGCACCAGCCCCGCGACCCGTGCGATCTCGCGGAACTGGCCCTTGGCCAATGCCGACAGGTTCACGCTCTCGACCGCGTCCTCGGCCAGCCTGTCGGGCGAGAACAGCTCGCGCCCGGATTCGTCTTCGAACAGCGTGTCGAACGCGTAGCCCGCCTCGGTCAGCAGCTCGAACCCGTAGTCGTTGACCGCGGTCGAGAACGTCGCCGGGCTCAGCCTTGTGAGGCGCAGCGCGACCAGCGCGGCGATCCCGCCGTGGACCAGCCGGCCGTCGAACGGGTACACGAACAGGTGCGCGCCCTCGCGGGTCTCGGCGATCTCGATCAGCGTCTCGCCGGCGCCCGGTACCGCGCTGCGCGCCGCCTGCGCATCGACCAGCCGTTTGGCCGAAGCGAGCTCCGGCTCGGCGTCAATGTCAAACGCGTTCTCGCCCACCGCCGAGATCGCCGACCGCACCGCCGAGCCCAGGCTCTCGCTGATCGGCAGCCTGGTCCCCGCCCAGATCGGCGTGAAGTTCGTCGTCCCCCGCCCCGGTGTGACAAACGCCGTTAGGTCGCGCGTCGAGTGGTACGCCAGCCGTTTGCCCGCGAAGACAAACGTCTGGCCCTTGCGCAGCCGGCCGATGAAGTCTTCTTCGATGAACCCGAGCTTCCGGCCGTTGCGGTAGCGGATCTCCATGACCGCGTCGCCGGTGATCGTGCCGACGTTCATCCGGTGCAGCTGCGCGATCCGCTTGTCTTTGACTCGAAGCGAACCCGACTCGTCCGGCTCGAGCTTCTTGTACTCGGGGTAGGCCTTGAGCGTTTCGCCGCCGGTCGTGACCAGGTCGAGCGTCCAATCGAATTCCTGCTTCGTCAGCTCGCGGTACGACCACGCGGTCCGGACCTCGTCGAAGAGTGCGCCAGCCGATACCCCGCCGCCGAGCCCGAGCGTGACCATGTGCTGGGCGAGGACATCCAGTGGGCACCGCTCACCCGAGCGGGGCTCGATGACGCCCTCGGCGATCGACCGCCGAACGGCGGCGACCTCGACCATCTCCAGCGCGTGCGTTGGCACGCAGATGATCGTGCACGGCGCGCCGGGCCGATGGCTCGCGCGGCCCGCCCGCTGCATCAGCCGCGCGATCCCCTTCGGCGAGCCGATCTGAAACACAAGCTCGACCGGCGCGAAATCGACGCCCAGGTCCAGGCTGCTCGTCGCGACGGCCAGCCGCACCGAGCCATCGTTGAGGCCTGCTTCGACTCGCTCACGCTCGGCCCGGTCGAGCGAGCCGTGGTGCAGCGCGGCCGCGCCGCCCCACTCGGCTTCCTTGATCGACATGATCGCCGAGTACCACCGCTCCGCCTGGCTGCGGGTGTTGACGAACAGCAGCGTGCTGACCGCGGGCAGGCCTTCGGCGTCGACGGGGATCCGCTCGAGCACCCGCGGCAGCTGCACCAGCCCCATGTGCCCCGCCCACGGGAACGGATCGTCGGCGCTCGGCAGCACGCTCTCGATAATCACCGGCCGATCGATCATTGCGCTCACGAGCGTTGGCTCATCGTTCACACCGACCGCGGCTTGGGCCGCTTCATCGAGGTTGCTGATCGTCGCCGACAGCGCCCAGGTGCGTACGCCCGGCGCGAGCCTGCGCAGCCGCGCCAGCGCGAGCTCGACCTGCGTCCCGCGTTTGGTGCTCAGCAGCTCGTGCCACTCGTCGACGATCACGCACCGGACCCTGCCCAGCTGCTCGGCCGCCTTCTCCCGCGTCAGCAGCAGACAGAGCGACTCGGGCGTGGTGACCAGCACATTCGGAAGCCGCTGGGCCTGCCGAGCACGGACGGCCGACGACGTATCGCCCGTCCGCGTCTCGACCGTGAGGCCCGGCTCGGCCTTCGAATCCCGCCGCCCGTTGCCGAGCGCGCCGAGGTCGGCCAGCGGCCGCTGCAGCGCGAGCGCGATATCTCGCGAGACCGCCCGCAGCGGCGTGATGTACAGCACGCGCAGGCCGTCGAGGTTCGAGACTTCGCCGTTGCTGTCGATGCTCTCTTCCAGCAGCTCGGCGACGGGCCCGCCGTACGCCGCGTACGTCTTACCTGCGCCCGTCGGCACGTGCACCAGCCCGCTCTCGCCAGCCGCGTACGCCGACCACGCCTCCGATTGAAACGCGTGCGGCGACCACGACCGGCTCTCGAACCAGCCGCGGAGCATCGACATGCCGCGGTCCGTCTTCACGCCTGCATCATTGCCCGCAGCGCGTCCAGCGTGTCGGCCTGCTCCGCCGGCTTGTCGGTCCGCCACCGCTTCATCCGCGGGAACCGCAGCGCGATGCCCGCCCGGTGCCGTTCGCTCGATTGCACGCCCTCAAATGCCAGCTCGAAGACCTGTGCCGGCTCGACCCGGCGCACCGGGCCGAACCGCTCGAGCGTATTCGCACGCAGCCAGCGGTCGATCGTGCGGAACTCGTCGTCGGTCAGGCCCGAATACGCCTTGGTCACCGTCACAAGCTCGCGCGATCTGCCCTCTCCATCCCAGACCGCAAACGTGTAGTCGGTCAGCAGCCCCGCTCGCCGACCGCTGCCCGGCTGCGCATAAGTCAGCACCGCGTCGATCGTCATTGGATCGATCTTCCACTTCCACCAGTCGCCCCGCCGCCGGCCGGACCGATAGACCGACCCGCGCCGCTTGAGCATCAGGCCTTCGACGCCGAGCGATCGGCTCTCGCTCCGCTTTGTTTCCGCGTCGGTCCACGACTCGAACACGAACCGCTCGCCGAGCCGCAGCGACCGATGGTCCACCGATCGCACGGTTGCATCGAGCAGTTCGAGACGATCCTCGATCGGTCGCTCGCGGGTGTCGGCGCCGCTGTGTTCGAGCAGGTCGTAGGCAAGAAAGACCGCCGGCGCCGTCCGCAGCACGCCCGGCGTGATCGCCGTGCGCCCGATCCGACGCTGCAGCACGCCGAACGGCAGCGGCCGATCACTCTCGTGATCCCAGCAGAGCAGCTCGCCGTCGAGGACGCCATCAGCAAGCCCGGCCGCGGCCGAGGTCACCTCCGGGAACCGCTCGGTCAGGTTCTCGTCGCCCCGGCTCCACAAGAAGACTGCACCATCGCGCACGATCAACTGCGCCCGGATGCCGTCCCATTTCCACTCGGCGATCCAGTCCTCGGCCGATCCGAGCTCGCGTTCGATCAGCTCGACCTCTGATGCGACACCCTCCGGCAACTCGGGCGGCACCGCCGGCGACGCAAGAAAGAACGGGTACGGCCGGCTCCGGTCCGCCTCGCCCGCGTCCGGCGAGAGCAGCCGGCCGAGCGTTCCCGGCCCGGGTGTCCACGCCCCCGAGAGCCGGTGCGCGATCACCGCCTGCTCGACGCCCGCTATTTGCGATAGCGCCCGCTCGACCAGCGTCCGCGACACGCCGATCCGCATCGCCCCGGTCAGCATCTTGATCACCAGAAACAACTCGGTCGACGTCAGCTCGCCGGTCCACCGGTCGATCAGCGCGATCTGCCGCGGCTGCTCCAGACCGCGCAGCGATTCGAGCCGCGACTCGACCCACCAGGCCAGGCCGCCGGCGTCCGGCTGCGGCCGCTCTTCAGCGTCCGGTGCAATCAGCATCAGCTGCTGCTCCGGTTCGCGCTCGGATTCGATGGCTCCCCCGTCTGGCGCGGCGTCGATCAGCAGCGCGATCGTCTCGGCCGAGTCGCCCACCGCGGCGTAGCACTCGGCGAACAGCTCGCGGTCGACCCCCGCCCGCTGCCGGCACCAGAGCCGCAGCGCCTTGCTCGGCACCAGCCGCCGCAGCTTCTCGCCGATCAGAAAGTACAGCCCCCACGCCGCGTCGTGCGGTGGCTCGCCCTCGAAGTACCACCGCAGCGCTGCGAGCCGGGCCGTCGTCGACGTTGTCCGGTCCAACCGTTCGAACAGCTCCGCGAACCGCTTCATGCCTCGCGGCTCTCTTCGGTGGCACAGCTCTCCGAGCTGTGATCTTCTCCCTCCCCGGCACGCTCGGCGCCGCCCTCGCCCTCGTACGCCGTCTCAAGAACCGCCGCCCGGAAGCGTTCGTCACCGCGCTCACGCGCCCGTTCGTTCAAAAATCCTGCCAGCACCGATGAGCTGCCGTGCGTGCACAGCACCCGCGTTGCGCCCGTTTCGTCGCACGTTCTGACCAGGTCGGGCCAGTCCGCATGATCCGAGATCACGAATCCCCTGTCGTACCCCCCGCGTCTCCGCCGGCCGCGGACGCGCATCCAGCCGCTGGCGAATCCTGTCTCGTAGTCCGCGTTCGCGCCGAACCGCCGCATCCATGCCGAGCCCGCGGCCGACGGCGGTGCAATCACCAACGAGCCTCGAAAAGGACTGTTCTTGCCCACGGCCCTGTCGCCCTCGGCCACGCGGTGCGTCGCCGGCAGCTCGACGCCCAGCTCCCGATAGCCCGCGAGCATCGGCTCGACCGCCCCGTGCGTGCGGATGGAACGACCAGGCTCCGTTGCACGCTCTACCCCTCCGGAAGACATGATCCGGTGGAGCTCACCCATGACCCGCTGCGCTTTGCCGAGCGCGTAGCAGAACAAAATCGCAGCCTTGCCCTGTTCGGCGCAGTCGTCCCACCAGCTCAGGAGCTCGGCCGCGGTCTCGGCCGTCGGCCGCCAGCGGTAGATCGGCAGCGCGAACGTCGCCTCGGTCACGAACTCGTCGCACGGGACGACTTCAAAAGGCTCACAGGTCGGGTCGCTCGCCCGCTTGTAGTCGCCCGCCGCGACCGCGACGCCCTCGGCCGTCTCTACGCGCACCTGCGCCGCGCCCAGGCAGTGCCCGCTCGGGTGGAAGCTCAGCGATGCGCCCCCGATCGAAAACGATTTGCCGTACGGCACCGCCGTGATGTCCGCCCCCGCGTGCACCCGCCGCCGCAGCAGCGGTTCGCAGGGCGCAGCGCAGAAATAGCGCCCCATGCCCGGCCGGGCGTGGTCCGCGTGGGCGTGCGTGATTACCGCTGTATGCACCGTCTTCCAGGGGTCGATCCAGAAGCCCGGCTCGCCGCCGACGGTCGTCAGCCGCAGCCCGCGGTCGTCCGTGCGCAGCAGTGTCCGAGCGCCCATCGGCATCATCGATCGTAGCGATCGCATCCGCGGGCCCGGCCGGATCGAATCGAGAGCCACACCAAAGCCGTAGTATCCCGGAGCGCCATGTCCGTTCCGAACCCGCCCATGCCGACCCCGACCGATGACACCCCGACCGGCGACACACTCGCCCGCCTGCTCGAGGTCAGCAGCCGCACGTTCGCGCTCTCGATCCCGCTGCTGCCCGAGCCCTGCCGCAAGCGGCTGACGCTCGCGTACCTGCTCTTCCGCGTCGCCGACACATTCGAAGACGAAACCGCCTGGACCGCCGCCGACCGCGTCGCCGCGCTCGATGCGATGTGCGTCGCACTTAAGGATGGCTCGGCGGAAGGCATTGCCCGAGCCGTCGCCGGGCTCGATCTGTCCAAGATCAATCAAAGCGGCTACGCCGAACTGTTCGACCGGCTGCCGGTGGTCATCGAGGCCTGGTCAGAGCTCGATGACCGCACCCGATCGACCATCGCCGGCCACCTCTGCCGCACGATCGACGGCATGGCCGGCTGGATCCGTGGCGGCCGACCCATCGAGACCATCGATGATGTGCGCCGCTACTGCTACCACGTCGCCGGCATCGTCGGCGAGCTGTGCACCGAGCTGTTCATCGACCAGTCGCCGGCGCTGGAAGCCACGCGAACCGAGCTGGCCGAGCTGTCGCCGGCTTTTGGTGAAGCGCTGCAGCTCGTCAACATCCTCCGCGACGAGGCCGACGATGCGGACGAGGGCCGGCGGTACATTCCCAGCGCCGCCGCGCGAACGAAGCTCGAAGCCATCGCCGGCGAGGCGATCGGCAAGGCCGCCGACTACGTCCGCCTGCTCGAAGCGGGCGGCGCCGCCCCCGGCATCGTCGCGTTCAACGCCCTGAATCTTGCGTTGGCCCGCGAGACGCTGGCACTGGTCATCAAGCTCGGTCCCGGCGTCAAGCTCGGCCGCGACCGCGTGAGCGAGCTGCACGCGGAGATCGTTCGGCGGACCAAAGCCGGTCAGAGCGTGCTGGATCTGCTACGCTAAGAGCAGTACTCAGGTGCTGGGGGTGTATGGTGCGATCGATCCCTAAGTCGTTGTGTAGCTTGTTATTGCTCTTCATTCTAACCGGGTGTGTGCCCGTCACCAGCCGACTACAGGTCTCATCCGCGATCGAGAGCGGTGAGATCGATCTCGAGCAATACAAAATCGCGACGATTTACGATTCAGAAACTGCATCATTCTTCGAGCTTGAGATCGAAACACTCTTGGAGTCCGTAGGGCTTCGCATCGTTGGTGAAAATGAAGCGGTAGAGATTGCAGAACGCGGTAAATTGGTGCTCGGTGTGCGTGCTCGTGAGAAAGTTCAGGCCAACGCATACGGGCACGTACATAGAAGCGATCTTGTCATCCTTCTCGAAGACGTCTCATCTGACCGTACGCTCGTGACCGCATCCGGCGGTGCAATGCGCCGCGATCAAGCCTGGCGGGCAGCACGGTCAAAGCTCCTTCAGGCGTTCGGCGTCGAGGATACCGAGCCAGAAGTTCTGCCTCGTGATCGGGCGAGGGCTCTCTAGGCAATCACCGTCTCCGGCGGATCGAGCGGCAGCGTCCGCGCCGTCTCCACGAACCGCTCGTGGTTGTCCTTGAACTCCATCACGGAGTCGCCGCCGAACTTGTCGAGGCAGGCCCGGGCGACCTCGAACGCGACCGCGTGCTCCATCACCACGCTCGCGGCCGATACCGCGCAGATATCAGATCGCTCGTACTGGCTCTGCTCCGGCTGCTTCGTGTTCAGGTCCACGCTCGGCAGGCCCTGCAGCAGCGTCGCGATCGGCTTCATGGTGCCGGTGACGACGATCGGCATGCCGTTGGTCATGCCGCCCTCGAGCCCGCCCGCGTTGTTGCGGCTGCGCACAAAGCCGAGATGCGATTCGTCTTTGAGCGCCCCGTCGTAGTGGATCGGGTCGTGCACCGTGCTGCCCAGGCGGCTGGCGGTTTCGCGTCCGAGCCCGATCTCGCAGGCTTTGAACGCCTGGATGCCGACGACGGTATACGCGATCCGCGCGTCGAGCTTCGTCCGCCAGTCCATGCACGAGCCGATGCCCGGCGGCAGGCCGAACACGTGCGCCTCGCACAAGCCGCCGACGGTGTCCTTGTCGATCTTGGCCTGGCGGATGATCGCCTTGTGCTTCTCGGTCGCGGCTTCGTCCGGGCAGTAGGTCTCGCTGGCGTCGCGCGCGGTGCGTACATCTGTCCAATTCTCCGGCGTGACGACCACGTCGGTCGCTTCGTCCAGAATCTGACGCACAAAGCCGAAGGTCTCGACGCCGATTTCTTTGAGCAGGCAGCGCGCCACGGCCCCGCCGACGGTCCGGGCCGCGGTCTCTCGCGCGCTGGCGCGCTCGAGCGTTTCTCGGCAATCGGTCGTGAGCCACTTGATGCTGCCGGGCAGATCGGCGTGCCCGGGCCGGGGCCGATGGACGCGCGGGGTGCGCTCCAGGTCGTCGAGCCGGCTGTCTTTGTTCTTGACGAGCGCGGTCACGGGCGCGCCGGTCGTCTTGCCGAGGCGGACGCCGGTGACGAAGTCGGCGACATCGGTCTCGATGCGCTGGCGCCCGCCGCGGCCGTAGCCGCCTTGGCGTCGGGCGAGCTCGCCGTTGATCAGGTCCATGTCCAGCGGCAATCCCGCGGGCAGGCCGGTGATGGTGCAAACGAGCGTCGGGCCGTGGCTCTCGCCGGCGGTCTGGTAATCGAGTGTGGGCATGGCGAACAGTACGTAACTAGTCCAGCCGCAGCACGCCGAGGATGCTCGACCGATCATCGGTCCAGATGACCGGGTCGGCCAGATCGGTCAGCGGCGTCCAGCCGTTGAGCGCGTCGTCGAGCGCCGCCGGGTCCGCGGCGAGCACGGCCCAGGTGCTCGGCTCCTGCCCGAGTCGCAGCAGCTCGGGCGTCGGGTCGTCGGTCACGATGAGCCCGTTGAGCCCGGCCGCAGCCGCACCGCCCGCGACGACCCGGCCCAGCTCCAGGTGCCGGTTCGACAGGTGCACCGCGATCAGCCCGCCCGGGGCCAGCTCGTCGGCATACAACGCAAACGCCTCGGCCGTGAGCAGGTGCACCGGGATTGCGTCTGACGTAAACGCGTCGAGCACGATCAGGTCGAACGGCCCGGTGCCGGCGATCGTCAGCCGCCCGTCGCCGACGATGTGCTCAACCCCGCCGAGCGATTCGTCGAGAAATGTAAAGAGCGCCGGGTCCTGGGCGATCGCGATAACCGCCGGGTCGATCTCGAAGAAGGTGACCGTGTCGCCCGGGTTGGCGTAGGCGGCCAGCGATCCGACGCCCAGCCCGATCGCGCCGATGCGTTGCGGCCCGGAGGCGCGGCGCGCGTGGTCGATGATCTCGCCCAGCGGCCCGAACGGGTGGTAGTAGGTCCAGGGCGTGTTGTCGCCGAGGTTCTGCAGGCCGTGGATCGTGCCGCCGTGCTTGAGCGTGTGGCGGGTGACCGTCTCGTCGATCGTCGGGCGAACGGTGTCGCGCATGACGGTGTGCACGCCGAAGAACGTCCGCTCCCGGCGGACGATCGAGTCGTCCGGGTCGAGCACTTCAGGCAGGACCAGCACGGCCAGCAGCGCGAGTCCGAACGGCAGCGCGTGCTTCGAGAGCAGGTAGCACCCGAGCGCGCCGCCCGCGGTAAAGACCAAGCCGAACATCGGCGCGGCGGTCAGCGGCGTGAGCAGCAGGGCGCCGACAAGGGCCGCGAACCCGAGCCCGGGCAGCAGCGACCGCCAGCGCAGCACGGGTCGCCCGACCGCGAGCATCGCGCCCATCGCGAGCATGATCGGGTATTCGGCGATCCAGTTGAGCAGCAGCGGGGCGGCGAGCGCGTTGATCGCCCCGCCGAGCACACCGCCGAGGCTGACGCAGAGGTAGAAACGCGTGAGCCGGTCCGCCGGCGGACGGAGCGTCGCGAGCCGGGCGTGGCAGGCCTGCGCGATCACGAAGAACGCGGCCAGGTGCAGCAGCATCACCACGATCAGCGGGTGCTTGGCCTCGACCAGCATCGCGACGACCAGCGCGATCGCCGCCAGCGGCACCGCCCGCTGCCCGTTCGCGAGCACGGCCTCCGCCCTCCCGCCGAAGGCGACGATAAACGTGACCAGGTACAACGCCAGCGGCACGGCCCAGAGCAGCGGCACGGCCGCGATGTCCGTCGTCAGGTGCTGCGTCACGCCGAGCAGCAGGCTGCTGGGCACGAGCGCGAGCACGACCCACCAGAGCCACGCGCCGCGATCGGAGGCGTCGCGTGCGTCGGTTTCGCCCGCGGCGGCGGGCGGTCCCGAGCGCGCGGCTCCGATCCAGACCGGCAGCAGCACCGCCGCGAGCAGGCCAAGCCCGATCGACCACGCGAGCCGCTGCTGGTCAACACCGAGCAGCGGCTCGGCGAGCAGCGGGTAGCCCAGCAGCCCGAGCAGGCTGCCGGCGTTGCTGGCGGCGTAGAGCACGTATGGGTCGCGCGAGTGGGCCCGCCCGGTCCTTGTCGTGAGAGTCCGTGCATACCAGAGCTGGATCAGCGGGCTCATCGTCGCCAGCGCCACCGCGGGCAGGCCCACGCCCGCGCCAAGCGCCAGCAGCAACGCAGCGATCGGACGCTCCGCAGCACTCGCCGCATCGACACCGATCGGCATGAGCACCAATGCGCCCGCGAGCAGGGCCGCCTGCGCCGCGGCCTGCTGCCAGCCACGCGGCATCCGGCCGACCGCGTGCGCGAGCGCGTAACCGATCAGCAGCGACGCCTGAAAGAAGACCATCACCGTGTTCCAGACCGCCGGGCTCCCGCCGAGTGACGGGAGCACCAGCCGCCCGACCATCGGCTGGACGGCGAACAGCAGCAGCGCCGCGAGAAGGATCGAGACTGCACAAACGATCGGCACGCGATCCCTCCGCTACTGTCCGCAGATGATGCAGACGCACCGCAACCATACGGGCCGAACCTCGGCGGGCCGCTTCGACGCGGTGATCTGCGACATCGACGGCTGCCTCGGCTCCGAGGCCGGCGGCCCGCTCGACCTCGAAGCGCTCGCCGCCATCGCCGACTGGAACCGGCGCGCCCAGACCGACCGCGACCGGCCGATCGTCACGCTCTGCTCGGGCCGGCCGATCCCGTTCGTCGAAGCGATGTCACGCCTGATCGCCAACGAGTCGCTGCCGGTGATCGGCGAGATGGGTGCGTGGTTGTTCTTCCCCAAGGAAAACCGGCACGAGCTGGATCCGGCGATCTCGGCCGATGATCTCGCCGCGGTCGCCGAGTTGGCCGCCTTCGGCCGTGAGACGCTGGGGCCCGAGGGCGTCACCATCCAGCCCGGCAAGGCGGTCAGCGTGACGTTCTGGCACGAGGACACGGATCGATTGCGGGCGGATGTGTTTCCGCGGGTCGAATCGCTCGTCGCGCAGCACGGCTGGCCGTTCCGAGTCAGCATGACCTGGTTCTACATCAACTGCGACTTCAGGCACGTCTCCAAGGCCACCGGCATCGCACGGTTCATCCGCCACACCGGGCTGGATCCGAATCGGCTGGCGGGCATCGGCGACACGATGAGCGACAAGGCGATCCGCGACGCTGTCGCCTGGTTCGGCTGCCCGGCCAACGCGGCCGATGAGCTCAAGCCGCTGGCGGATGTGGTTTCGAAGGAGCCTGAAGCAGCGGGCGTGCTCAAACTCTTCCAGAGCCTCGGTTGAACCCTCACTTGCGCTTCGGGCTCGTTGTATGCTGCTCGCATGAACCCCGACGACGAAGTCTGTCTGTGCTTCCACGTTTCGCTGCGGAAGATCCGAACCTTCCTCGATCGCGAGGACCCGCCGGTGGCTTCGCTCGTGTCGGAGTGCATGGGCGCGGGTACGGGCTGCCAGTGGTGCGTGCCGTTCCTCAAGCACCTGCACGCGTGCCACAAGGACGGCAAGCCGGTCGATCTGAAGATCTCGCCCGAGCAATACGCCAAGAGCCGCAAGGGCTTCCACAAGACCGGCGAGCGCGACATCGAGCCAGAAGCCGAATCGGGCGGCACATAAAAAGAGCCCCCGAGCGTTGACGGGGGCCCAAGAAAAAGGCTGCTTGGGGGGCTCTTTTTTTGAACAGCTTGTATGCCGAAACTGCTGCACGCCGGCGGCGTGCTGGAATCAGGTATCGAGCTCGCGCAGGCCCAGGCCCATCTCGGTCAGCCGCTGCTTGACCTCGTCGAGGCTAGTCTGGCCGAAGTTCTTGACGCCCATCAGCTCGGCCTCGGTGCGGCTGGCCAGGTCGCCGATGGTCTCGATCGTCAGCATCTGCAGCGCCTTGCGGGCGCGGACGGAAAGCTGCAGGTCGCCGACCGACTTGCCGAGCAAGACCTCCTGGCCCGTGCCCTTGAGCCGGTCCATGAGCGCCCGGCGTGCGGCGCGGTGCGCGTCCTCGAGGCCCTGGCCCAGCTTCAGGCCCTTGGTCGAGAGCATGGCCTTGATCTCGACCAGGCTCGACTCGCCGAAGTTCTTCGAGCTCATCAGCTCGGCCTCGGTGATGCGCAGCAGGTCGCCCAGCGTGCGGATGCTCATCTTCTTCAGGCACGTCCGCGTGCGGACGGAGAGCTCGAAGTCCGTCACCGGCGTATCGAGCAGCGCGTTGCGCTTGAGCACGTCGCGGGTCTGCTCCTCCTCGATGAACATCTCGCGGCTGGCCTGGACATCTTTCATAAAGAGACGGGCGCGGGGGTGGTTCGGCTGGGTGTCGAGAACCTGGCGCAGGCAGCGCTCGGCCTTCGGGTAGTCGCCCCGGTCTTCGTAGAGCACGGCCAGGTTCAGCAGCGCGTTGACCGGCGCGGGCTGCTCCTCGCAGATCCCCTCGTAGAGCTCGATCGCCTCGTCCTCTTCGCCGACGAGGTCCAGCGCGTACGCCAGCCGGAAGGCCAGCGGCGTGCTCGCCGGATCGGCGGCGACGGCCTTGCGGAGCTCGTCGATCTCGCGGTCGCGGTCGCCCGCGTCGGCGGCGGCGGTCGCCGCGTCCGCGTGCTGGGACGCCTGCTGCGCGTCGCGCTTCGCCTCGGCGGCGCCGATGACGATGTCCAGGGGATCGCTGGCCATGCATGCTCCTTCAAACTCGCTGCTTCAAACGGGTTGCGGCGCCATGACCCACCGGACGGCCGGCCGCGAACCGAACGGAATCGTAGCCCGCTCCCGACGCCCGATCACTGCTGGCCCGGCGTCGCCCCGCTCACCGCGTCCGGCGGGGCCGACAGCGGCTCGCCCGGCAGCGTCTGGTGCAGGTGCGGGTCGGGCCCGCGCCCAGACCCGTCCGCCGGCCCCTGCTCGACCAGCTTGATCGACTTCCATTTGCCGCCCAGGAACCGGGCCATCATCGCCAGCCCGAGGGCGGTAATAAAGACCGCCGCCGCGATCCACGGCCCGATCGAGCCCAACTGCGGCAACAGCTCGACCATCACAAACCCGCCGCCGACGATGAACACCCAGCTCAGGATCACGTTCACCAGCCCGGGCCAGGTCGTATCGCCCGCCCCGCGCAGGGCCCCGATCAGGATAATGCCCAGGGCATCACCCAGCTGAAAGAGCGCCGCCGCGATCATCACCCCGCCGCCGACCTTGAGCAGCATCGCCGTCTGCTCCGGGGTCGCCTCGCTGTCGATAAAGACCCGCATCATCGGCTCGCGGAAGACGACCATGGCGATCGCGCACGCGCCCATATAGACCATCGCCAGCTTCACGCCCAGCCACGCCCGCTTCGCTGCCAGGTCGGGCCGGCCCGCGCCCATGCACCGCCCGACGATCGCGGTGACGGCGATCGACAGGCCCACCGCCGGCATGAAGGCCGCGTGCATGTACCGCAGCGCGATCCAGCCCGCGGCGTTGTTGACCTCGGCCGCCTCGGCGATCGCGGCCTCGTCCGTCACACCTGCCGCTACCGCGCCCGCCGCCCCGCCCAGCCCGAGCAGGAGCGCCGTCAGGATCCACCAGCACGCCGTCTCGTTGGCGAACTGGGCGCCCGAGGGCCATCCGAGCCGCATCGTGTCTTTCATGTCCGACCAGCTTGGCCGCCACGCGGTCCGCGTCTTGAACTCGGCGTGGTACGTCCGGCCGAAGAACACAGATTGCTGAACCGCGAACTCGACCACGTAGCCGATCAGCGTCCCGTACGCCGCGCCCACCACGCCCATCGCCGGCACGACCCCCTCGACGCCGAAGATCAGCACATAGTTGGCGATGATGTTCGCGATGTTGCCCGCCACGACGCTGATCGTGACCACGATCGGCCGGTGCACGCCGAAGAAGAACTCGCTGAAGCCCTTGTTGACCAGCTTGAACACCGAGCCGACGAGCAGGATCTGGGCATACGCGATCTCGGCCCGCAGCAGCTCGCCCTCGTGGCCCAGCGCCCCGAAGACCGCGGGCATGAACGCCGCCGCGACCAGCATCAGCGGCCACCAGCCGAGCGCGAGCCACGCGCCCGTCCAGCCGTATCGGGCCGCCCGCTCGGGCTTGCCAGCGCCCACGTTCTGTGACACATATGTGTTGATCACGCTCGTGAGCCCAAAGAAGAACGAGAGCGCAACCCAGTTGGCCATGCCGCCGTTGCCCTGAGCCGCCACGTAGTGCGGCTCGGGACCGATGCGGCTGACCATCAGCGAATCGACGAACTGCATCACCGTGAAGCTCGACATGGTCACGACCGTCGGCAGCGCGACGGTGAGCATCTCGGCGAGCGGTGAGCGCCCGCCGTCGAGTTGGCGATTAATCTCGGTCATCGGCTTGCGGTTGGCCCGGTCTCGCGCGGCCGTGCGCGGCACGAAGCCTAGGTCAGGTCCGATCGTGGCACAGAACAACAAGTGGGTGCAGAGTTTGTGGGTGGGGTGAAGAAACCACAGACCGGGAGGGGAGTTGCACGCCCGCAGGGCCGCCCGGGCGGGCGCCCCCCCCC
>JBCDEF010000033.1:0-18561 GCA_039179915.1 Planctomycetota bacterium | reverse complement strand
GCCGCCTCCGCCGCCCGCGTTGCCTCCGCCGACCGCGTTGCCTCCGCCGCCGACTCGTCGATCGGGTCGCCGCGGCGCTGCGCCTCAAGCAGGCCGATCACGCCGTCGATCGCATCGAGCACCTGCTGTCGGATCTCGGGCGCCATGTTCTCGCTCGGCACGTGCGACCGCGCTTCGCGGACCGCCACCAGCCGCACTGCCGCCGACAGCCGGAGCCATCCGGCGTCATCGATCGCGCCCGACCGCCGCACGCACGCCGCCACGCGGCGGATCACGCCCGGCCACGCCTCACTCGACACGCTGTCGTCGATCGCCGGCATCAGCTCGGCCAGCCAGGCCGGCAGCAGCGACGCCGGGCAGGCCGACGCGTCGCCGGCCGTGCCGCATTCGGGCACCATCGCCGCCAGCAGACAGGCCCGCTCGTACCCGGCCCGGACCGGGTCGTCCGACTCGATCAGATCGCCGCCGACCCATTCGTCCCGCAGCAGCGTGCCGGCGTTCAGGTGCCGCAGCACCCGGCCCGCGGCCAGCTCGTGGGTGATGGTGCCCGTGCTGCCCGTCCCGTCCGTCCCGTCGCTCATGCCGCACCTCGCAGGTCCTTGCGGCCCCAAGCCCCCGGATCCGCATCCGTGGGGGCTCGATCCGCTCGTTGAAACCGCGGCCCGCCGTTACCGGCAACGCCGCAGTCCGGGGCGACCTGCGAGAGCAGCCCCGGGGTTGGCTGGCTTGTCCAGTCGCTGCCTCCGGCAGCGAGAGGGGCTCGTCCGGCGGCGGGCATGCCCGCCGGGGACACGCTGGCTTTATCGTTGCCGGTTTGGCAACGAGTTGGTTTCAGATTATCGGCATGTGATGCGAATCGCAACAGCACTTGCATCATAATGTGCCTGACGAATGCATAACATGTTGGCAATTCGAGAGTTACGAGCCGAAGATTTGTTCATGTCGCGAGCCGCGTTCTTGCGAAGACTGCGTGCCGACCGTGGTCTCAAGCAGCACGACGTCACCGGCCCCGCCGGTGTCGCTCTCAATTCGCTGAGCTACCTTGAGCAGGAACGGCACGACGATCGCCAGCCCCGCGATCGCGTATCGCTGGCCATGCTTCGGGTGTTCAACGAAGCTCAGCCGCTCACTGCCGCCGAGCTGGAGCAGTACCGCAAGCACTTCGGGCTCCGGCCGCAGCAGATCGCCGACGTGCTCCGGCCCATCGACCTGCCGATGCCAGACAAGGACGCGCCGCCAGACGAGTTCACGGCCAGCATCGCGGCCGACGCCGCCCGAATGTCGATGTTTATCGGACCAAACCTCGCCGCAACCATCGTGCGTCTCATCGCCGATGCCGTTGAGCTAGCCGCCACCCGGGCGGCCAACGACGAGGCCGAGTCGCGGTTGATCGCGGTCCGCCACCCGCCCGAGCCGGCCGAAGACATCGCCCCCGGGGCCACCGTCGAGCGCTACACCCACCACCGCGTCGATCCCACCCAAGCCCACGGACCGAAGCCCCAAGCCCACGGACCTGGATCCGTGGGCTTGGGGCCCAACCCCAAAGCCAGCCCCGAGGCCAACATCGCCCCCGACCGCCAGTCCGTGCTCGACGAGCTGACCAATGCCATCGCCGCGATCCAGCGGTCCGGCGAGCTGCCGACGACAGAATCCGAGCGGATCGCCAGGGCCCTGCGTGACGCCGCCAGCAAGATCGGCTAGGCTCGGCCAACCATGAGCGAAACACAGCCCCAACGGCCCGCCCGTTCGTCGTCGGCGAAGCCGCCGACGCCCGTGACCGATCGCGAGGTCCGCGACCACCTGCTCCGCGTCGAGGGGATGCTGGTCTCGATGAAGGACGACATCGCCGACATCCGCTCCGGTTCCCCGATCAAGCGGGCCCGCTTCACGCTCGTCGGCGTCGTGGCCACCGGGATCATCCTCAGCGGCATCCTCGGCCTGATCCTGGCCGTGCTCTTCGGCGCAGCGCTCAGTGGCCTGGTCGCCGGCGGAGCCTGATCAACACGGCGATGCAAGAACCGAAGCAAGCCCACGGATCCGCATCCGTGGGCTTGCTTCGCGTGCCTTACGCCCCACCCCCGTTGGTCACAAGCCGCGCGATCTCCCGCAGGTCCCGCTCGATCGCCTCGAGCCTCGCGTTCTGGGCCAGGTCCTCGTCGCTGCGGCGGATCTTGAGCTGCTCGTCGTGCCGTTCGATCCGCTCCTGGATCGCCCCTCGCCACGGCGCCGCCTGGAACAGGCCGATGTCCGGGTCGCCCCAGACAATGCCCAGCTCGGTCTCGTTCTCGTCGACGCGGGCCTTGAGGTCAGCCAGGTTGGCGGAGAGGTCGGGCAGCAGCTGCTCGACGGTCGTTTTGCGGCTGGTCTCGAGCTCCCCGAGCTTGTCGCGGATCGGGTTCAACGCCATCGCGCCCACGATCGTGATTGCCGTCAGGCTCACGGCTAGGAGCGCGACGAAGACACCGGCCACCGTGATCAGCGGCGCGATCGAGACGCGCCCCTGATTCGCCTCCAGCCGACGGACAACATCGACAAACTCGTCGAATCGCCGCGCGACGGATTCCAGCATCTGGGCCTGCTGCTTGGCGGTCCGGTTCTGCGATTCGAGTTCGGCCTCGTAGTGGATCATCCGCCGGTTGAGATCATCGATCGTGGCGGGACCGGCGAGTGTTTCGGCGGAAGTGATCGCCTTACTCATCGTTTTGCTCCAGATCCCCGGCCGATCGGCACCGCCACCCCGGGCCGCGTCGCGCTGCACGCCCGCGCGACAACCCCGAACGCCGCCGCCCGCACCCGCAGCCACGCCGCCTTGCCGGCGACCAGGCACCCGCAGCCGGGCCACGCCGACGCTCTCGGCCGTCCGGGATTGAACAGCCGCAGCGACACCCGGACCGGCATCGGCACGCCGTGCCATCGAAGCGACAAGCCACGCAGCCCCAGCCACCGCGTCCGCCCCGCGTCGTCGGGAAACTTCATCCTCGGGCAGCGCCCCGTCTCGATCCGTCGAACCAGCGGCACGCCCCGGCACGTCAGCGCCGCCCCGTGCGCGCCGCCGAACCGACTGGCCAGGCCGCACCCGGTGCACGCCCAGCACATCGCCGCTCGCTCCTGCGCCACACCCATCGTGGCGCCATCCAAGCCCACGGATCCGGATCCGTGGGCTTTTTTCGTCGCCTTCCCGCACGGCCCGCACGGCCCGCACGGGTTCGCCCGCGACTCCTTGCTCACGCGAACGCGTTCCGGAAGCCGGGGGCGCCCAGCATCGCCGCGACCGCGCCGGGCGGTTCGCACTGCACGTCCGGGTTCTCCACCGTGCACGTCACTTCGTACCGCGTCGTCATCGATGTCTGCCCGACCAGCGGCACCGTCTGCGATCGCTGCTCGACGGTCGCCGCGAGCGTCTCGGTGTCTGTGCGGACCGACACATACGACCGCGGCGTCACCGTGATCGTCCGGCTCGTCGATCGCTCGAACCGGCCCTCGACCTCAGCGCTGCTGAAGTTGCTGTACGCGCACCCGATCTCGATCCGGTTCGACCCCGGCGCGGGCCGGGTCAGCGACACGCCGGTGCCGACAAAGATCACCCCCTCGTCAAGAACGAACTCGTCGGTCTCAGATGCCTCCTGGCTGTCACACACCTGGCCGGCCAGGCCCGGCGCCCCCGACGGTCCGTCAAGCCGGACCCTGACCGTCTCAAAGCCGACCGTTGCCTGGCTGAACACGAGGCTTTCTTGCTGCAGCGGCTCGGCCTGCTGCCGGATCTGGAACACATCCGACGGCCCGCTGAACCCGCCGTTGACATTCGGTGGCGCGCCGGAGTTCGGCGTGGGCTCGCCGCTGCCGCTCAGCGCCGCGTTGATTTGCGACGCGGCCGAGGTCGCGCACCCGGTCGCCGCGTCGAGCACGAAGTCGGTCACGATCGACAAGGACCCGCCCGCGCTGTACGACCGATAGAGAAAGCCCAGCTCGCACGAGCCCGATCCGCTCACGCTGACCGTCAGCCCGGCCCGCCAGGTGGACCGGTTGCCGTACTGCGTCCCCGTCGCCGGGCCGTACGCATCCAGCAGCGACTGGCAGTGGTTGGCCGGCAGCGCCGTGAACCCGCAGCACGGCCCGGTCGGGACCGGGTCCCCGCAGCACGGCGGCACGCACGCGTCGTCGTCGCCCTGGTAGTACCGACCGCTGGCCGGGTCGTAGCCCCAGGTCCGGCCGCTCTCGTTGGTCAGCCACGGGCTCATGCGCGAAAGCCCACGGATCCAAAGCCCACGGATGCGGATCCGTGGGCTTGCCCACGCCCGTTCACGATCCCGACTCGCACGGCCCGCCCTCGATCAGCTCTTGGTCGAGCAGGTACAGCCGGGCCTCGGGCGCGCCCGTATCGTCAACCGTCTGCACGATCAGCGTCAGCCCGCCGAGCGGCGCGGCGAAGAACGGCCCGTTGCGGTGGAACCGGTTGCGGGGCGTCAGCCAATCGCTCTGCTGATCGCTCCCCACGGGCGTGACCCTGTACTGCGCCAGCGTGCCCGCGGGGATCTCGGTCGCGTCGTCGACGGGCGCGGCCGCGTCGGTCTGCCGATCGGTGACCAGCGCGAAGACGGCGGGCAGCCCGAGCGTCAGGTCGCGGCGGACCGACACGGCCGCGCCGGCCGAGTCCTGCGCGACGTCGACGCCGGCGCCCGAGCCGCCGGAGACGCCCTGCCGCGCCGCCAGCTCGTTGACCACGGGCACCACCGACCGCAGCGGGCGTCCTGGGGGGATCGCGTCAGACAATGAGCGTGCCCCAGACCTGGGTGCCGTAGAGCTGCGCGAGCGTCTGGTCGCCGGTGGCGGTCCCGTCCGCGGCGATCGGCTCCTCGGCGTACAGCCAGCTCGCCTGGTAGTGCAGCTTGAAGACCAGCTCGTACCGGCCGTCGCTGAGGTCCCGCGGCGTGGCGCCGAGGTACAGCGCTTGCCGCGGCGCGACGCTGAAGCTGTTGACGCTGTTGGGTCCGCCGATCCTGGGCAGCACGAACGAGGACTGGTTGAGCGTCGGCGGGCTGCCGAACGCCTGGCTGAGCGCAAGCGTCGAGCCCGGGATGCTGCCGGTGAAGTACCGATGCACGGCGGCCTCGATGATCGCCGAGCGCGCGGGCGCGCCGCGCCCGCCGCCGAGCTGCTTCGCGCCCGCCGCGGCCTCGCCGTCGTCGTCGGCGGGGAAGTAGACGGTCTCGCCCTGGATCGCCGGCCGGATCTCGGTCCACGTGTTCTGCGTGACGATCAGCCCGCCGCTCGGCGGGGCGTACTCCACGCGGACCACGGTGTTGCCCTGCGCAAGCGTCCCGTTGAACTCCGGCGAGCGGTTGACGACACGGCTCAGCGTGTCCGGGTAGAGCTCGCCCCGCTCCGGGAGACCCGTCGCGGACAGCACGTCGAACGGCACCCGCGAGTCGACCAGGTAGTGGTCGACGATCCTCGGGCCCTGGCTCGTGTCGTCCCAGCGGAGCTTGTACGCCCCCTCGCCGTCGAACTGCTGCGCGGTCGCCATATCCCGTTCTGTTCAGCCGGTCATCAGGTTGCTCTTGAGATCGCGCTCGATCCGCTCGAGCCGGTCGTTCATGTCGCCGGCCCGCTCGAGCAGCTCGCCGAAGTCACGCACCGTCACGGTCGCGCCGCCCCCGGCGGCCGAAGCGCCCGCCGTCTCGGCCGGCACGACCGGCGTCACGGGCGGGCCCGCGGACTCACCCCCCCCCGATCCGGCCGGCCCGACCGCGTCGGCCGTGACCAGCCCGGCACGGGCACGGCGGCGATCGCGGAAGGCCAGCCGCCGCCGCTGCCGCAGCTCGAACGCGCCCGGCCGGCCGTCCTGATCATCACGCCCAAAGACCCGCGAGCGAAGCCCGGCGCTGCCCACCAGCGATCGCACGGCCCCCGCCCCGTCGGCGCCCGCGCGGCGGGCATCGGCCTCGCGCTGCAGCAGGTCGATGGTCTGCCTGCGGAACTCGAGCTTCTGCCGGTCGGTCAGCGCGTCGTTCTGGTCGATCCGGGCGAGCTCGCGGCGTTTGCGGATCACCAGATCGAGCGCGTCGGCTTCTTTGTTTCTGCCTTCGGCCCGCAGCGTCACGACCCGCAGGCCGTCGAGCTGATCGCGTGCGGCCTGCTGCTGGCGGGACGCGATCAGCCGCTGCTGCTCGGCGCGCTCCCGCGCGGCCGCGGCCTGCTCGGCCCGTGTCCTGCGGATCGCCTCGATCTGCCGCTCGTACGCGACGACCACATCGTCGATCGCCAGCGAGATCCGGTCCTGCGCCTCCTGGCCGGCGATGCCGAGGCTGGTGTTTTCTTGCTCGGCCCGATCGATCGCGGCGGTCATGTTCCGCCGCATCGTCGCGTTGGCGACGGCTTCTTTGTCGCCGCCGATCGCGGCGCGGCGGGCGGTGTCCATCTCGCGGGCGTCGCGCTGCCGGCGTCGGGCCTCGCGCACGATCCGATCGCGATCGGCCTCGACCGAAGCGATCTCCGCCGCGGCGGCCTCGTCGAACTGCGCCGCGGTCCGCGGGTCGAGCCGCTCGACGCCGTGCTCCTGCGCGAACGCTTTTTTCTCGGCCTCGGTGCGCTTGCGGATCTGGCGGATCTCTTGCGCAAACCGTTCGAGGTCCGCGTCCAGACCCTGCCCCGACGCGGCCAGGCCGCGAGCCCGGGCCTCGGCGACCCGGCCGAAGGTCTGATCCATGGCCTTGGCCATGCGGTCCATGCGTTCGATCTCGGCCATGGCCGCATCGACCGCGGCGCCGTGCCCGGCCTCGCCCGCCATCAGATCGGCGACCGCGTTGGTCACGCTGGTCCAGCCCGCCGCGATCGTGTCGAACAGCGCGCCCGCCTCGCCGCGAACCAGGCCGAACGCGAGCGCGAGCCCGCGCCCGACGGTCCGCCTGAGCCGCATCGCCGCCCGGTCCGACGCGTCGAACTCACGCTTGAGCACGCTGTTGTGCTCGGCGGCCTCGCGGGCCATGGCGATCGCCGCCCGGCCGATCTGCTTGATCGCCTCGACGGTCACCAGCGTCTTGACGGTCTCGTTGATCGTCGAGCCGACGCGTCGCACCGCGCTGGCCTGCCGCAGCGCGCTCTGGCGGACCGCGTCCTCGACGCGCTTGAGCCCCGCCAGGAACTGCTTGCTGTTTAGACCGATGGTGGTGGTCAGATCGGCCATGCTCTATCCGCCCCGCAGCATCAGCGTGCCCGCGGTCACCCAGCCGGTGCCGTCGCCGACCGCTCTGAGGTACGCACGCCGCGTCGTCCGCCGCACGTTCATCTTCTGTTTGACGATCTGGTACGCGTCGGTCATAATCCTGGTGTTTTTCTGGACAAAGGTCGCGTGCGGCTCTTTGTTGTGCAGCACCAGGAACGCCTGCTTCGGCCCCATCTCGACCCGCCCCGCGCCGCCCGGCGCGTTGACGCGGATCGATGTCGCGCGTGAGCGGACCAGCGTCGTAATGGTCCGCGTGCTGACGATCTTCTGCGTCTCGCCCGACCGCACCAGCTCCTTCGCGACGATCTCCTCACGCGTCCGCTTGCCCGCGCCGATGAAGATCGCGGGCGCCCCCTCGCGCTGCGAGCGCCGGTACTCGTCGACCTGACGCTTGGCCGATTTCAGCCGACGCTTCCAGAAGTTGAATTTGGGCCGGACGACCCGCCGGTAGTACGGCTCTTTCGTGCGGTCCGGCCGCGTGCGGCTGCCGCGCGTGACCAGATAGATCCGGTTCAGCCCGTGCCAGTAGCTGTACGCCTTGATCGCAATCTTCAGATTCTTGAAAAGATCCCCGATGTGCTGGTAGGTCCAGAACGATTGGCTCTCTTGGAGCTTGGGCACCGGCCACAGCCCCACGCCTCCGGGCCCGGCCCCGGCCTGATTGGCCGCCATCGCGACGGCCCGCTTCCATCGCATGGTGTCCTCGGGCCCGTGCCGGAGCGCGAACCCCGCGATCGCGCCGCCCTGAACCCGCAGCGCCTTGACCATCGCCTCGGGGACGTTCTGGCTGGTCTTGTGCACGTTCCGGAAAAACGTGGTCGCGTCGAGCTCCGCCGTCAGCATCGTGTCATCTCCTCGGCTCGTTCATGCCGCGCGTCGCGGCGTCGTCGAGCACGTCGCCGGCCGCCATCAGCAGCGACCGCTGCTGCGGGGTCAGGTCGTCCCAGCACCCGCCCGCGAACGGCCTGTACCCGAACCGCACGGCGGTCTGGATCTCGCTCATCTCGACGGCCCGGAACTGCTGCTGGGCTTCGTGGGGCCGGAACCGTCCGGAGACGGGCCGGAGCCGACGCTGCTGCCCGTTTGGTCCCCGAGGCCCGACGACTGTTTCGACCTCGGGGCAGAGGAGTTTCCCGCCTGCTGCCTCATCGCGTCCGGGTCGGACGCGTCGTACGCGGCGTCGGTGATCCGGTTCAGCTCGTCCGGGCCGAACGCCTCGCGGTGCTGCTCGGCGGCGAGCCGCATGTATCGGATCATCGAGCCGTGTAGATCGCGGCCGTCGATCGTGTCGCCGAACACCGCGTCACGGCCGTCCGGCGTCCGGACCGGCAGGCCGACCAGGGCGCACGCGAGCCCGAGGCTGACGTTCAGCTGCACGGCCACGAGCGCGTCGTCGAACGCCAGCGCCGCGTCCGGGCTGTCCTCGTCCGGCGCCGGCGGCGGCGCGAACGCGGCGCTGGCCACCGCCTGCATCGCGGCCGACAGCGGCCGCAGCGTGACCGTCCGCTTGCCGTCTTTTGCGTTGCGATCGACGATCGTCACCTCGGCCCGGCCGATCCGGTCGAGCAGCGACGCGAACGGCGGCGGGTCCTTGGCCGGCGATGCTTCGGCATCGGGCGGCGTCTCTGGGCTGGTTGTGCCTGCTGCCATGGTCTGCTCCTTGCATGATGGATGTATGTGTGAGTTGGTAGGTCCCGTGCCGCTCAGCTGACCGCCGAGGCGATCGGCCGCATCGACTGGTGCTCGAGCTGCAGGCTGAGCATGTCGCCGTCGTTGTTCCCGTCCGAGCTCTCGTAGTCCAGCCCCTCGGCGAGGAAGCACCCGGCGAACGTGAACCGGTCGCCGGTCGTGTCCGTGGGGCTGTTGAAGACGGTCACGACCACATCGTGCTCGACGGTGAACGCGTCGTCCGAGTCGCGGGCCCACAGGTCGTACAGGCTGCCCTGAACCTCGACGTCGCCGGTGAACCGCAGCGACATCGACAGCGTGCCGCGGCGCTGGGCGCCCTCGGGCACGCGCCGCAGCACGCCCTGGTTCGTGCCCGCGTCCCGCATCCGCTGCCGCGTGGCGGCGGTGAACCGGAACCCGCCGCCGCCGGGGCCGATGTTGACGATCGTGTCCGCGCCGATCTGCACGGTGCCGCCGTTGGCGAAGCTCCGGGCGTGGGCGGTGTTGATATCGGCCATGGTCTGGTCTCCTTGTCTTGGGCGGGCTACCGGCCCTGCTGCGTGTCCTCGACGCCGAGCCGTCCGCCGACGCGGACGGCGGTGCCGCGAGCGGTCAGGCGCAGCCCGACCAGCTCGCGTGTCGGTTCGGTGATTTCTGCGGACTGCTCGCACCGGTGCAGGCGCAGCCGGTGCTCATCGCCGGCCGCGAGCGAGCCGGGCGCGTCGTTGGTGTCGATCACCTCGACGCCGGTCAGGCCGCGGCGGACGTGCGCCGCGACGCGGTACGCGTCGTACAGCCCGGTCTCCGACGGGAACGGCTGCGACTGCGCCTCGCTGCCGAAGACGGCGATCTCGATCTCGATGACAACATCGGCCGTGTCCTGGCCGTTGCCGATGCCCGGCGCGGCCGGGCTGAGCGCGATCGCGTTGCACCAGGCCTGCGGCGTCTCGAGCGCGTCGGGGCGCTGGTGCGGCAGCCGCACGTCGCACCCATCGATCCGCGTCACGGCCTCCATGATCATGCGGATCACGACCAGGTCATCGAGGACGACGACCCGATCGCCGCGGCGGAAGACCCTGGCCACGCTCAGCCGGCCTCCGTCCCGGCGCCCGCCGTGCCCGGCCCGCCGGACGCGACCGAGTAGTCCAGCACGAGCGCGGCGCCGAGCGAGCGCGATTCGACGCGGTCGACGGTGTACCGGCGGCCGGCCTGCGGGCCATCGAGCAGCGTGATCGTGTCGCGCTTGCTCGGCCCGAAGTAGACGCCGGCGGTCGCCTGCCCAACGACGATCGTGCCGGACCCGGCCGAGACATCGCCGGGACCGAACCCGGGCGTCGCGTCCGGCATCGGCATCGTCATGGTGGTGTCGAACGAGGCGTCCTGATCGACCGACGAGAACCCGGTGTCGACATCGAACGCCTGCTGCGGACGCAGATCGCCGACCGGCCGCGTGCGTTCGATGCGCACGGGCACGCCGAACGCCGCGATGACCTCGCCGGCCAGCCCCCGCATGGCGCCGATGTCGGTCACGACTTGATCGCGCCCCAGACCCAGACGTCCGCGGTGCCGGCGCTGACGACCGGGTCGACGATGACCGCCCGCACGCCGGGCAGCTGCGGGAAGCCGACGCTGGCCACGCCGTTCTCGCCGGTCCGCTTGGCCGCGGGCGGCGCGGCGTACTCGCTGCCCGCAGCGTCGAGCAACCCCTCGCCGAACGTGCCGGCCGGCAGCAGCACGGTCGCCGCGTCGGGCAGCTTGAGCGAGACGGAGCTCCCGTCCTTGAGCGTGACCGTCTCGGCCGCCGCGCCGAGCGTGTAGGTCAGCCGGGCCAGGAGCGCCGCGCGGATGTACGGCGTGCCGCCCAGATCGATCCGCGGCAGCTCGGCGTAAACATCCAAGACGATGATGGCCGCCGTTCCGCCGACCATGCCACACTCGAGGTCGAGCCCGCTGGCCTGGTTGCCCGGGTCGCCGAGCACGATCCTCGGCCGGGGCGTCTCGGGCGGCCCGGCGAGCGTGCCGGTGCCGGCGCCGCCTTGGCGTGCCGGCGTGGCCGGGTCGGGGTACCGCGCGGCGTCGGCCAGGACGCCGGCGTTGCCGGCGTCCGCGACCAGCCGGGGCGTGATGGGCGCAACAAATCGGTTCATGCTCGGATCTCCCTGGCTGTTGCCGCGCGTGCCGACCGGAGCCACCGCGTGCGGCCGACGCCGTCGCCGCCGGTGGACCCGCCGGGATCGCCCGGCGGAGGATCGAAAGACGATCCCGGGAAGGCCGCGATCGCCTGGGCCAGGCCGAGCGGCTCGTAGACCACGGTGCCGATGTCGGTCCCGCCGAAGTCGCCGGTGCGAACACCAACCTGGACAGGCACCATGCCGGACGCCAGCGCGCCGCCGTTGTCGATGTGCACCGGCATGATGCAGTCGCCGCCCTCGCCGCTTGCGTCGTAGGGTGCGGTCACGGCGATCTCTTCGATGCCATTTCCGGTGCGGACGTCGGGCACGGCCAGCACCCGGATCCGGTCGCCCCAGTACGACCGGCGGAAGATCACGTTGCTGCCCTCGGCGAGCGTCTCGCCGTCCGGTTCAGCGAACAGGATCATGGCCCGGAAGTCGCTGGACGAGTCTGGTTCGACCCAGGCGAGAGAGGCGGCGACAGACGAGTCCGTGAAGTTGATCTCCTCGGTCGTCATGAACGTCTTGAGCACGCTGCGGTACGACCGCTGCGCGACCGGGGCTAGCTTCCATCCGGAACCTTCGACGGCCCACCGGAAGATGCGGAGCTGGTGATCGAAGAGGTCCTCGGTCGACGATCCCACGAAGTTGTCCGGGTTGTCCGAGAGCAGGCCTTCGGCGAAGTGGTAGAGGCCGGCGATGTAGTCGCCCCGGTCGATCCAGCTCCCGGGGCGGACGTGGTCGCGATCGACACCGGGAACGCCCACGATGTCCTGGTCGATCAGCATGGCGGGCTCTTCGCTGTCGATGTTGGGAGACCCGGCCTGGTTGGCACGGACCCGCAGCCCGCCCGGCCCGGTCGTGTCGAGGGGCTGGCCCGAGAATCCGGCGTACCAGTTCGAGATGTTGGTGAAGTTGGAGACCGTGCCGATCACGGCGAACGCCCCGCCGCCGCCCGTGCTGTTGCTGAACGTGTCCCGTGTCGTGCCGATCACGGCGAACGTGTCGCCGTCGGGGTTCACGGCGATGTGCCGGGGGAGCACATGGGCGATGCGACCGCCTGCGTTCAGGCCTCCGTTGGTGACGACGACGTGATCGGTCGAATCGTCGGACAGGTCCAGCTTGAGGATGCGGAGCTGACCGCTCGCTGCCGAGGCTTCCCGGAACGCAACAATGAGCGAGCCGTTGATGATGCGGGATCCGGCGACGTACGACACGGTCCGGTTCGATGGCCGTGTCTGATCGAAGGACGGGAAGATGAGCGTGTCCGAGGCGGTGTCGTCGTCGATGAACGCGATCTGGAAGACCTCTTCGGCCACGTCGCCGTTGACGGTCCGCTTTCCATGGTGTGCCGAGAGGACGAAAATGAGCCGGTTGTTGACCGTGTCGATGATCAGTTTGTATGCCGAGTGCGAGTCCCGGACTTGCTGCTGGATGCCGGGTATCAGCGTGAGCGCATCGCCGTTGCTGCTGTCCTCGTATTGCATGTAGGCCGGGACGGGGATCGCCGGCGAGAGCGGCCGCATCGTCGACGGGTCGAATCGCTGCACACCGAAACGCCACCTGTTGGTGTCATCGCCCCAGTTGATGCCGCCGAGCACGACGTTTGGGTTCGTAGTAGCCTCGAACGGGTCGCCGTTGCGTGGCAGCGTCCACAGCCCGTGCAGAGCCGCAGACGTCGCGTATGGCTGACGGACCACTGGCGAGCCGGTCACGGTCAGCGTGGGGTTGATCGAGTTCTGGGGATCACGCAGCCGGTGCGTGGTGCTGCTGAGGGCGATCGAGTGCTGGCGATCAACACGGCTGTTGTCGCTGGCGGCGACCAGGTCGCCGGAGGCGCAGAAGTGCTCTTCGAGGCCGGGCTTGGTCAGAAGATAGGCCGGGTCGGTGAGCAGCTTGTAGATTTCGGCGTCGGTCATCGAGACGTCGGACATGTCGCCGGTCTCGGGGAACGCGAACGCGACGAAGCTTGAGCGGCCGAGGAAGTGGCCCGACCCCTCGTCGCCGCCGATGAAGAGGCTTGCCCCGAGCCCCAGGTAGTACGACCACCCGGTCTCGGACGGCAGGGTGTTCAGGGTCGACCGGACAACGGCCCCGAACGGATCGAGCACGGCAACATGAGAGGTCACGCCCGAGGCGGTGGTTTCGAGCCAAGCGACATAGCGCTGGATGCCTCCGTACTCGTACCGATCGACGTCGTCGACTCCGATATCTGCGGCCGAGATCGCGTTGGCGTACGAGGATGCGGACCGGCGTGCTCGCAGATTGGGCAGCTCTGACTCGTTCTGGTGGAATCGCCCGCCGATCTCGTCACCGTTCGAGTGGTGCAGCAGCCAGTGGAACAGGAAGTTGCCATCACAGTGGGCTTCGCCGATGACAAGGAAATCGGTTTTGGTCTGCGACCCGAGGGCCTGAAGCTGAGCGTTGGTGTATTCGGCCCGGTACGTGTTGCCAGCCGAGGTTTCGATGGTGGCATCGCCGATGCGTCCGGGCGTCGCGACCATGCGGGCGATGGCCATCAGGCGGGTTCCCCGCCCAAGCCCACGGATTCTGATCCGTGGGCTTTTTCGCCTTCGCCGTCGTCTCTTTGCGTCACTAGCCCGGCGGCGGCCATCCGCGCGTGGTACTCGGCTTCGGCCATCGCGAGCGATCCGCGGACGGCATCGATCTCGTCGGGCGTCAGCTCGGCCTCGGGGTTGCCGCGGTATCGGTCGATGAGGCCGGCGATCTGGGACGAGGCCTCGAGCGAGAAGCGCAGCAGCGCGATCAGGTCGACGATGGTCACGGCGAGGCCTCCGTCCGGCTCTCCGCGGCATCGGTCTCTGCCGCTCGCAGCGTGGTCTCGAGCGCCCGCACCAGGTCGGCGAGCTGCTCGAGGTCGGTGGGGGGCACGGCCTCGCCCGACCGAAGCGAGCCGCCGACACGATCGAGCGTCAGCTTGACCGGCACACGGACGGCCTCGATGGTGTCGGTCTCGTCCTGGTCGAGCAGCCCGGCCTCGGCGGCGGTGGCGATGCCGCTGAGCGCGATCCGGTACCCGGCCACGGCCTGGGCGTAGCGCGCCGAGGGAGAGGCCGCACAGCCGATCATCGCCACGCACACGAGCACGACGGCGGACATCAAGCCCACGGATTCAGATCCGTGGGTTTTGGATCCGTGGGCTTTGAGTGCGTGCGCAGTCATCGCCGGACCCCGTGGTCCTGGCTGGACGCGTCGCCGTCGCGTGCGGCGGCGAAGCCGAAGATCATGCCGGCGGCGGCGACGGCGGTGTTCATGTCGAAGACCCCGTCGCCGCCGGCCACGGGCCCGGCGAGCACGCCGACGGCCACGAGCGCGTCGGCGAGCTCGGGCAGCAGCAGGGCGACGCCGGCGAGGACGCCGCCGAGCGAGGTCTTCCACGACGTGGCCGCGACGGCCGCAAGGCCGGGCCTCCTGCCGCTGTACGGCTTGTTCATGCGATCATCTCCCAAGCCCACAGATCCGGATCCGTGGGTGTTGTGGCGATTCAGAAACCGACGCGCGGCGGGGGTGTGCCTGCGGCGGGCACTCCGCCCGCCACGCGGCCGGTGCGGTGTGTGCGTTCGCGGGCCGCCTTACGCCGCGACGCCCTGGAACAGGAAGCCCAGCTCGCGGTCGACGAAGTCGTTGTCGCGGTTGGCCTGGGCCCGCATGACCCGCGACGTGATGCCGTCTTCCATGTACTCGTCGAGCGAGATGAACCCGCTCTTGTTGGTGTTGACGAACGTGCGGTGCACGGTCGTCGCCGAGACGTCGGGCGTCGGGTTGACGTAGCAGAGGAACGCGTACCCGCCCGTCCAGATCTGCCCGGCGGTGATGTCCGTGGGCAGATCGGTCGTGTCGATGGTCAGGTGCGGCACAAGGACCTGGTCGAGCTGGAAGACGCTGGCCACCGCCGAGGTATCGAAGATCCCCGGCAGCGCGCCCGCGGCGTTGCGGCCCATGTGGTTGTCGCCGTACGCCTCGAGGAACTGCGTGTTGCTTCGCAGGCCGAGGTACGTCTTCTCGTCCATGATCAGCGTGTTGGGCGGGATGCCGGTCGAGTTGAGCCCGTTGTCGCGGACGGCGTTGATGTCGGAGATCGGCGTGCCGCCCGCGGCGGTCCATGCGGTGCCGACGGTCGTGCCGCGGGTGCCGTCGGGGTAGTTGGTCGGGTTGAACAGGTTGCCCGCAACCTCCATTTCGTTTTCGAGCTTGATGGAGCGGGCGACGACCTCGGCCGCGGCCCGCTCGGCGGCGAGCTGCTCTTCGGGCGTCGATTCCTGCTCGACATCGACCGGCCACTCGATCGTGCTGCGCTCGCAGGTGCCGCCCTGTCGGATCATCGCGCCGCTCAGCCGCTTGGCCGGCTGACCGTTGCCGCGCTTGATCCCGCCGCCGGGGACGTTCTGGAGCATCGTCTTGCGGGGGACGACGTCGTAGTGATACTCGTCGCGCGAGACCGGGGTGACCGGCGAGACCAGCGGCGCGATCCACCGGTCGAAGTGGTTGAGCGGGTACTGCTGGTTGATCGCGAGCAGCTCGCCGCGGGGCGTGCCTTGTGCCTTTGGCATGGGTCAGTCTCCAAAGAGAAAGCCCACGGATTGAGATCCGCGGGCTTCGGGGGTGTTCGTGGGTGTGGGCGTTCGTTCGTCTCGCCGCCGGACGGCGGCGACTCAGATCAGGATCAGCTCAGATCGGCCACGTCGAGCACGACCATGATCAGCCCGGCGCCGGCGGCCTTGGCTGTCAGCGCGTAGCCGATCCGGCCGTTGCTCGCGGTCGTATCGCCCTGGCCGCTGGCACCGGTGTAGATCGTGGCACCGACGGTCACGGCGTCCGGGCACTCGATGGTGACCGGCGACGAGGCCGACCGCAGCCGGACCGGCGTGGTCTTCTCGGGGTTGACATCGCGGTCGGTGGCGCTGACCGGGATGCTGGTGAAGCCGATCGGCACGTCGCCGGCGTCGCAGTACTCGGGGGCGCCGCTGGTGAGCTTGACGGCCCGGCCGGGCTCGAGCTCGCCCGAGGCGGGCAGCGCGAGGTCGAAGTCCTCGCTGTCGTGCGTGGGCGAGAGGAAGTTGCGCTCTGGCATGGCAGTGTTCCTTGTCCGAGTCACGCCCGTCCGGGCGCGAGAGGTGGTCTATCAAGAAAGCCCACGGATCCGAATCCGTGGGCCTTGGGTGTGTGCGTGTTCGTGCGGCTCGGACCCGCCCCATCGATGAGACGTGGCCCGACTCAGATCAGCCCGCGGCGATCGGCGTGCCGTCGGGGTTGAAGCCCGCGCGCTGGCGGGCCAGCGACAAATCGCGGTGCTTGAAGGTTTCCATCAGCGCGGCCGGGTCGCTGAGCGCGACTTCGGCGGTGGATTTCTGGACCGCCGCGGCCTGGGTCAGCAGCGGGTCGGCTTTCATGAGCTTGGCCGCGGCCTGACCGACGCGGGCCTCGAAGGCCGACTCGGGGTCGCCGGCCTGCCCGGCGGCCGAGCCGCGTGCGCCCGCGATCGGGCGGTTGCTGCCCAGCGTCGCGGCCGCGGCGGCGGCGCCCGACGCTTGCGCGGTCTGGGCCCGCTGGTAGGCGAACGTGGCCTTGGCCGTCTCGACGGTCATGCCCTGCTCGATGGCGAACTCGCGGAATTCGGCGCCCGCTTCGGGCAGCGCGGCCTTGAGCTGGCCGAGCGTGGCGGCGGCCGGGGCCGGTGCGGCCGTCGGTGCGGATGCCGCCGTCGCGGGAGCCTGTGCCTGCGGCACGGCCGCGGCCTTGACCGGCTCGGCCGGCGTCTGGTTCGTCGCGCTGGCGGCGGGCTCTGCCTCGGCCGCAGCAGCCGCCGCGGCTACGGGCTCGGTCTCGTCACCTTCCGCCTTCGCGTCGTCGTCGATGCCCATCGCCGAGATGACCTTGTCCATCTTGGCCGACAGCTCATCGACCGAAGCCATCTTGTCCTCAAGGGCGGCGATGCGGTCCTCGTCGCTTGCCGAGCCTTCGGCGATCGCCGCGGCGGTCGCGGCCGAAGCGCCGGCGCTCGGCTGCGCGAACGCGGTGCCGGTGTTGACCGCTATGCCCGCCGAGCCAGCCGCTCCGGACGCGGCGTCGGCCATGGCCCGGTTCAGGATGCTGTCGTGCTGACCGGGGCGCATCGGGGCGCCCGTGGTCGGGTTCGCGGGGGCGCCGGCGCGGAAGAGCTTCCGCATCTGGCTGAACGGCTTGGTCGTCAGCTCTTTGGTGATCTCGTTCATGGTGTGGGTCCTTATGCCGCCGGCGTCGCCGGCTCGGGTTTGTCAACTGTCTGCGGTGTTTCGGGGTTCGGGATCGTCTCGGGGTTCAGGACGGCCGCGAGCTCGTCGAAGAGCGCCGCGGCCCGCGGCAGCAGCTCAGCCTCGGGCACGACTTCGTCGACCAGCCCGAGCCCGATCGCGTCGCGCGCCGAGTAGGTGCGCCCGTCGAACGGCGCGGCGAACCCGCCGTCTTGGTCGGCCGCAACGCTCAGCCCACGCCGGGCGGCCACGGTGCCGCGGAACGCCTCGGCCATCGGGCCCAGCACACGCCGCATGTGCGCGACCGCGTCGTCGGTGATCGGCTGGTCGCCGGCCATCTCGACCTTGCCGGGCGTGTCGGTCACGTGCCGCACGCGGACGCCGTCGGCGGCCATGCCGGCCGAAAGATCGGCGAACGCCCAGTCGGCCCCGATCGAGCCGACGACGGCGTAGTCCGAGTCGGCCCAGACCCCATGGGCCACACACCCGACCCAGTACGCCGCGCTGCACATGCACCCGCGGGCGTAGGCCAGCGTCGGCTTGACAGCGGCCAGCGACGCCATGGCGTCGATCACGTGTTGGTATCGGGCCGTCTCACCGCCCGGGCTGTTGATCGTCAGCAGCACCGCCTCGCACCGATCGTCGAGCTCGCAGGCGGTCAGCGCCGCGGCCAGCTCATCGACCTGGCTGTACCCGGCCGGGTCCCAGTAGTCCATCTCGTCGACGTGCTGCACGATCCGCAGCACGGGCACGAGCGCGATCGGCCCGAGCAGACGGACCGACGGCGCGTACCGGTCCAGCGGATGGCTTTGCTGAACCATCTGCGAATCCGCTTCAATCGCCATCAGACGGTCTCCGTCGCTTCGGCCGCGCCGTCGGTGTCGCCATCGGTCCGCGCGGATTCGTCGGTCATGCCCCCGGCGTCTTCGCCCCCGGCCCGCTCGCCGGGCCGGTTGCCGTCCAGATCGCCGCCGCCACCACCGCCGGCGCCGACTTGTGTCTGTTCCAGCGGGTGGGGCAGGCCGAGCTCGCGGTGCAGCTCGATGTCTTTCTTGAGGTCCGCCGTGTACCGCTCGAGCGTCTGGCCCCGCTGGGCCGCGGTGTCGGCCAGCAGCCGCTCGCCGATCTTGCGTTCGGTCGAGCGGCGGACGGCGGCCTTGCCCGGGTCCGGCTCGGGCATAGCCGGCGGCGTGATCGTCGGCCGGTACGCGGCGTCGGACATATCCATCGGCAGCAGGCCCATCAGCTG
>JBCDEF010000032.1:0-18604 GCA_039179915.1 Planctomycetota bacterium | reverse complement strand
CTGGCTCGCGGCGCTTCCTGCCGCGGCGGCAGCCGCGTGGTGGGTCCCGCCGTGGACCCCGGAACGAGCCGAAGAGCCGTGGCGGCCCGCCTTTGAGGCCGAGTCCTACGAACAGGCACGCGCGGCGACCGAATCGGCCCAAGAGCTGCTCGGCGAAGACGGCAACGAACCGGAAACCCCGCGTCCGCCTGAGGTCGACAGAGCCCGCGAGGCGCTCTCTCAGCTCGAAGCGGAGCTGGCGCAGGGCGATGCCGATCCGGATGAACTGACCGCGTCCGCCGCCCGCGAACTCGACGAGCTCGCCGAGGCTGCCGAGCGTGAGGCGGAGGCGGACGATCGACGCCGGCAATCGCTCTCGGAGCGTCTGGAGTCGCTGGACACGTCCTCGTTTGAAGAGGCGGCAGAGGTCGCCGACGCGCTGGCCGGCGGTGACATCGACCGCGCCCGTGACGCGATCGAAGAGGCGACTTCGACGCAGGAGGGCCGCGAGGAGCTGCAGCGGCTCGCCGAGGAGCTTGATCGAGCCGCCGACGCGGTCGAGACGCCTTCGACCGAAGCGCTACCGCCCGACACGCCCGAGATCGAACCGCCGGATACCGGTGCCCGGCCTGAGCCGTCTGCTGAAGATGATCAGGCCGCACAAGACCTGCGCGACCTTGCCGAGGCGATCCGCGACCGGAGCGAACAACCGCCCGCGGATCCTCCGCAAGACAATCAGCCCGAGCAAGACCCCAGCGATAGGCCAGCCGAGCCAACAGGGGAGCAACCCGCCGAGCAGCCGGATGAGCAACCCGGCGAACAACCCGGCGAACAACCCGGCGAGCAACTTGGCGAGCAATCGGGTGAGCAGCCGGGTGAGCAGCCGGGCGAGCAACCGGGTGAGCAGCCGGGCGAGCAACCCGGCGAGCAACCGGGCGAGCAACCGGGTGAGCAACCCGCCGAGCAGCCGGATGAGCAACCCGGCGAACAACCGGGCGAACAACCGGGCGAGCAACCCGGTGAACAGCCGGGCGGACAACCCCGCGAACAACCCGGTGAACAACCGGGCGAGCAGCCGGGCGAGCAGCCGGGCGAGCAACCGGGTGAACAGCCTGGCGAGCAGCCGGGCGAGCAACCGGGCGAGCAACCGGGCGAGCAACCGGGCGAGCAACCGGGCGAACAACCGGGCGAACAACCGGGCGAGCAGCCTGGCGAGCAGCCGGGCTCGTCGGGCGGCCAGGGCGACGCGCTCGATCGGCTCAGTGAATCACAGCGGCAGGGTCGCCGCCAGCGTGAGGCTGCCCGCGATCTTCGAGATGCGGCGGACCGGATCATCGGCAGCCCGGGCGACGGGAACGACCAGCAGCCTCAGCCGGGAGGCCCGCCGGAGCAACCGCGGCAGCAGCCGTCGGACCTCCAGCCGCCCGCGGATCCGTGGGACAGCGACCTCGATCTGGTCGATGCCCGCTCGCGCGACCAGGACCGGATCGAAAGCGAGCAAACAATCACGGAGTGGTTCCGGGACGCGGAGCCGGGGGATGCCTCCTCCGCGGGGCAAGCCGCGTCTCGCCCGCCCGTCGGCGGCCGGGGCTTAGAGCGAGCGCAGGAGCGCGCCGAGCGAGCGATCGAGCAGCAGGCTGTGCCTCGGCGGTACCACGACCTGGTCCGCTCGGTCTTTCGTCGCTACAGCGAGCGGTTCGCGGCCCGCGATTCGACCGATGGTTCGTCCGAGCCGCGTGATGCGCAGGACGCGGAGTAGCGGTGGGGCTGACCGATCCACTGTGGCTCGCCGTTGTGCTGCTGCTGGTGCCGCTCGCGGCCGTCGTGCTCGGGCGGCGTTCGCCGATCCGTGGCGCGCGTCGTGCGGTCGCGTTGGTCTGCCGGTTCCTTCTGCTCGCCGCGATCGCACTGGTTCTTGCCGACGCGAGCACGGTTCGCGAGACGAACCGGCTCGCTGTGGTCGTGGTGATCGACGCCTCGGAGTCGGTGGATCGATTCGCGGGCCCGGTCGAGGTCGAGCCGGGATCGCGGGAACCGTTCCGGTCGGCGCTAGAGAGTTTTCTGCGCATCGCCGACGAGAACCGCGGCCCGGACGATCTGCTGGGTGTCGTGACGTTCGGCGGCCGTGCGGTCGCGGTCGCGACGCCGACGACGGGGTCGATCGAGGGCCGTTCGTTCGAACGGCCGCTGCCGGATGGAACGGACATCGGCCGTGCGCTCGACCTGGCCGCGGCCCTGGTTCCTTCCGACGCCGCGGGGCGGATCGTGCTGATCTCCGACGGCAACGCGACCTCGGGCGATGCGCTCGGCGCTGCGTTGCGGCTCGCCGGCGGGGCGGGCAGCGGGTCCGGCGACGGCGTGCGGATCGATACGGCGGCGGTGCCCTACTCGGTCGCGGGCGAGACCGTGGTCGAATCGGTCACGGTCCCGGGCCGGGCCGCGCCGGGGACACGGGTTCCCGTCCGGATCGAGATCGCGTCGACGCAGGGCGGCAACGGTCGGCTGCGGCTGTTCCAGAACGGTGTCGAGATCGACATCAGCCCGGACAACGACGGGGCGCCGCTGCCGGTGAGCCTCTCGCCGGGCCGGCAGGTCGTGCTCGCCGAAGCATTGCTCGGCAGTCGTCGCATGAACCGGTTTGTGGTCGAATACGAGCCGGACGCCTCGGGATCGGTCGCGTCCGCGTTCACCGGCGATGCGCAGCTCGACAACAACGCCGCCGAGGCGTTCACACTGACCTCCGGCGCGGGCTCGATCGTCATCGTTGATCAGTACGAGAACGGCGAGCCGACACCCGCCGCGGCGAACCTCGCCCGGGCGATGCAAACGGCGTCAGACCGCATCGAGGTCGTCTCGCCCGAATCGCTGCCGACCGACCTGCTCTCGATGCAGGACTACGACCTGGTGGTGCTCAACAACGTGCCGGCCGACGCGGTCGCGGCCGAGTCACAGGCGGCGCTCGCGGCCCACGTCACGCGGGTCGGCTGCGGGCTGATCATGGTCGGCGGCCGGTCGAGCTTCGGCGCGGGCGGCTGGGCGGGCACGCCGATCGAGCCGCTGCTGCCTCTGCACCTGGACCTCTCGGAGCGGTTGGTCGAGCGGCGGACCGCGCTCGTGTTCGTGCTGGACCGTTCGGGGTCCATGGGCTCGACCGTCGGCGGCACGTTCCGCTCCCAGCAGGCGATCGCGAATGAGGCGGCCGCCGGCGCTGCGGCGACGCTCGGGCCGACAGACCTCGTCGGCGTGGTCGCCTTCAGCAACGAGGCCGACTGGGTCGTGCCCTTGGCCGAGAACGAGAACGTCGAGCAGACCGCCGAGGCGATCCGCGGCATCTCGTCCAACGGCGGGACGAATGTCCTTCCCGCGCTGCAGCTCGCCGCCGAGGCGCTGCGGCCTGTCGAGGCCGCGGTGAAGCATGTCATCGTGCTGTCGGACGGCCGAAGCCGGAGCGCCGATGCGCTGCCCGAGTTCGCGCAGACCATGGCGGACGAGGGCATCAACGTCTCGACGATCTCGGTCGGCGACAACGCCGACACGGAAACCATGTTCCTCGTCGCCGAGACCGGCGGCGGTATCCATTACGCGGTAACCAACCCGAGCGTGCTGCCGAGGGTCTTCGTCCGGGCGGTCCGCACGATCCGCGACCCGCTGATCAAGGAAGGCGATTTCGAGACGGTCTCGCTCGGGTCGGCGGGCGTCTCTGGTGTGACCGCGCCGTACTCAGGGTGGCCCGGGCTCCGCGGCCTGGTGCTCACCCGGTTCCGCGAGGACCCGACCGCACTCGCGCCGCTCGCGACCGACGAGGGTGACCCGGTGCTGGCCCACTGGAACGCAGAGCTCGGCAGGGTCGGCGCGTACACCGCGGACGCCGCGGCGTGGGCCCCGGCCTGGGTCGGCTGGGCCGACTTCGCTCGGTTCTGGTCCGGCTTCGCGCGCCAGATGAGCCGCCCCCCGGGCAACCCGAACCTCGAGCTGGACACCTCGATCGCCGACGGCCGGTTCGAGATCCGCGTCGCCGCGGTCGATGCCGAAGGCCAGTCGATCAACGGGCTGAGCGCCGAGGCGACCGTGTTCTCGCCGAGCGGCGAGTCGCGGAGGGTCCGCCTCGATCAGGTCGGTCCCGGTGCGTACGAGGCCGCGGTCCCCGCGCGCGAGACCGGCTCGTATGTCGCGATCGTCCGGGCGGGCGACGGCGATGCGGCCCTGGCGCCTGTGATCGGCGGCGCGACACGCGGCGACTCTGTCGAGTACCGGCGGCTGACGCCCGACGAACGCTTGCTCGAAGCGGTCGCCGAGGCGGGCGGCGGCGAGCGGGTCTCGCTCGACCGCGAGACCGCGGCGTCGCTGTTCGATCGCCGCGACATCGAGCCCAAGCGGGCCGAGACCCCGCTGCGGCCGTGGCTGCTCGCCGTGACACTGCTGCTGGCGGTTCTGGATATCGCGGCCCGGCGGATCTCGTGGGATCGGTTCTTCGAGCGAGCGCCGCGCGACGCTCAGGGCGTGGAGCAGCCGGTCTCGGTCGCGACGCGGATCCGCAAGCGAGAACGCGCCGTCGACCCGAGCGTGGCGCTCAGCGAGACCGATGCCGACCGTGTCGCGATGGAGGCCCGCCAGCGGCGTCGGCGGCAGCGCGTTGACAACGCCCAGCCGCAGCGAGCCGATACCACCCCGTCGGCAACGGATCCTCCCGCCCGGCCACCCGTGATTGTGCCAGACGAGCCGTACGAGCCGAACGATCCCGAGAAGGACGATCCGGACGACGGCGCGAGCGGGCTGCTGGCCGCCAAACGCCGGGCTCGCGACAGGTACCGCGGCGACTGATCGCTACTCGCGCGCCGCGGCCGGGAACGCCACGGGGCTCCGGTAGCCGTCGCGGTCGTAGGCCCGCACGCCGAAGAACCAGTTGTCCTTGCTCAGGTCGACGGTCCCCTCGGTGACGTTGCCCATGTCTTGGCTGTGGTCCCACGTCGGGCTGGTCGTCGCGCGCCAAACGATCTCGTAGCCCGCGACATCGGGCTCCGGCGAGGCGTCCCACCGCAGCGTTGTGTCGTTCGTAAGCTCGGCAACGATGATGCGGGCGTCGCGAGGGGCCCCCGGCGCGTTGGCCAGGTGCGTGAGCGTCGCGGCGTTGAGCAGCGTGACGCCCGCGAGGTAGTCGGCATCGATGTACTCGATCAGGTCGCCGAACTGCCGGCCGCTCTCGTTCCGCACGTCCTGGTGCTGCCGGTCGTAGTCCTCGTACACCTCGGTCAGCCGCACGGCTGGGTAGCCGACCTCGTTGAACGCGGTGTGGTCGCCGCCGCGGAGGAACCGGTCGGGCCGGAAGATCACGCGAGGCCGAACGGGCAGGGCGTGCGACTCGGCGACCTCGGCCATGAACCGGGCGATCTGGCGCGACGGGGCGTCCGATTCGCCGCCGAGGGAGCGGAGCGTGCGGAGCGCCCGGCCCGCGCGGTCCGGGCTCGCGCTCAGCGGCAGCGGCAGCCCCTCGCTGAAGACCCGGACCTCGTCGGCCGCCATCCGCCCGCCCGGTCCAGACGGGTCGCCGATCACGTCGTTGCTGAGCACGGCCCGGATATCGCGGCCCTGCTTGATCGCCGCCGCGGCGTGCTTGCGAGCACCAAACAGGCCCTGCTCCTCGCCCGCTACGGGCATGAGCACGACAGTCGCGTCCAGATTCGCACCGGCCAGCAGCCGGGCAAGCTCGAGGCACGCCGCCACGCCCGAGGCGTCGTCGTTGGCGCCCGGCGCGTCGACCTCGGCGTCGTTCACATCCGACCCGCGCGAGTCGTAGTGGGCGATGACGTAGTACAGCCTGTTCGCGGCCTCCGGCATCGACCCGGGTATGGTGCAGACCACATTCACGATGTCTACATCGTGCGTGATCCGCCGGCCGTCGGCTTCGACGCGGTGCGTGTCGAACCCGACGGTGATGTCTTCCCGCCCGCTCTCGGCCGCGATCCGCTCGAATTCTGACTTCAGCCATCGTCGGGCCGCGCCGATGCCGCGCTCGTCCGAGTCCGTCTCGCTCAGCGTGTGCCGCGTGCCGAAGTCGGCCAGCGTTTTGGCGTCGGCGAGCAGCCGATCGGGCGAGATCGTGCTCGTGAGGCGGTCGATGTCGGGCTCGGGCTGCGTCAGCACGCATGCCCCGAGCAACGCGGCGGCGAGTGTGTGTGTCATGCCTTCAGCATACCGGGCGGCGCTACCCTGAGGCATGAGCACACCGCACCCTGGCGATCGTCTCCGCGAGCTCAGCAAGTCGGGCCCCGTCTCGGCCCCCGGCGCGTTCAACGGGCTGGTCGCCCGCGAGGTCGCCCGGGTCGGCTTCGGCGCGTGCTATCTCTCCGGCGGGGCGCTCTCGGCGTCGAGCGGCGTGCCCGACATCGGCGTGCTGACGCTCGACCGCTTCGCCGAGCGGGTCCGTGAGGTCGCGACCCACTCCGGCCTGCCCGTGATCGCCGACGCCGACACGGGCTTCGGCGAAGAGGAGATGGTCCGCAGAACGGTCATCGAGTACAACCACGCCGGGGCCGCGGCCTGCCACATCGAAGACCAGGTCTTCCCGAAGCGCTGCGGCCATGTCGGCGGCAAGACGCTGATCCCGGTTGACCACTGCGTCGAGAAGATCCGCTGGGCAGCCAAGGCTGCCGAGGACTGTTCCGGCGGGTCGTTCATCGTCTGCGCGCGGACCGATGCGAGGGCGGTCGACGGCCTCGATGCCGCCATCGATCGGGCGGTGGCCTACGTCGATGCCGGCGCTGGCATGATCTTCCCCGAGGGCTTGCACTCGGAAGACGAATTTGCACAGTTTGCAGAGGCGATGAGAGGACTCAGCAAGCCGCCGCTGATGCTCGCCAACATGACCGAGTTCGGCAAGACACCGCATATCCCGCTCGCTCGGTTCGGCGAGCTTGGCTATGACGTCGTCATCTTCCCCGTCTCGACGCTCCGCATCGCGATGCATGCCGTATCCGGGTTCCTGAGCGAACTTCACAAGACCGGCACCGCCGCGGCCTGGGAAGACCGCATGCAGACCCGCGACGACCTCTACGACCTGCTCGGCTACCAGCCGACCGGCAACGGCTACCGCTTCCCTGCTGGTTAGCCTGTATACAGTCTCCCGGTAATGATCCAAAGCTCATTCTCCAGAGGAGTTCCAACCATGGCAACGGCCAAACCCGCGGGCCTTGAAGGCATCGTCGCCGGCAATACCGCCATCTGCTCCGTTGCCCAGGGCGACCTGATCTACCGCGGCTACGAGATCAGCGATCTGGCCGAGAACGCGACCTTCGAAGAGGTCGCCTACCTGCTGCTCGAGGGGCACAAGCCCGACGCCGACCAGATCCGGTTTTTCAAGGACGAACTGATTGCGAATCGTGCCCTCCCGCCGCAGGCGATCGAGACGATTAAGGCCTGCGGCCCGCTGCTCCAGCAGGGCACCGCCGTGCCGATGGATGTGCTGCGAACCGTCCTCTCGATCGTCGGCAACACCGACCGCGATGCGCAGGACAACTCGCCCGAGGCGAACCTGGCCAAGGCCAAGCGGATCACCGCCAAGATCCCGACGATCATCGGCCACATGCAGAACGTGATCGACGGCCGCGACATGATCGGCGTCGACACCGGCGGCGACGCGAACCTCTCCCACGCGGCCAACCTGCTCTACATGATGACCGGCGAGCGGCCGACCGCCGAGGCTGAGAAGGTCATCGACGTCAGCCTGATCCTCTACGCCGAGCACGACTACAACGCGAGCACGTTCACATCGCGCGTCATCGCCGCCACGCTCAGCGACATGCACGGCGCGCTCACCGGCGCGATCGCCGCCCTCAAGGGCCCGCTGCACGGCGGCGCCAACGAGGCCGCCATGGTCATGCTCGGCGAGATCCAGGACCACGTCGCAAAGGGCGGCACGGTGAGCGACTGGATGCACGACGCGTTTGCGACCAAGAAGAAGCTCATGGGCTTCGGCCACCGCGTCTACAAGAACGGCGACCACCGGGCCCCGATCCTGCATGCGCTCGGCCGAAAAGTCGCCGAGCAGCGGGGGGGCGAGTTCGTCAAGCTCTTCGAGATCGCCGAGGAAGCCCAGCGGATCATGCTCGACGAGAAGAACATTTACCCGAACGTCGACTACCCCTGCGGCATGACGTACTACACGCTGGGCATCCCGGTGCCGCAGTACACGCCGATCTTCGTGGCAAGCCGCGTGACCGGCTGGGCGGCCCACGTGATGGAGCAGCACGCCAACAACCGGCTGATCCGGCCGGTCTCGAACTACACCGGGCCGGACGTCATGAAGTGGAACGACGACTGATGCAACCATGGCTAAGAAGCCCGCAGTCAAGCTGCTCTCTGGCGGCAACCCGCAGATCGCCAAAGGCGACGGCGATGGGCCGGTCCAGGCCTACATCGAGGCCATGCCGGGATGGAAGGCGGCTGTCGGGCGACAACTCGATGACTTGGTCGCGGCGACGGTGCCCGGCGTACGCAAGGCGGTCCGGTGGAACTCGCCGTTCTATGGCGTCGAGGGTAGCGGCTGGTTCTTGAGCATCCACTGCTTCACGAAGTACATCAAGGTCACGTTCCTAAACGGTGCAGAACTCGATCCGCTCCCGCCCCACGAGTCGAAGCACGATCGTGTCCGCTACGCCCACATCGCCGAGGGCGAGGCAATCGATGCGAAGCTCTGGAAGAGCTGGATCAAGCAGGCAACCAGTCTGCCTGGCGACGAGCTGTTTTAGCGCGGATCGTCAGGAATCGAACAGTTCGGCATAGATCGAATCGACCTCGCAGACATGCCCCGGATACGTCTGCAACTCGCTGGCGTCATGAATCTCGCTCGCTGATGGCACCGCGATCTCGCCTGTCACAATGCGGGTGATCTGACGGGCCAATTCGTCCGGTTTTCCGCCGGCAAAGAAGAGGCCGTTGCCGGACTCGCCATCATCGAGCGAGCGGATCGTGTCCGCAGCGCCCCCGAGTCTTGAAGCGATGATCATCTTGCCCGCGTGCAGGTGCTCCCACATCACCAGCGGCGAGTTGTCGAACCAGATGTGCGGCAGCAGGCCGATGTCGTACTCGCCGCCCGCGTTGATCAGTTGCAGGATGTCGTACCCGCCGAGGAAGTTGACCTCGGGGTAAGCCGCAAGCCGCTTGCGGAAGGCCCAGTCCTTGCCGGCGGCCCGGATCACGAACTGGCATCGCTGCCTGATGTCCCGATCCAGCTGCGGGATGGCTTGGGCGAGGACCTCAAGGCCCTTGTTGGGCCGGACGGTGCCGAAGAAGCCGAAGCGCAGAGGCCGGGTCGCAGAGGCCGGGTCCCACGGGCGCTTGGTGTAGAAGGGGCTCCTGCGGGCCTTGCGGTTGATCTGGTCGAAGTGCGGCTGGCCGTAGCGGACGACGCGGATCTTGTCGCGCGGCACGCCCATCGATGCGTGCAAGTCGCGGTTGAACTCGCTCGGCGGCGTCATCAGATCGGCGGCCTTCATCGCTTCGATGCCGGCGATCCGGCGTTGTCCGTAGTCGTTGACGACACGCAGGTGAACGTCGCCGCTCGACGTGAACCGCTCGTTCTCGTCGAGCTCGAGCGGCATCGTGCTCTTTGGTGACCCCGGCTCGCCGTCAAAGAACCGATGCCGGAGCAGGCCGTCGTCATCGGCCGCGACCCGGTGGCCGGCGGCGACGGCGGCGTCGGGGAGCAGGTTGCGGCGGTCTCGTGCGGGGCCTTCGCCCGTGTCGCTGCCCCGCCGGATCCGTTTCAGCTTCGTGACAACCAGCTCGGTCTGGCGTGGGCCCACCGACCGCTCGCCGAGACCAACCAGCACTCGCTTGACTTTCTCCCGTGAAGCCGGCCGAGAGTCCATGCAGCCCACGCAGCGCGCGCCGCCCTCGTAGTCGCGGCAGAGCTCATGCTCGTTGTGCAGCAGGTCGACCTGCGGGCAGGCATACCAATAGTTGTGCGGCGTGATCACGACCGCCCGGCCGGAGCGTTTCATCGCCGCGACGAGATCGATGCCGAAGCCCTCGAGCGAGTGGATGTGCACCAGATCGATGCCGTGCTCATCCAGGAAGCGGACAACGCGTGCCGACTGTTCGGGCGCGCTGGTCTCGCGGGCGATGTTGCGGATGTTGGCGGCCGACGGCGCGAGGTTCGGGCTGTTGACGATCTCGTGGCAGTCAATGCCGCGCCAGCGTTCGCGGAAGCGCAGCCGCATGCCCGGCCGGGCCGAGTAGGCCATGCCGCTCGAGAGATAGACGACGCGGTGACCCATCATCGCGAGCCCGGCAGCCTGCTCGGAGGCGTTGAGGTTGTAGCCCGTGCCCTCGGCCGCCTGCAGCGCGAGCCGAGCCCAGCCGAGCACCGCGATGTTCAACGGGCGATCGGTGGCGGGCCATCCTGAGATAGATGTGTCGGGTGTGGTCATCGCTCCGGCGACGGCGGCGAACGCCGCACCGAAACCCCGTACCACACAGACCGAGCCGCGGTCGCGATCCACGCCGCGGCAAACCGAGCCAAAGCCCGAGGGCCGCCGGCCTCGCGGCTGCAGAGCGCCGGGTCCGCGTCGGCGATATGCAGCGTCGTCGCGCCGGCGAGCAGCGGGAACTCCGCGTACCCGTCGAGGACGATGACCGCATCGGGCCGCCGCCGGGCGAAGCGCCACTGCGCGAAGAGCTTGGCGATCCGGGTGGGCTCGAACCGGACCCACTCAACGCGTCCCGGGCCGCGGGTCGGCGAGTCTCCGCCGTGATCGATCGCGGGCATCGCGGTCGAGGCGACGTACCGCCACCGCGGCAGCCGCGATGCACGGCCCGCCTCGATCAGCCCGTTGGTCACCCGGGCCCGGAGCGTCTCGGCCGCGAGGTACGCGTTTCGGTCGCTGATCAGCACGACCAGATCGGCGGGCCGGCCCAACGCAAGCTCGGCGATCGCGTCGAACAAGCCGACGGCATCGGTCGGGTGGTCGAGCTTTCCGCCGCGTCCGTCGATCGCGTCGTTGAGCGTGCGGAGCGCGATGCGGCCCTCGGTCAGGCGTCGGTTCTGCGCGGCCGAGCGGGCCTGCCGCAGCAGCCGACCGACCCACCGGAGCGTTGCACGCCGGAGCGCCCAGCCGCTGAGGTGCCGGCGGATCATCCAGAGCAGGTTCCGGTGCAGGTAGTACCCACGCGTCGGTGTGAGCTTGTGCGTCCAAGGCGTGTGATACACCACCGCGTCGGGCGCACACACCACCCGCCCCCCGGCACGCTTGACCCGCAGGCACCAGTCCGCGTCGTCGCAATAGATAAAGAACCGATCGTCCCAGTACCCAACGCCGGCGATCGACGACCACCGCACGAGCATGCTGCACGCGCTGACCACGTCCACGTCGCACAGCGTGCGCGGGTCGCTCGTCCACCGGGCGTGCTCGGCTTCGAGCGGGTGACCGGGCGGCGGCGAGGGCGTCATCATCCCGCGCCCGGGGTCGAAGTAGATCGTCGATTCGATTGTGGTCTGCCGGTCGGTCAGGTCCACCGTCCGCGAGCCGACGAGCGCGATATCCGGGTCGGTCGCAGCGGCAGCACGGAGCCGGTGCAGCGCGTCCGGCGGCAGGTCGATGTCGTCGTCGAGCAACCAGACGAAATCGGGCCCCTCTGGTGTCCCCGGCTTGCCCCACAGGTGCTCGACCGCGGCGAAGCCGGTATTGAAACCGCCGCAGCCGCCGAGGTTTGTATCGTTCTCGATCAGCGTCAGGCTCGCGAGCCCGGCCGTGTTCGCCCTGGGAGCGTCGCCTTCTGGCTCTGGCTTCGCCGTCAGGCCGATCCCGTTCTCCGCAGTATTTTTCAGAACCCGCTCGGGGCGATGGATTTGTCTGATCGCCTCGGCGGTCCCATCGGTCGAGGCGTTTTCGACGACGATGACATGCAGGTCGCCGGCGGATCGCGCCTGCACCGCGATCGTGGAGAGCACCCGCAGGACGTCCTCCCGGCGGTTCCAGGTCACGATAACAGCGACGACCGTAGCCGAAGCGACCGAAGCCCCGGCCGCTCGCGGCGGCTCGGCGGACCTCGTGCTCTGCGGTTCGGTCTGCGTCGCGGGTTCTGACACGCCGGCTCCGTCCAAGGCGGTGATCACAGCGGGGATGGTTCGTGGCACCGCCAGCGGCCGAGGCTCTCGCTGCCACACGCAAGCTCGGCCGGATGCTCTCGGGTCCTGCGGCGCTGGGCTTGGTCTCAGGATAGCGCGGCATCGTACAGGCCGCATAGATCTTGCGCGTGTCCCGACATTGCTCGCCAGGGCCTGCACAACGCCCGCAGGTCGGTCAGCGTTTCGGGCCGGTCGATCACTTTCGCGATCGTGCAAGCCAGGTCGCACCGGTCGTTCGCTCGGAAGAGCAGCCCCTCCCGTCCATCGCCGATAATCTCGGGGATGCCGCCCGCCCGGGCACCGAGAACGGGCAGGCCCAACGCCCGCATCTCGATCGCTGTCTGCGGGCCGTTGTCGGACCAGACCGACGGCACAACTCCCGCGTGCCGCCCATCAAACAGCTCGGGCAGCGTCTCTCTGCGGTAGGTGTCGGCGAGTTCGAGCCCCGCCAGCCCCGGCCGGAGCGCCTCGGCACGCTCCCGGATCGACAGGCAGCCCCGGCCGAAGGCGGCGAGGTGCACCCGGCGCTGGAAGCTCGGGCTCAGCAGGCCCAAGGCATCAACGAGCATCGGCAGGCCTTTGTAGTAGTTGTTGAAGCCCACGAAAACCAAGCGGAGCACCGAGTCGTCGCCCGGCGGCGAGATCGGCCGATCGGCCCCGGCCGCCCACGACCCGATCGGCATGACCCGCAACCGAGCCGGATCGACGCCCATCGCTGCCGTGATCGTTGCGACACGGCTTGAGACAGCGAGCACGCCGTCAGCTCGGTTGAGCGCATCAACGAACGCCGCGCGGCGTTGTCCGTATCGCCCGGCGACACGTCCGGCCGCGGCCGGATCGAGCCGGTCCTCGTCCAGCGGCTGCCAGTGCGGATGGTCGTATGACCACAGCGCCCGCGTTGCCGCGGTCGGACGCCCTTGCTCGTCGAATCGCTGGATCGGCGGCAGCGGTGGGGGATCGATCGCCGGCGGCGGTCGCTCCGCGGGCGATGCGCGGCGGGCCCGTTCGGCGGGGATGTCGATGCACGCTTCGCAGGTTTCGCAGGCCCGGCCGCCGTCGTAATCGTGACACGGCTCGCGCCGGCCCCGCATCAGGTACACCTGCGGGCAGAACGCGTGGTAGTTGTGCACGCTAACAAAGCACACCGCACCAAAACGCTTGGTGCATTGCACGATGCCGGCGGTGAAGCCCTCGAAACCGTGGATATGGACCGCGTCAGGCCGGAACCGGGCGAGAACATCGGCGAACGCCCGCTCGATGCGGCGATTGCTGGCTTCGTCTTTCGGCGCACCGAATTGCCAGATCGCCGGCGAGAGCACGGGCGAGTTCAGGATCTCGTACCGCCGGATACCGCCGATCGCCGGCAGCGAGAAAGCGAGGCACCGCCCGGGCGATCGCCCAACCACGCCCGGCCGGTAGCGGTGGCCGGACGAAACCACAGCAACCGTGTGCCCGAGTTCGGCCAGAGCCGCTGCGAGATCGCCCGCGTACCCGGCCACCCCCCCCGAACCCGCGGGACCGGCGTCGACCGAAGAAGGGCTGACCAGCAGCACGCGCATCGCCGATATCCTGTCCGGCATCGGCACCCCAAGGAACCGCCCACACGCGGCCCTCGAACCCGATTCGGGCTACCCTAGGGCTTCGGCGAGCAATGCCGGCTGACTGTGGTCTGGAGGTCACCGTGATCCGCGGATGGATGGCATCGAAGAAACTGACGCTTCAAGAGCACATCGCGTTCCTGTATAAGCTCAGGCTGCGTGCATTTGCCGTGCTTGTCGGGCTTTCGCTGGCGGCGGTCGGCGTGGTCAGCATGGTCTCGGCACCGGTCTGGCCGGTGGTCGCGGGGGCCGTCGCGATCGCGGCGGTCGTTGTCAACACCGTGGCGTCGCGGCTGACGCAGCCTGTGTGCATCGGTTGCGGGACCGTGCTCGACAACCAGCCCGTGGGCCAGTACGGCGTGGTCTGCCCGTCCTGCGGCACAATCGCCTCTCCCGCCGGCCTCAACCCGCCCGCGGAGCTCGCTCAGGCTCCGAACCAAGAACCCGACACAGCGAGCGACACAGCCGCGGGTCATCGGGCCTGACCGAGTGTTGTCCGGCCCGCAGCGGCCCGTGTAGCGGCCCGTGTGACGGGGCTTGGCTTCTCAGGTCTTCTCTCAGGCCGACCCGTCGTCCGAAAGCGACTTGGCGTATTCGTTCCACTCGTCGGATGACAGGTCTTCGACCTTGGCGTCGGCCGCGATCGCGTCGAGCGCTTTGTGCTCCATGAGCTGCTGGTAAATGGCGTTGACCTGCCGATTTTGGATGAGCTGCTGGCGGAGCGCCTCGGGCCGCTCGCCGCGGCGGCGGGCCATCGCCACGATCGCGCCGTTGATCTCGGCCTCGCTCACGCTGACATCCTTGATCTCCGCGACCTTGGACAGGATGAACAGCAGCTTCAACTCGCGGAGCGCGACGCTGGCACTCGCCGAGCGGAGCTGGGCGATGTTTTCCTCGATCTCCTGCGGCTCGACGCCGCGGTGCATCAGCTCCAGCCGCCGGCGCTCGAACACGCTCTGGGCCTGCTGAGCGCTCAGCCGCTTGGGCAGCTCGAAATCGACCGACTTGAGCAGGTGGGCGGCGATCTGCTGGCGGACCAGGCCCGCCTGATCCGCCCCGATCCGCTGCTCGAGCTGGTCACGAACCGCCTGCCGCAGGGCAGCCTCGTTCTCCCGCCCGCTCCGCTCGGCGATCGCCGACGGCTCCACGGGGATGATCCGCGAGACCGCATCGACGCGGAACGTGATCGTGAGCTCGGCGTTGCGGACCGCTTCGGTCTCGTGGTTCTCCGGACCGGTCGCGGTCACGGTGAGCTCGTCACCGGCCTTGGGCGAACCGAGCTGCTTGGCAAGATCGTTGACCAGCACGCCGAGGATCATGCCCTCGTCCTTGCCGCTAGGAAGCTGGACGACCGCGCCGTCGATGTCGTGCACCGTTTCGTCGCCGGCGGTCATCACGCCCTTGCCGGTAAGGTAATCGCCCGGCTCGGCGACCTCGCGCTCCTCAAGGTCGCCCTCGGCGAGGCAGTACTTCTCGACCTCCTGCTGCACCATCTCATCGGTGACCTCGAGCGTGGGCCGTTTGACCTCGATGCCGGTCAGCTCGGGCAGCTCGAACTCGGGGACGATCTCGACCTCGATCGTCAGGGTGACAGGCTTGCCCGGCTCAAGTGTCAGGTCCTCGATCTGGTTGGCGATCGGGTTGCCGACAACTTTGAGTCCGTGCTCTTCGACCGCCTCGCTGTACGCCGAGGAGACGAGCTGGCCCTTGGTCTCGTCCCGCACGTTCTCGCCGAACCGCTTCTCGAGAAGCTGGCGTGGCGCGTGACCCTTGCGGAACCCGGGCAGAGCGGCCTCGCTACGGAGCGCTCCGAACGCATCGTTGATCCGCTCGTCAACCACGTCGGCGGGGATCTCGATCGTGAGCGTGCGGCCGGTGGGGCCGTTCTCGGTCACGGTGCTGGAGCTGATCTTGTCGGCCGTCTCGGACATCACGGGGTACCTCTGGCGGTTCGGTGGATGGTCAGCCGCGGGTCCGCGGCGAGGCGGATTCTAGTCCCGGGTCCGGCGTCCATCGGATCCGTGGAAAGAGTGGCCGGGAACAGGGGCCCGGCTTCTCGCCCATCGTGGCTCGGCCCGGACGACAGATCCCGCAACGCCAACGGGCAAATCGCGATTGGGCGGCCAGCACCGACGCCGTAGACTCAGAACGTGTTCACCCGTCTCTGAACACCTCGCGAACGCGGGCTGTCTCTGGAAGGAATCGAGCCATATGAAGCATGCCCCGCTCGTTGTTGGCACGTGCCTGATCGGGCTTGCCCCGATCGCTTCGGCCCAACTGAACCCGGTCCGATCCAGCGTAGAGGCGAGCTCGCAGATCGGTCTCAGCGTGGTGGATCTCACCGACGACGCGACCGGCTTCGATGATCAGGGCGCCGCAGTCAATGAGCTCGGGCCGCTCGCGGCACCAGTCTCGATCAGCAGCGTCGACGGCCAGTTCACCGCCGACACGACCGCCAGCGCCCTGTTCTCGAATGAAGCCTCGGGCGTCTTCGCAGCGACGCAGAGCTACGACGGCGACCAGTTCAGCGACGAACCGACCGCGCAGAGCTTCACGCACACGCTCTCGGGTACCTTCGAGTACGACTTCACGCTCCCCGACGAGGGCAGCGCTCGTTTTGAAGGCACGCTCATCAACTCGGGCCCCTCGTTCATCGAGTTCACGGTCCGCGTCAGCGTGTTCAGCGAGTTCATGCCCGGGAGCGGCTTTACCGGCCCGTTTTTTGAGCAACTGTTCACCGATCAGATCATGCCCGGACCGACAGCGTTCGATGTCACCGTGCCGCTGACCGCGGACTCGGGGAGCTACCGCATCGAGCTCCGTTTGAGCCACAGCGGCATCTCGGTGCTTCAGACCGACCCTGAGACCGGCTCGGCCACGATCAACTGGGCGATCGACGCGCCGACGATCTGTCCGGCGGATGTCAACGGCAATGGGTCGGTCGACGGCAGCGACTTTTTCGCCTGGGTTACCGCCTTCTCAGCAAACCCACGCACACCCGAGCAGGAATCGGCTTGCGACGTCAACACCGACGGCTCGTGCACCGAGAGCGACTTCTTCGCCTGGGTGGCAGCCTTCGGCGGGACCGGCTGCGGCTGAGCTGAATCAGAAAACCAGGCTCCCACCCCCAACCGGCGGCAGCGAGCAGCCTTGTCGCGCTTGACCACCCCCGATCTGGTCCTGATGATCTCCCTACGGCCGGAGTGGCGGAATTGGCAGACGCAGCGGATTCAAAATCCGCCGGGGTAAAACCCGTGGGGGTTCGAGTCCCCCCTCCGGCATTGCACACTGACTCGGACGAGGCTCTCAGCCCGTTGGCTCGTGGTGGAACACCGCCCAGTTTCGAGCGATCGGGTCTTTCGAAAGCAAGTATCGATCGTCTTCGGGGTAATACTTCGCCCGCTCGGCGTCTGGGCCTGCAAAGTCCTCGACGGCCTCCAGTGATTCCCAGATTGTGACGAGCAAGAAATGGGATCGCTCGGGCTCATCTCGCCTTGTGAACCAGAGCCCGATGCAGCCGGGGATCGATCGATAATCCGGCGCTGCACGTTCGACCATGAACCGCTCGTAGGCATCCCCGTTTTCGTGTGCGGTTGCGCCGCTCCATGTTCGTACTATCATGGGATCATCGTCCTTTTGGTCCTTTCCGCAGAATAGGCCGGAGTGACCAAGGTGCTACGTCAATTGTGTCGGGCATCCCGGCCGCACTGATCGTGCGACCGTCTACATCTCGCGACGCACGCACACCACACTTGCATTCGCCGACGCGGCGAGCACAACTCGGTCTGCACCTCCGAGCACAGGGCGAGCTACGTCATCTCGGAACCGAAGTCGAGATGCCCTGAGCACGCCGCCCAGCTTGCCCTCGTTCATCTCGCCCGCGAAGAAACCGCAGAGCAGCACCGCGGTAGACTCGCCCGCTGCGGGTCATTCGCGGTCGGTCACATTGCCCGTTCGGTTGGAGACATGAATCGACCTCACGAAGCTAGCGATCACTTGACCCGTTGATCGGTCGGCCGGCGGCGGTTGGCGCTTCGACCTCGATCAGGGCCCCGGTCTTGACGTCATAGATGAAGCCCGAAATCGGGGTCAACGGCGACACCAGCGGGTCGTTCCGGATGCGGCGGCATATGCCGCGTTGGCCTCGAGAACTTCGCGTCGGGTGTCGCTCATCGCGGGTCATGCTCCGTGGAGGAAAGCTCAGCCCGTCGCCGCTTCGCGGCCGCTGAGACAGGCACAATGCCGCAACGCCCCGGAAGATTCCCTGAAACGCCGCCGCGGCTCCATCGGTTGGTCAGGGCTTGGCATCGCCGCCGTCGCCGCTGACGAACCGGCTGATCAACTCGGGCTGCGACGAGACCTCGAACGAGCGGTAGATCGATTTGATGTAGCCCGCGACGGTGTTCGGGGTCAGGCCCAAGTGCGAGGCGATCTGCTTGCGGTTCCAGCCGCGGACAAGCAGCGAGAAAACCACGCGGAGCCTGGGTGTGAGCCGCGAAACCTCGACACCGACCTCGTCTTTGGGGATGTCGGCGGTGTGCAGCCAGTCGATCTCGGACATGACGATGTGCGCGAGGCGACGCTCCCGGGGCGTGAAGTCGGGAGCGCCCGGCGGGCGGTGCAGGCCGATACCGCTGATGTAGTTCTCGCCGACGCGGTAGATGCTGAACAGATAATGGTCCGAGCCCATCGGCTTGCGGTAGAGCTGCCACTGCGGGTGGGCGTAGAGATCGTCGTCGTCGATCCAGTCGCTGCGCGTCCGGGTGATGTGACGGTTCGCCACGATGTCGTCGATCATCGGGCCGTTCTCGGGCACCGGGTGCTCCGGGTCCTGCGAGGCCTCAACGATCATGGCCAGCTGTCTCTCTGAGAACCCGCCGGACATCACGGCAACCGGGGTCAG
>JBCDEF010000031.1:0-18623 GCA_039179915.1 Planctomycetota bacterium | reverse complement strand
GTGCGGACAGCTTCGCGTCGCCCAGGTCGCCGCCCTTGCGGGCCGCGATCGTCTGGTCCTCGCTCAGGCCGGCGCCCTTGCCCATCGCGGTGTGGGCGGCCTGGCAGTAGTCGCAGTCGTTCGCCTGGGCGAAGACGAGTTGGATGACTTCCTGTTCGGCGGCCGAGAGGCTGGCGTTGGCGAGCGCTCCCGAGCCGCCGAGGTAGAACTCAAGGCCGGCCGGGCTGTTGGCCATCCCCTTGAAGATGTTCAGGTGCTTGCCGGCCAGCGGGCCGTCGAAGATCTCTTTCGCTTTGCCCGTTGCCTGGGCGGGCTCGATGGTGCTCAAACGTGCCATGGTGTGTCTCCTTCCAAAGAGTGTGAATGCGTGTGTGCGGTCCGTCGCTGGATTCTCGCGGGTGTGCCGCCGTCCGTGGCGTGCCCGGCTTCAAGTTTGTGACTACTATGATCTGTGAACACGACCGCCGCCCGTCCTATTCCGACGCGGACCGAATCTCGCGGATTCTTGCCCCACGCCGCTTCATGCGGTTCTCGGCCGTCGGCCTTGCACAGTCTTTGCGCGCCGAAGCGCGTCTCTTCACGCCGCGTCGGGCGAAAAACGCGGTGCCCAGAACCGACAGGTCGTACGATTCCAAAGGGACGGGCTCCCAGGCCCGCCGAGAGCACGCTCCAGAGCGAGGACCGCCGATGAGCACCCATCTCGACACCCGCGAGCATCAGCCCGAGTCGGCCGCATCGGCCTGGGCGGGGTGGACACGCATCGATGCGCACTGCCACTCCAACGCCTCCGACGGCCCGGCGCTCAAGAGCCTGGGCCTGTTCGACATCCCCGAGTGCTACTCCGAGCCCGAGGCGGTCTACGACCAGGCCAAGGTCCGCGGTATGGACCTGGTCACCATCACCGACCACGACACCATCAAGGGCGCGCTCACCCTGCACGAGCGCGGCTTCGAGGGCTTCATCATCGGCGAAGAGGTCACGACCTACTTCCCCGAAGACCGCTGCAAGCTGCACGTCAATGTCTGGGGCCTCACGCCGGACGACCACGAACAGATCCGCACCCTCAAGCTCCGCGACGATGTCTACGACTTCTGCCAGTGGCTCCGCGACACCGGCCTGCCCCACGCGCTCGCGCATCCTGTGTACAACCAGAACGGCAAGCTGAGCATCTGGCACCTCGAACGCTGCTGCCTGCTCTTCCGCGCGTTCGAGATCATCAACGGCGCGCACTCGGGCACGCACGCCAAGGGCGTCGAACGCTTCCTGCAATGGCTCGATGCCGACCGCATCAACGCGCTGAGCATCAAGCACAACCTCGCGCCCGTCTTCGACACCGCCTGGGTGAAAGGCATCACCGGCGGGTCGGACGACCACGGCCTGCTCAACGTCGGCCGAACCTTTACCGCCATCAAGACCGATGACGGCAGCACCATCGACAACCCGCGAGCCTTCTTCGACCTCGCGATGACCGGCGCCTCGGTCGCCGGCGGCCAGGCCGGCCACCCCTCCCTGCTCGCCCACCAGCTGACCACCGTCGCCGGCCACTACACCGGACGACGGCTGATCCCTGATATGGACTCGGGCCAGCGCTACCTGGCCAACAAGCTCCTGCGGTTCGCGGGCGTGCCGATCGACAAGCCTTCCAAGCTCCGCCTCGCGGCACACATGGCCAAGCGCAAGCTCCTGCTCGGCAAGCGAAAGAGCCGGAGCATGCCGATCACGGCCGCCCTGCGCGAGAGCATCAGCCCCGTGCTCGAAAAGTATCCCGACCTGCGGGCACGGCTCGACCCGGACACCTGGGCCGACGGATCAGCCCTGTCCGACCACGACCGCATGGCCGCGTTTGCCGACGACCTGTCCGCCGCGCTCTCCAAAGCCATGGCCTCGGGCGCCATCGACGCGCTCCGCAAGCGCGACAAGAACCAGATCGTCGACCACCTGATGAGCTACACCGTCCTGCTCGCCGCCCAGGTGCCCTACATCTTCAGCCTGTTCTACCAGAACAAAGAACGCCACCTCATCGAACAGATCGACCACACCCTCGCCGAGCCCGGCTCGGGCGCCTCTGCCCTGGAACGCCCCATGAAGGTCAGCCTCTTTACCGACACCCTCGGCGATGTCAACGGCGTGTCGCGCTTCATCCAGAACGCCGCCAGCTTCGCCCGGAACACCGGCCGCGACCTCGAGGTCATCACCAGCACGACCTTCGACGTGCCCGACGCGCCCAACATCCACAACTTCGAGCCCAACTTCGCCACCAGCATGCCGAAGTACGAGAACCTGCAAATCGTCCTGCCGCCCGTCGTGCGGATGCTCCGCCACCTCGACAAGCACCAGCCCGACGTGATCCACATCTCGACGCCCGGGCCCGTCGGCCTCGTGGGCTACATCGCCGCCAAGATGCTCCGCGTGCCGGTGCTCGGCGTCTACCACACCGATTTCCCGGCCTACGTCGATCACCTGTTCGAAGACCAGGGCTTCACCTGGGCCACCAGCAAGTTCATGAACTGGTTCTACAAGCCGTTCTGGGCGATCTTCACCCGCAGCGAGGACTACGTCGACGCGCTCGAAAACCTCGGCCTCGACCGCGAGCACTGTCTCAGCCTCCAGCCGGGCGTCGATACCGAGACGTTCAACGTCCGCTTCCGCGACGAGCAGTACTTCCCCAAGCTCGGCGACGAGGGCTCGCTCCGCAAGGAATCGAAAACCAAGCAGACCGTCCGCGTGCTGTTCGTCGGCCGCGTGAGCATCGAAAAGAACCTGCCGCTGCTCAGCAAGGTCTGGAAGCAAGTCGACGCCCGCTGCCGCGACCGGGGCCTCGATGCCGAGCTCGTCATCGTCGGCGACGGCCCCTACCGCAAAGAAATGGAACGCGAGCTCAAGGGCACCAGCACCCGCTTCCTCGGCTTCCGCCACGGCGAAGAACTGTCAACGATCTACGCATCCGCTGACCTGTTCGCGTTCCCGAGCACGACCGACACGCTGGGCCAGGTCGTCATGGAAGCCCAGGCCAGCGGCACCCCCGTGCTCGTCACCGACAAGGGCGGCCCGCAAGAAGTCGTCGAGCACGGCACCACCGGCTTCGTCCTGCCGAGCACCGACATCGCGCCCTGGATCGAGAAGCTCGAGACACTGATCGCCGCCAACGCCACCCGCCGGAGCATGGGCGAGAAGGCCTACGACAAGATGCAGACCATGAGCCTGCCGGCGAGCTTCGAGCACTTCTGGCAGGTCCACCTCGACGCGTGGCACCGCCATCTGGCCGAGATCAACATCCGCCCGATCGAGGGCGGCAGCGTCCCGGCGAAGAAGCCGAGCCCGTCGAGGTCGTAAGCCGCCGATCAGCCGACAACAGGCATCCGCGAATCATGCCCAACGTATCGTGGTGATGTGAGAGGGTGGCTGCACAACCGAACCACACTCGTGTTGTCGGTCATTTTGATCGTCTGCATTCCGCTCGCTTGGACGCAGGTCCCGTGGTACGTTCCAACCGGGTACATTCCAGAACGGATCCGAGCAGCAACAGGCATATATGGACTTATGACCCCTCGCGCGTCCGTAAGCCTCTGGGGTCGAATTCCGTACATTCGATCGACTGATGGCTTGCTTTCGACCGCGGCATTGAGCCCAACCCAGGAACGACCATTCGCGAGTGTCAACACCGCAAGCGGATACTCCGAGGCCGAAGGCTCCTTCCGATTCACGGGTAGAGTCTAGGGAATCGCCGCGAGGACCATTGTCGCCGATCGTGAGATCCGCCAGGTTCGGCAGGTCGTCGTCGGTGCGGGCGGCCCGATCACCGAAGCACAGATGGTCGCGCTCGCGCGAACCGCGACACCGGGATACTCCGCATGGCACGACGGGCTGGTCCGAGACGGGGTGGTCACGATCGACCGAACGACGAACTGGCGCATCAACCCGCTCGGTCTTGCCAGTGACATCCTCTGGCTCCTCGCCATCGCCGGCGCGATCGACTCGTGGCGGCACCGCAAGCAATGGCCCAGCCGCCACCGCGATCACACCCGCTGCGCCGCCTGCGGCTACTCACGCGAAGGCCTGAACGCCGACACCTGCCCAGAGTGCGGCGAGGCGTTTCAAACCAAGTAGGGGTGCCACGGCTTGACCCGAAGGGCAAGCCGTGCGAGAACACCGCGCGCAGCACGGCTTGCCGAGGACGGTCAAGCCGTGGCACCCGATCGGTCGTTCAGGGTCGCTGCTGCGCCCGCCCGTGCGCAAACCGCAGCGCCGCCTCCATGCCGTCGGCCATGCGGTCGGTGCTGTAGCGTTTGGTCGCCGTCTCGTGGGCGGCGGCGCTCATCCGCCGACGCTTGTCCTCATCCGTCAGCAGATCGCGGAGGGTGGCGGTCAGGTCGTTCTGATCGCCGTCTTTGTAGAGCAGGCCGTTGACACCGTCGTCGAGCGCTTCGATCTCCGGGTTCTGGGCGTCGATCTTGTCGCACGTCACCACCGGCAGGGCGTGGTTCATCGCGTGCAGGATGCTCAGGCCGATGTTGGCCGGATAGCAGAAGACGTCGGCCGCGACGAAGTAGCGGCCGACCTTGTCTTCGCCGTAGACCGGGCCGGGGCACAGCACCCGGTCGGCGATCCCCAGCCGCTCGGCCGTCTGCCTGACGTTCTCCAGGTCCGGGCCCTTGCCGATGATGACGGTCTTCAGCTCGGGGAAGTCGGGCAGCAGGGCCTTGGTCGCTTCGACCAGCATCGGCACGCGGTTGGCCGGGTCGAGCCGTGAAACATACAAGAGCACAGGTTCGGTCAGGCCATGCTCTTCTTCAAACGCGCGTTGGGATTCTGAATCTGCAAGAATCGCCTCGCGCGCCGCCTGGATCGGCGTCGGGTCGAGGCTGTTGAGCGCGACGAAGACTTTCTCTTTGGGCATGCCGCGCTTGATGTAGTCCGCCGCGACCGATTCAGAATACAGCACGATCGCGTCGGCCATCTGGGCGGCTTTGAACCGGAGCCACGAGCGGAACGCGCCCTCGTTCTTGCTGTAGCCATGACCCCAAACCACGACGCCCATGCCCAGCTTCTTGGCTTTGCGGATTCCCAGGAACAAAGACAGGTACCGTGTGTTCCACGCCATCGAGAGCGCGTCCCAGCGGCCTTTCTGGATGCGTTTCAGATGCTCGCCGTCCCACATGAACCCGCCGGGCAGCTTCTTGACGAGCCGGTGCTCGGCCTTGAAACCATCCGCGTCGACGTTGGGCAGGTCCATGGTGCCGTAGAGCACGGTCAGATCGATGCCCGGCCGCTGCGCGAGCGATCGGTAATAGGGCACGCGGAAGGCGGGCATCGCCGCCTGCTGCATGAGCACGCGGATCGGCGGGTCCTGCTGATTGGCATCGGGAGAGTCGGCCATATCGCCGGCTAGCATAGCGCGTGCCGCTGCCACACTTTCTCATCATCGGGTCCATGAAAGCCGGCACGACCACGCTGTACCGCGACCTGCTGACCCACCCGCGGGTCTACTTCCCGCAGGACAAAGAGCCCGGCAACCTGCTCTCGGACGACGTGCTCGAGGGCGCCGGCCGTGCGGCGTATGAGGCACTGTTTGCCGATGCCGCCGCAGACCAGCTGTGCGCCGAGGCCTCGACCGCGTACATGAAGCGGCCGACGCACGAGGGTGTCGCCGAGCGCGCCGCCGAGCTGCTCGGCCCCGAGCTCCGCGCGATCGCGATTCTGCGCGAGCCGGTCGACCGGCTGATCAGCCAGCATCGGCACGAGCTGACGGCCGGAGAGATCGATGAGGAAGACTTGGGCCGCGCGGTCGAGCGATACCCGCATCTGCTCGACTACAGCCGGTACGCGATGCAGCTCGAGCCCTGGATCGGAGCGCTCGGCAGAGATCATGTGCTGGTCCTGAAAATGGAAGACCATGCCGCCGACCGCGCAGCCAGCACCGCGCGGGCGCAGGTGTTTCTCGGTCTTGATCCGAAGCCCGAGCTTGTCAGGACCGAAGCGGTCTACAACCGCGGCGACGACAAGCCCATGATGACCGGGCCATGGCGAGCGATCCAGCAGTCGGCGATCTATCAGAAGACTGTCCGCCCGCTGATCGGCGTCGAGATGCGGCAGAAGCTCCGCGAGGCGCTCTTGCCCAAGGCCCGGGCCGATCGGGCCGCGGCGGACGGCGAGCTGGTCACATCGCTCCGCGAGCGTCTCAAACCGGACGCGGCCCGGCTCGCCGAGCTGCTCGGTGATGATGCGCCTCGCTGGCCGGCCGGCTAGCCGCGCTGGGCGTCCTGCTCGCCGACATAACCGCTGCCGTAGCCTGACTCGGAGCTGGCGTGGTCATCTGATCCATCGTCGTGCTGCGGGTCGCCGTCCTGGTCGTAGCCTTGGTCACAGCCCTGGTCGTCGCCGGGGTCGTAGCCGAGCTGAGAGCCGTAGCTGTCGGCGTAGATGCCGAAGCCGCCCCGCTTGATGTCGTGCGCGAGACCCATAAACAGCACACTGAGAAAGACGTGCAGGAACGCCCAGGTGTATGTCGGGTAGTAGATCGCTCCGTTGACAAACCCGTGGGCGTACATCATGCCGAGCTGCACGACGAGCACGCTGACGAGCAGCGGGTCGATGCCGTGGACATGTCGGCGGTACCGCCAGGTGTAGAACGCGCAATAGGAGCTGTAGGCAAGAACCGCGAGCATGGGGATCAGGTAGACGATGCCGCCCTGATACGCCAGATCGAGGTAGGCGTTGTGGGCGTGCGAGTCGGCTTCTTCGTCGGCGAGGAACGACTGGCCGCTCGACCCGGTCAGGCCGAGCAGCGGGCGCTCGGCGATGCTGCCCTGGAGGTACTGGAAGAAGATCTGAACGCGCGTGGTCTCGAGCGAATCGAACCGCTGGAACGCGGTGTCCTCGGCCTTGCTGAGCACAAACGGGATAAGCAGGACACCGACGAGACCGATCATCACGAGCACGAGCGGCCGCTTGCTCAGGCCGCGGATCTGCGGGATCAGCGGGACAACGGCTGTCAGCATCGTCGACCGGCTGCCGGTCAGCAGGCCCATGCCGAACGCCGCGCCGGCCGCCCCGCCCAAGAACAGCTTGAACAGCATGTTCCTGGTGATCTGCATCATGCAAAACCCGAAGACGATGGTCATCGAGAACAGGACGCCGATCTGGTTCGACACCGCGCCGTACGGCTCGAACCGGCCCAGGCCCGCGCGGAACGCGTTGGCCGGGTTCAGGAAGAGCGGGATCAGCGGGATCGCGGTCGCCAGCGCCATCCCGATCACCAGCGCCCACAGCACGCGCATGAGCGAGGCCGAATCGACCACCGTCCGCGCCACCGCGATCGCCGCGAACACCAGCGCGATCCACTGCGCCCGCAGCACCAGCGCCAGGGCCAGATCAACGACCGTCAGTATAAAAGCCACGCTGATCACACCCATGACCGGGTAGATGAACGCCGCCGCCGGCACGGGGCGCTTCGGGCCCGGGTCCATCAGCGCAGCGACGCCGACCGCGGCGTAGAGCGCCAGCCCGGTCGCCTTGGCAGCCGCCGCCAGCGGGCCCAGCCCGACGAGGCGCCCGATGGTCAGCCAGACGACCATGAAGACCAGCAGCGCCGGCATCCGCAACCGCGACGGGATCAGCACAAAAACCAGCGGCGCACCGAGCACGCCCAGCACCAGCACGGGCAGCGGGATCACCTGGAGATATTGCTCGATCCGGTTCATCGCAGTCCCAAAACTGTAGCTCGCACCGGCCCGGCCACGGGTCGGCCAACGTTCTATCGGTCCATCGCGGGCGGCACGTGGGCCGGGAGCAGCAGCTCGGTCTCGATCGCGTGATGATCGGACCCGGGCCAGGGCACCACGCGCCAGGACCGAACACGCACCCCGCCCGATGCCAGCGCGCCGTCGATCGACAGCGTCGCGGGCCACGGCAGCCACGCGGGAAACGTCCCCGCCGCCGCCAGCACCGGTTTCGCCCGGGCGAGACCGGCCCGGTCCGAGAGCTGCCGCGAACGCGACGAGAGCGGCACCGCGTTGAAATCGCCGCCGACGATCATCGGAACCGCCATCCGCGACCGGACCACCCGCAGCGCCGCGCCGAGCGACCGCGCCTGTCCGTTGCCCGCCGCCCAACGGCCCGGGCCGCGCGGGCTCCGGAACTGGCACGCCACGAACACGAACGGCCCCGCCGGGTGGTCGATCCGTGACAGGCGCACCGCCTGACGCTCGAGCCCCGAGCCCTCGCCCGCTTCCGCGGTCGCCGCCGACACAACCTCACGCCAAACCATCCCGAAACCGTCGGCGTCCACACGCACCGGGTGCCGGCTCACGATCAGCGGCCCCGCGAAGACCCACCCGCTCGGCACGCTCGAATACGGGTAGACCTCCAGCAGCGCCGGGTCGCTCTCGATCAGCCGCACCAGCTCCGCAGAAGGCTCGATGATCGCGAGCACGTCGGCGCCCGAGCCGATGATCGCTTCGAGCTGAGCGCGCGGACGGGTCGTCCCGGAAAACGCGTTGAACACGACCACGCGGACCGGGACGCCGGTTGCGCCCGCGTTGCTCTCCAGCCGCGGCGAGCCCAGAAGCTGCACCGCCAGCAGCAGGACCGCCCCGAGCGCCGCCGCGCACGCCGCCCACGACCGAGATAGCCCCGCGGCTATCACTGCCACCGCCCCGGCGCACAACGCCTGCGCAGCCAGGTTCGACGCGGTGTCGACCGACCAGCCGAGCCAGTGCGGCTCCGCCGGGTCGATCAGGCCGACACACACCACGCACGCCGCCACGACCGCCGAAGGCACCGCGAAGACCCACGACGCCGCACAAAGCACGGACCGGACCGCTCCGCGGCGACCGCCAACGGCACGCCGCCCGCGGCCCGGCCGGGCCGGCTTCTCATGGCGACGCGTGCTGCCCACTGGACCAGCCTAGCCGGCACCCCGCAAACCGGTATGCTCAACGCGTGAATCCACCGGCTCCGATCGAGATCGCCCGGCTCGAAGAGAGCCGCATGGAACGCGCCATGCGCGAGCTCGTCGATATCTGTGAGGACTTCGCCGGCGGCGTCATGTGCTACCTCGAGCCCGGAAGCTACGACAACATGTCCGTCAACGTCGGCATGAGCGGCCCGATTCCGGCCGCACAGCGGAAAGCCGATATCGACCGATTCATCAGCTTCTACGAGTCCCGCGGCGTCGAGCCCAGGGCCGAGCTCTGCTTCCACGCCGACAAAGACCTGATGCTCGAACTTGGGGCGCGGGGCCTGACCGTCCGCGAGCTGAACAACATCCTCGCCCGACCCATCGATCGCTCGGTCGGCAGCATCGAGCTGCCACACGGCTGGCCGACCGACGACGATGGCAGGCCGCTGCGCATCGAACGCGTCGACCCGAGTGACGACGACGCGATCCGCACCGCGGCCGAGATCGCCAACCTCATGTTCCACGAGCATCCTGAGCCGATCACGCCCACGCAGCACGAGATGCACCGCCGCATTGCGGCGCACCCGCGCAGCGAAGTCCTGCTCGCGTTCTTCGGCGACACGCCCGTCGCCACCGCCGGCGCCGAGCATCCGGCGACCGAGAGCGACCCGCCGGTCAGCGCCCTCTTCGCCGCCGCCACCCTCAACGAATACCGCGGCCGGGGCGTCCAGCAGGCCCTGATCCTGCACCGGTTGCGGACCTCGCTGGCCGGCGGCGCCGCGGTCGCGACCATCCACGCCCAGCCGGGCATCCCGACCGAGCGGAACTGCGCCCGCCTGGGCTTCCACCTCAGCTACGCGAAAATCGTGCTGGCAAAGTCAGGACCCGGGCTGGTTCCATCGGTCTAGCAGCGACGTGCCTTCCCGAGCCCGAAGCGCACGCGAGGGGAAACTAGAGCCGATCCTTCAGCCACGCCCACTGCGCCGCGAGCCCCGTGCGCACGGGCGTCTCGCACGAGTAGCCCAGTTCCGATTTCGCGCGGGTCAGGTCGGCCCAGGTCCGTTCGACATCGCCCGGCTGCATCGGCGCCCGCTCGATCACGGGCTCGCGGCCGACGGTCTCGCCGATCGCCGCGATCAACTCATCCAGCCGCATCGGGTGGTCGCCGCCGAGGTTCCAGATCCGGTACCCGTGCCGGTCGACACGCTCGATCGCGGCCAGAATCCCGCGGACGATGTCGGCTACGAACGTGTAATCCCGGCTCGTCGAGCCGTCGCCGAACATCGTGATCGGCTCGCCCGCCGCGACCAGCCGCATGAACTTGCCGATCGCCAGGTCGGGCCGCTGCCGGGGCCCGAAGACGGTAAAGAACCGCAGCATCGCCGTCGGCATGCCGGTGAGGTGGTGGTGCGTGTGCGCGATCAGCTCGCAGGCGCGCTTGGTCGCCGCATACGGGCTGATCGGGTGCTCGACCGGGTCGTCCTCGGCGAAGGGGGTCTTAGCGTTGTTGCCGTAGACCGACGAGCTGCTGGCGATCAGCAGCCGCGCCGCGCCGCAGGCCGCGGCCGCGTTCATCAGCGAGGCCGTCGCCGTGACGTTCGCCCGGGCGTAGCCCACCGGGTCGGCGATGCTGGGCCGGACCCCCGCCTTGGCCGCCAGATGGACCACGGTCTCGGGCCGGGCGCGTTCCGCGGCGGCCGATAACGCGTCCCCGTCGTTCAGGTCCGCCTCGACCATCTCGAACCGATCGCCGCCCGCCGCTCGGATTGCTTCGATGTTCTGCTGCTTGCGGTCCCGGCCGTAGAACGGGTCGAAGTTGTCAACCCCGATCACCCGCTCGCCGCGGGCCAGAAGAGCCTCGCACAGGTGGGAGCCGATGAACCCGGCCGCACCCGTTACCAGCACCGTGCGATCCGACATCCGCTCACGCCCCTCAGCCCAACGGCCCGCTTCCCGCCGATGCGTAGGCGGATCCCGCCACCAACCTAGCAGCACGCGGCCCGGGAAGAAACCGCCGGTTCCGATTCCGGCCCACCGCTTGGGTGAGAACCGACAGCGCCTACCGCCGCATGCTCCTGACAGAGACACAAAAAAAGCAGGGCACCATCGCAAAACGGCGCCCTGCTGGAGGAGAGAGAGATCGTTCGTATGGTAAGCGTTATCGGCCAAAAAGTTCGATGATTCTTCACGTAGCCGGCCAATTTCACCTATCTTTACACGATTGACCGCTCGAATATCCTATAAAAACCAATCATACACCATGTATATGCGCAATGTCCGCTCAATAACCAAACATGGAGCGCACAAGATTCTTTGAGAATTTCTGAGGAGAAGACGGGGATAACCCTGGGGCTCTCGCGTCGCAACCGACAGCCGCGTTCTCTTGAGCCGTCCGGTCAATTTCGAGGCTGTGCACACGGCCGATTTAGCCGTCGCCGGTCTCGCCCTCGATCAACCGGCGGAGCACTCGCAGCCGCCGCTCTGGGGCAAACTGCTCGAACCGCATCCGGAGCCGGTCGGGCAACGCACCCAGATCCACCGCTCCGGTCTCGTCGAGGTAGTCTTCTAGACGTGGCGCGGCCGCTTCGAGCTGCCGCTGGTACCGCCGTTCGCCCGCCTCGCGTTCCGAGCGGCGGACGATGTCGACGATCCGGGCATCCGCCCAGGACTGCTGCGCCTCGGTCAGGACGGCGAACATCCGGGTCTGGAGCTGCGCGTTGGTCGGGCCGGCGGCCTGCAGTGCGCGGAGCCGGCTCCGGGCCTCGATCTGATCGGGTGTCGGCGGCGGCCGCTGCTCACGCGGGACCGTGTAGCCCGCGGCCTGACGCAGCGCCGTCAGCAGCGTCGCGTGCTCCGCGCGATAGTCGCGCAGCATCCGGCGGTGCGCCTGCTTGATCTCCCGCAGACGGGCCTGCTGTTCGCCGGTCAGACGGAGCGGGTCCGGCATTGCCTCGTGCCCGAGCTGCCGAAAAAGGTCCGCGACCATGGGCTGGCGCAGCTCGCGACGCTGCGCCATCATCGGCGCCATCGCCATCGTCAGCCCCGACTCCAGCAGCGCCGGCCGGTTGTGGTCCACCGACGGCCCGGCCAGCAGCCCGGGGCCCTCGAACTCGGGCTGCTGGTCCGCAATCTCGGCGTCCATGTTGTCGCCGGTTTCGTCGCCGGTTTCGGCTTCGGCCTCTGCCGACGGCTCACGAGCCGGCAACGGCTGCGCCAAGACCGATGACGCCGCCATCGCCGACGCGAGACCGATCATCAGCATGCCCGCGCCCAGATCGTGTTTCACACCGGGTCCTCCCAAATGATCGCCCTCCAGACCTGTCGGCCCCGCCGGCCCAAGTCCTGACAGCCGGGCGGCACAAACACCTACAATCCCGTGAAAACGCCGCACACGCCGCCCTTCTGGAGCATAACGCATGCCCGGCCTGACCAAAGACTTTCTCCGCCAGTCCCTCGCGAGCGCCACAGGCCCCGACGGCGCCCCCCTGGCCGACCGCCTCGAGTGGGTCGCGACCTGCGAGGGCTACGGCTCGATCAAGCTCGACGCCGAAGGCCTCCGGGAAGACGGGTTCGAGTCATTCGCCGCCCGCGTGCACGGCGCGGTCCGAGCCGCCGCCGCCGACAAGGGCATGCCGATGGCCTCGCTCATCGTCGAGCTGGTCAACAAGTCGGGCGCGGTCGTTCACGGCTCGACCTCGGGCCCCAAGCCGGGCGACGACGTCGCCGCCAGGCTCGATGCCGAGGGCGAAGCCGTTGAAGCGAGCGGCACGGGCCAGCCCCACCAGCAACAACAACAGCAACAACAGCATCAGGCCACGCCCCAGGAGAGCGCCAGCGACATGCCGGGTGTCGCGCACGTGATCGCTGTCGGCGCCGGCAAGGGCGGCGTCGGCAAGAGCACCGTCAGCGTCAACCTTGCCGTCGCGCTCGCGCGCGCGGGAAAGGCCGTCGGCATCATGGACGGCGACATCTACGGCCCGTCGTTCCCGACCCTGCTCGGGCTCGACGCGCTCGAGCTCAACGTCCGCGAGCGCATGATCGAGCCGTTCTTTGTTCACGATGTCAAAGCAACAACCATCGGCAAGATGGTCGACCCCGAGAAGCCGCTGATCTGGCGTGGCCCGATGGCCCACGGCGCGTTCAAGCAGCTCACAGAGCAGACCAACTGGGGCGAGCTGGACTACCTGATCATCGACCTGCCCCCGGGCACGGGCGACGTGCCGCTGACGATGGCGCAGAGCCTGCGTCTTAGCGGCGCGGTGATCGTCTGCACGCCGCAGAAGGTCGCGCAGGACGACGCTGTCCGGGCCGCTCGGATGTTCCAGCAGCTGGGCATCGAGATCCTCGGCGTCGTCGAGAACATGTCCGAGTTCATCGGCGACGACGGAACGCACTACGACATCTTCGGCAAGGGCGGGGCCGAGCAGATGGCCCAGCGGCTCGGCGTGCCGTTCCTCGGCGATGTCCCGCTGAACATGGCCCTCCGACAGAACTCCGACAACGGCGACCCGAGCAAGAACTTCGAGCCGGCAACCGCCGGCGGCGACGTGCTCCCCGCCGCGCTGACCAAACTGGCGACCAACCTTGAGAGCCAGGTCGCCCTCGCGGGCCTTCGGACAGGCTCCAAGAAGCCAAAGCTGACCATCAGCTAGCTTCGCACTCACCACCGGTGGGGTCGCGACACGCCGCCCTCGCCGTGCGCTACGACCCGCGAAGCCAGACCATCCGCAGGGTCATCGGCGCCGGGGGATACTGGATCATCAGCCGGCTCGCGTTGAACGCGCCCTCGTCCAGGCCGAGCCGCGCCATCGCGTGCCGCAGCAGCGGGATATGACGCGGGCAGCCGGGAAGATCGAGGCCCCCAAGCCCGGCGCCCCGCGGTTCCACCGGTGACCGCAGCGGCAGCTCGTCGGCGTCGCGTGTGTCGGTGGTCGATCGCGCGTACACCGTCGAAAAGGCCCGGGCGACCGGCTCGGACCGCTCGAACAGATCGCGGTGCACCAGCGCGTCGTACACGAAACGTTCGCACGGCGTCTTGATCCCGCCCATGTGCGTGAACTCGCGGAGCCCCGCTTCGCCGGCGTGCCTCGGTCGCGCTCGGTCGATACGTTCGCCGAAGATCAGATCCATCGCCGACGAGTCGCCCACCTCGCCCGGCGCCAGCTCGTATTCGATCAGCTCGTCGGACGTTTCGGTCTGCCGGAAGACCTCGTCACCGACCGATGAGAAGCCGTGCATCAGCGGCAGGCCCGTTGCGCCCTTGCCTTCGGGCGGCTGATCGATCGGCGCCATCGCGACGGACGACGACGTGCCCGGCGAGGCGGTGTGGATCCCCGTGATCCGCGCCGTGTGCGAGACGCGCCACATCGCGTGGACCCGCAGCCGCTGCAGCCCGAGCGCGCCGCGGATGACGCCGAGGCTGATCCGGTCGCCGTCGGGCCAGAGGATCGTCACCGCGAACTGCGTGGCGGCCTTGATGCCCTGGACGAAGGCGCCGGCCTCGAACCCCGAGCGGCGGAGATCGAGCTCCAGCCGCGACTCGCCGCCGTCCCCGCCGCCGCCCTCGGCCAAGTGTCCAGCGACGAGCACATCGAACGCGCGACGCGACCCCGCGTGCCTGCGGACGAGCTGCTCGTACGCGTCGACGGCAACCACGAGCGCCGCGGTCGCCTCCCGCGGCACGCCCCGGTCCACCGCCCGGCCCACCAGCCCTCGCAGCGCCGCGGCGCCCGGCATGAACCGGAAGACGTCCACGCCCGATCCGGCCGAGAGCTGACGGCTCAGCTTCCACGCCAGCGTGGCGTCGATCCCGAACCGATCGACCATCGCCGCAGGCTCGGTCCCGCCCTGGCCCGCGGCTGCCACCCCCGCCAACGCCGTGCGGAACGCGCGGCCCGCGGCCTCGGCTTCTTCACCAAACGCCGTTTTCACGGGCTCTCGCCTCCCAGCCTGAACAATTTCTAGAAATACATTGATTTCTGAAACACATGCCGTCATTGTATGGACAGCTCTCCGTCCGAACAACCCCGCCCAACGGCAGAAGGAGCCAGCCATGCCATCGAAAACCGCCGCCCGACGCCTCGCCGCTGCGATCCTGGGCCTGGCCGTTGTGCCAGCCGTCGCCCAGACCGAGTCGATCATTCTCGACGATTTCGACGCCGACAACAGCGACGAGCTCTTCGGCAACCAGGGCCTGATCGCCATCGTCCAGAGCGACGATCTCCCCACGCTCGTCGCCGACGACAGCCTGCTCACCCCCGGCGATGTCGGCGGCGTTCGGTACATCGACAACCAGGCGGATATCAACCTTGTTGTTGGCCAGTACCCCAACGATGCCGGCGGCGGGGTGGAGCTCGAGCTCGATTTTCTCGCGCTGCGCATCATCGGCTTCGAAGCCGATTTCCGCGACGTATCGGCCGACTTCCCCTTCGGATTCACGATCTTCGATGATGGCCCCTCGGGCACCATCGAGCGCAAGGTCGCGGTGGTCGACACAACGATCCCGGCCGGGGATTCAACGTTTGTCACGCTTTTCAACGACCCCGAGTGGATCATCGAAAGCGGGTTTGAGTTCAACGAGATCGGCTCGGTGTCGTACGGGCTGAACATCAACGCTCGGTCGGCCGGCGGCGCGATCGACCCCGTGCCCGCGATTGACCTGAAGTTCACCGAGCTCCGCGCGATCGTCGCCTGCGTGGCCGACATCAACCGCGACGCCGCGGTCGATGGCTCCGACTTCTTCGCCTGGGTCGCCGCGTTCACGAACCAGGACCCGGTGGGCGATGTCAACGTCGACGGCTCCGTCGACGGCTCGGACTTCTTCGCCTGGGTCAGCGCCTTCGGCAGCGGCTGCTGAGCTCAGCGATTCGTGGCACCGCCGACGCCGCGCTGTAGACTCTGCCTGACCGGATCCGAACCGGCCGGATCGGGCCGCGCTGCCGATGCGCCGGCCCGTTCTCGGCCGCGCACCGCCAGGAAAGAGACCAGCCATGAACCGCATCGCAGCCGCCGCTTCAGTTCTCGGACCCCTCGCTCTGGCCGGCGCGGCAGCCGCCCAGCCGATCGTGCTGACCGTCGACCCCGCGCAATCGACCATCGACGCCGATGTCGAGGTGCAGTCCGCGTTCGGCACCTCGACCGACAGCGACTCCTCCGCCGTCGCCGGCACGGTCACGATCGAGCTCGACAGCTTCGGTCAACTCGGCGGCCCCGACGCCCCGGCCGCGGTGACCATCAGCGGTTTCGAGCTGATCGCGCAGGACGACCTTACTTTCAGCTTCGGCTTCAGCATCTTCGGCAACGTGAACATCGACGCGGTCGGCCTGGGGCTCGCCTTTCCCGCGGGCGAGCCGCCGGTCGCCGGCACCGTTGATCCCGCGACCGGCGCGTTCACCGTCGCCGGCGTGCCCAGCCTGACCGAGGGCACCATCACCGCGACCGGCTCGGGCCTGGTCGGCGGTGCGCTGGGCACGACCGTGATCGACCTGCCAACCCTGGGCACCACGATCGTCGATGTCACCGGCACGCTCGTGATCGACGACGATACGATCACCGCGAGCGTCAGCACGCCGCTGATGGCGACCAACGAGCCGGTCGACGGCGTCGTCGTCACGGTCGACGGCTCCGCCGACGCGGTCGCCACCGGGCCCGTCCCCGATGCGGCCGACTGCCCCTGCGATGTCAACCTCGACACGCTCTGCGACGGCTCCGATTTCTTCGCCTGGGTCAGCGCCTTCGGGAACAACGATCCGGCCGGCGATGTCAACGATGACGGCAGCGTCGATGGCTCCGACTTTTTTGCTTGGGTCAGCGCCTTCGGACAGGGCTGCTGACCGAACGGAACCCAGCAGACCGGCGGGCCACCGGATTGGCCTCTCATGCAGCAAAAACCCGCTGCCGGCATATCGGATCCGGTGGAACCAGACCCCTCACCGCAACGAATCGGAGGGTCCTGAAACGGCGATCTGCCGCCAAGGTGGTCTGTCTGGCAGCCAGCACCCTTCATGCCACGTTCTCGCGGCACGCAGCACAGCAGCCGCATGGTTTCACTCAAGGCCGAGAACCGACCCAGCCCAAGAGCCAGACGGCACGTCCGAGAACACGTCCGGGAAGAAGACCGATGAAAGGAACGCCCATGCTCGCTCGCACCGTTGCGGCCCTCGCGGCCTGCGGAACCGCGCTGTCCGCCTCCGCCCAGCTCCGCCAGGTGGAGACCACCCGGACCGCGCCCGCCACGCAGGCCGCGGCCCTCGGCGATGTGGTAACCGGCCGCGCCGCACTCGAGCGGCTGGGCGACCAGCTCGCGAGCAAGGCGTCCGAGTTCGGCGTTTCGGAAGGCCAGCTCGCGGCGACGATCATGCGCGACCGCTCGCTCTATGTCCGCGACGACCTGGCCATGATGTACGCCTGCGACAGGGCCCCGGCCAACCTCGACGCGCCCAACGCACGCATCGTCGTCGACGACGAGGGCAACCAGTTCGCCGGCCGCGGTGGCGACATCCCGCTCGACGATTTCCTCAGTCTCAGCTCGCGGCCCAGCGCCACACGCGTGATCTACCTCGACTTCGACGGCCACTTCTCCACCGGCAACTCGTGGGGCCACAGCATCAACTTCCCCGCGTACAACACGCAGGGCAGCACGGCCTCTTTCACAGACCAAGAAAAAGCCGACATCATCGCCCACTGGCAAGAGGTCGTCGAAGACTTCGCCCCGTTCAATGTGAACGTCACCACCCAGGACCCCGGCACCGCCGCGCTCCGCCGCACCAGCAGCGGCGACGTGAACTATGGCATGCGCGTCGTGATGACCCAGGTCGTGCCCGGGTTCGTCAACGCCGGCGGCGTTGCGCTGCTCAACACGTTCGCCTCCTCCACCGACACGCCCTGCTTCGCCTTCAACAAGGGCCTCGGCGCCGGGCCCATGACCGTCAGCCACGAGGTCGGCCACACCTTCGGCCTCTTCCACGACGGGCTCAGCGGCTCCGAGTACCACCCCGGCTCCTCCGGCGGCGGCGCCTCGAGCTGGGGACCGATCATGGGCGCACCCTTCGGACGCAACATCGTCCAGTGGTCCAACGGCGACTACCCCGGACGGACCACCACACAGAACGACATCGCCATCATGGGCAACAGCCTCAACGGCGTCACCGCCCTGCCCGACGACATCACCAACGACCTCTTCCCGGGCCAGCCCGCCGAACTCGATGTGCAGTACAGCGGCGTGATCTCCAGCGGCAGCGACATCGATGTTTTCGGCATCAGCCTCGAAGAGGCCACCGATATCCGCGTGGTCGCCGAGTCCGCGCCCGTCGGCGAGAACGTCGACGTCAAGGTCGAGGTCTGGCGATTCGCGCCCTCCTTCGGCCTGATCGCCACGATCGATCCAACGAACACGCCCGACGTCGACGAGGTGGTCTCGCTCGATGCGGGCGACTACTCGTTCGCCGTCGAGGGCTCTTTCCAGAGCCTCAACAACGGCCCCGTGTCGAACTACGGCTCGATCGGCACCTACACCCTCCGCCTCGAAGAGCAGCTCCCGCCCGAACCGATCACGGTCAGCTTCCCCGACGGCGTGCCGTCGACCCTGGCCGAGGGCGTGCCGACGGAGATCACGATCCAGATCGATCCCGGCACGAACACGGTCGACCTGTCGCGCAGCTCGATGAACTTCGGCATCGACGGCCCGGCGATCGGCGTCGCCCCGCTGGTCCCGGCCGGCGGCGAC
>JBCDEF010000030.1:0-18645 GCA_039179915.1 Planctomycetota bacterium | reverse complement strand
CCGCCGGCCCGCCCGCGCCCCGCCCCGCCGCCGCCCCCCCCGTCGAGCGCCGGCCGGCAGCCGGGGGCATCGGCGTTCTCGGCGGCCACCTGCGCAGCCCCGCGTCGGCCGCGGCGGTCTCGGGAGAGCCGGTCGTCGCTGCGCTCGGCGGCTCGGCCGCCCGGCACACGGTGCTCGCCGGCGGGGGCGCCAGGGTGATCACGACCGAGCACGCGCTCGCGGCCCTGGCCGGCCTGGGCGTGACCGACGCGGACATCGTCCTCAGTAGCGGGCAGGAGCTGCCGATCGACGACGGCTCGGCCGCCTGCTTTGTTCGTGCGATCGACGCGGCCGGGCTCGTCGAGCCGGGCGGCACGATCGACCCGCTGGTGGTCCGCGGGCCGGTATCGGTCGACGACGGGCGCGGGGGCGTGATCCACGCCGAGCCCGCGGCCGCGGCGGACTATCACTACAGCCTGGACTACGGAGCGGGCGCGCCGGTTTTGCCGCAGCGCGTCCGGTGGAGCGGCGATGCGGCGCGGTTCCGAAAGGACATCGCGCCGGCGCGGACCTTCTCGCTCCGCGCCGAGGCCGAGGCGATGCGGGCCGCGGGACTGTTCACCGCATTCACGCCCGCCGACCTGCCCGTGGTCGATGACGACGGCTCGCTGATCGACAACGACTGGCGGTTCGACGATGAGCCGGCGCGGCACAAGCTGCTCGACCTGATCGGCGACCTGGCCCTGGTCGGCCGGCCGATCCTGGGCCGGGTGATGGCCTCGCGGTCGGGCCACGCGCTGAACCACGAGATGGCGCGGACGCTGCTCGACCGCTTCGGCTGAGTCGCTTCGTGACGGATTAGCCGACGGGGTTGCTCAGCTCGAGCGAGACGGTGATGATCGCCGCGGCTGCGGCAACGGCGATGGCGACGAGCCCGCCGACGATCCAGCGTTCGCGGTCGGTCTCGCTCATCGTTGTCCACCAGCCGCGGTCGGCGTGGATCCGCAGGAGCTTCCAGGCGGCGACGGTCTGGGCGGCGAACAGCGCGGCCAGGCCCGGCGCGCCGGCGATCGGGTGCCAGAGCGTCGCGCCGACGATCATCGCGAGCCAGGCCGCGGCGATCGCGGCCGCGAGCACCCGCGGGAGCAGCGGGCCGGGCGGCTCGTCGGGGAAGATCAGCTTGCCGGCGTCGATGTGCCAGCGGCACTCGGGGCACTCGGGCCGGCACTGGCCGATCAGGTCGAAGCGGCACCGCGGGCAGAGCGCGTGGCGGCGGTGCAGGGCGCGGACGATCTGCTCGCGGTGCTGGGGGCTGGAAAAGCCCGGCCGCCAGCCGGCGAGGGCGGCGAAGTCGGTGGTGCCGGCGCCGGTGTAACGTTCGGCGAAGCGGTCGCGGCCGTCGTCGGTGGTCAGGGGATGAGCCGGACCCGCCGGACGGTCGCCGGGCAGGCCCGGATGAGCCGGAGCTCGCCGCCCGCCCGGAGGAAGCGGTCGGTCGCGAAGCGAGCCGAGCTGTCGCTGATCCGGACCGTCAGCGTGCCGCCCCGCAGGCCGATGACGGTCGAGGCCGCGGCCAGCTCTTCGGGCACGACCTTCGCCCACGCCGACTGGATCGGCCCGACGGTGCGCTCGCGCCGCGCGAGCTGGGTCCGGAAGCCCTCGAGCATCGCCCCGATCGGCACGGCCCGGGATCGGACCGATCTCCGCTGGCTCAGCGTCTCGAGGCGGCTCGCCGCCGGGACCCTGCGGTCGCGGGCGGAACGGCGGTCCGAGTGCATCGGTAAACCTCCCCTCGGCAAGGGCCCGTTCGCGCTGCGGATCCGCCGCCGGGTTGTTGCCTGACCGTGTGTCCACCAAGCGTCCTCACTGACCGCTGCAGAAAGCCAGTGTACTCGGTGCGCCGGTCCGGCGAAGGGCGGCATGCGGTAACCCGTTGCAGAGCAGCCAAATACCGCTTGTCGGACGTTGTCGGTTGCGTCGTCGTTGTCCCGGGAATTAGCGCTTCGAGAACTGGAAGTTGGCGCGGGCGCCGGGCTGGCCCGGCTTCTTACGCTCGACGCGGCGGGAGTCGACGGTGAGGTAGCCGTTCTCGCGGAGGACGTCTTCGAGCGTGGGGTCGTAGTCGCGGAGCGCGCGGGCGATGCCGAGGCGGATCGCCTGGGCCTGGCCCGTGTGCCCGCCGCCGTGGACGCGGATGAAGATGTCCATCTTGCCGAGGGTGTCGGTCGCTTTGAGCGGGGCGAGGCAGTCGTTGCGGTCCTGGGTCTCGCTGAAGTAGGTTTCGATGTCCTTGAAGATCTTACGGGCCTTCTGGATCTGGACTTTGCCGTCCGACTCGGCATTCCGCATGCGGACGCGGGCGACGGCGTTCTTGCGGCGACCGACGGCCCACCACCAGCCGTGCTTGTCGGCGGGCTTTGGCTCGCGGACGGCCCGGGTCATCTGCTTGCCCTGCTCGCCGCCGAGGAGCACCTCGCCCTCGGTGCCCATCCCCGGCGCGTCGAGCGTGGGCGGTCCGCCCGCGTCGAGGTTCAGCCCGCCGGCTGTTGTGCCGGTCGAGGGGGCTGTGTCGGTGGCGGGCGCGGGGGTCGGGGTGTTCTGGTCGTCGTTCATGCGTTCTCTCGGCCGGTGTGTGCTTCGGCGTTGCAGATCGTTCTTGGTTCGCTTGTCTGTCGGTCGCGTATTCGTATGGCTCGTTCGTATGCGTCAGACGCTCATCGGCTCGGGCTGGTTGCTGGTGTGCGGGTGCTCGGCGCCCGGGTAGACCTTGAGCTTCTTGAGCATGACCCGGCCGAGCCGGTTCTTGGGCAGCATGCGGCGGACGGCGTCCTCGACCAGCTTCTCGGGATGGCGGTCGCGGACGGAGCCGAAGGTCTCGGCCTTCAGGCCGCCCGGGTAGCCCGTGTAGTGGGTCTTGAGCTTGTTCTGGGCCTTGGCGCCGGTCAGGCCGACCTCTTTGGCGTTGATCACGATGACAAAGTCGCCGGTGTCGACGTGCGGCGTGTACTCCGGGCGGTGCTTGCCCATGAGCACGACGGCGATGTCCGACGCGAGCCGGCCGAGCGAGACGCCCGAGGCGTCGACCAGCTTCCAGCGGCGCTCGATCTCGTTGGGCTTGGCGACGAAGGTCTCTCGCCTGCGGGCGGCGTTGTGCAGATCGGTGCGCATGGGGCGTGTCCTCGTTCGGCCTTCGCTGGCCGCGGGAGACGATACAGATCGCCCGCGGGGTGCTGCTTGCTCGCCGCCTACCGGGCGGGGCGGGGGGCCATGGTCGTCCTGGCGGCCCCAAAATTGGCACATCCTGTGTCGGCGGACCGGCCAAGAGGCCGGGACCACCGGACGGAAAGGATAGGCTGGCGGGAGAGCGGGTCAATCGGCCGATGGTGCCCCGGGCGGCGCGATGCCCTCGAAGCAAGGAAACTCTGCATGGATCCCTCCCCCGGCCCGCCGGCCCACGACAGCGACCGGACGCCGTTCCAGCACCCGGGCGATGCCCCGCCAGCCCCGCCAGCTCCCGCCGCCGCCGCCCGGGGCCGCCGGCCCGATCCGGGCTCGCGCTCGGCAGCGACCATCGCGTGGCTGATCCTGATCCCGGTGCTGGCGGCGGTGGTGGGGCTGCAGCAGTTCGCCGTCCGCGCCGTCTCGGGCCAGATCGCCGAGCAGGCCCAGAAGGCGGTCGTCCCGCCCACCCCGGCCGACGCGATCAGCCTGACCGGGCGGCTGACGGTCGCGATCAGCGAGATGCTCGAGACCGCCGGCAGCGGCATGCCCGAGGACCAGCAGCGCGACACGCTCGAGAGCTATCTGGACGCGCTCGAGGGCAACGCCGGCTCGCCCAGCGAGTGGATCCGGGTGGCGATCGTGGCCGGCGACGTGCTCGGGGCCGAGGCCGCCGAGGACCGGCTGGAAACCGCGGCCGATCTGGTCGAAAAGTCGGCCGATCAGGAGGGCGGAGCGAGCGAAGAGCTGGCCGCGGCTCTGCGGTCGGACATCGCCGCCCTCCGTGCGATCTACAACGGCGAGCCGCTCGAGCCAGCCCAGGCCGACGCGCTCGAGGCGCACCACGGCTGGTTCGGCCGGCTCGCGCAGGTCTACGACATGGACGACGCGGCCCGGTCGCCCGTCATCGGCTCATGGCTCGCGCTGCTCGTCCTGATGCTCGGCGCGGTCGCCGGCGGCATCGTGCTCGTGCTGGTCGGGGTAGTGCTGATGATCGTGCTGATCGTCAAGATGGCCAGCGGGCGGCTGACGCCGAGGTTCGTCGCGCCCGCGCCCGGCGGCAGCGTCTACCTGGAGACCTTCACCGCGTTCGTGCTCGGCTTCCTGCTGCTGCAGGGCTTCGGCGTGCTGATCGATTCGCTCGTCGGCGGGCAGACGGCGGTGCTGGTCAGCCTCGCGGCGCAGTGGCTGCTGCTGCCGATCGCGGCGTGGCCCGTGCTGCGCGGCGTGCCGTGGGCGACCTGGCGCGAGCAGATCGGTCTTGTCGCGCCCGGCGGGGTTTTGAAAGAAATCGGCGCGGGCGTCGTGGGGTATCTCGCGGGGCTGCCGCTGCTCTTGACCGGCGCGGGGATCACGCTCGTGCTGCTGCTGCTCCGCGAGGTGCTGACCGGCGGCAGCGGGACCACGCCCACGGGCGAGGAACGCGTGCCGCTCGGCCCGACCTCGCCGAGCAACCCCGTGATCGATACCGTCAGCGGTCAGGGCCCTGTGACGCTGGTCTTGCTCGGCTCGCTGGTCGTCGTCTGGGCGCCGGTGGTTGAGGAGCTGATCCTGCGTGGGGCGCTCTATCGGCACCTGCGCGCCTGGCTGTACTGGCTGGTCGCCGCGGCCGTGAGCGCGGTGCTGTTCGGGATCCTGCACCAGTACGACGCGCTGATGCTCGGCCCGGTGATCGCGCTGGGCGTGACCTTTGCGATCGTCCGCGAGTGGCGGGGGAGTTTGATCGGTGCCATCACGGGCCACGCGCTGCACAACGGGACGGTGTTCGTCCTGCTGCTGACGCTGGTGTGGCTCGGCGGGTAATCGCTGCGGTCGGGTGCCACGGCTTGACCGTCTTCGGCAAGCCGTGAGCGGTTCGAAGCGCGGCACGGGTTGCCCTGCGGGTCAACCCGTGGCACGAGATGTCGTTACTCGATCGTGCTGATCGGTGCGATTGGTGTTGTAACGTTGTCGCGTTCCAGGAGCGACCCGGCATCAATCACAGTAAACAAGACCAGCAGGATGACGGCCACGATAATGTTGGCGAGCACGACGCCCAGCCCAACACCCATCACAAGGGAACCCAACTGCGTCTGCCCGTTGAGTTTGTGCAGGAGCTGATTGTTCCTGACCATTTCGGCGTGGAGGTGTGCGATCGTTGGTCCATCCGACTGCAGCGGTGTGTTCATGCGTGGAGTCTAACGAGAGCTGCGCCGCACGGGTTGCCCTTCGGGTCAACCCGTGGCACCCAGGCGTGTGTGGTTGGAAGCTTGTTCCCTCGCTTGCGCTTCGGGCTCGTCGAGAGGGGGTCGCTCTACTGCAGATTCACCGGCATCACGACGTAGACAAAGTCGCTGCCGGCCTTGAGCAGGCCGGGCTTGGAGCCGCTCTTGAGCTCCATGATGACCTCGGTCTCGGGGACGACGCGGAGGGCCTCGGCGATGAACTGGGGGTTGAAGCCGATCTCGACGTCGTCGCCGTCGTAGCCGGGCAGGTCGACGTTGATGGTGGCTTCGCCGACCTCGGGTGCGCGGCTGGCGAGCTCGAGCTGCTTGGCCTCGCCGCGGAAGCTCATGCGCACGCCGCGGGACTCTTCGTTGGTCAGCAGCGCGGCCCGCTTGACGGCCGAGCCCAGCACGTCGCGGTCGAAGGTGGCCTTCTTGTCCTGGTCCTTGGGGATGACGTCCTCGTACGGGGGGAACGTCCCTTCGACGAGGCTGCTGGCGAGGGTTGCACGTGCGCCTGCGCCGTCGGACTCGCTGGCCCCGATCGCGAACACGGCCTGCGTGTCGGTGATGGCGACGGCGATGGGCTCTTCGGGGTCGCCGGCGAGCTTCTGGAGCAGGCCGAGCGCCTTGGCGGGGATGATCGATGAGGCCGCGGGGCCGTCGTCTTTTGGTGCCGAGGGAAGATTCGCTTTGCAGAGCGCGAGCCGCCGGCCGTCGGTGGCGACCATTTCCAATTGCTTGCTAAGGCGTTTCATGAGCACGCCGTTGATCGCGTAGCGGGTGTTCTCGCGTGCGGAGGCGAACAGTGTCTTGTGGATGAGTGTGGTCAGCGTGCCGGCGGGGCTGGTGAAGACGTCCTTGGGCTTGGGGCCGCTGCTGCCGCTGGCGATGTCGGCGAAGGTCGGCAGCTCGGGGAATTCGGAGGCTGGGTAGCCGAAGACGGTGAAGTGGGCGTCGAGGCCGCGGATGCTGAGTGTGCCGTCTTCGGCTTCGAGTCGGAGCGTGGGCTCGTTGCTCTCGGCGCCGACGATCTGGCGGAGCTTGTCGGCGGGCACGAGCGCGGCGCCGGCCTCTTCGACGGTCACCTGGAGCATGGTCAGCTTCAGGGCGACCTCGGCGTCGGTGGCTTCGAGCGTGACGACGTGGCCCTCGGCCGAGTCTTCGGCGGTCAGCTTGATGCACGCCAACTGCGGCTTGGGCGAGCGGGTGTTGACCACGCCGGCGACGAGGTTGACGGCATCGAGCAGGGCATCGCGATCGCAGACGACCTTCATACGGAGACTCCCATGGGTAGACCGGTACATAGACCGGCGGCGGCCACCCGATCGGTGGTGCTTCGGCCGGCGAAGTCTACACCCGGTGGGGGCCGTTGCTTCGTTCGCCGTTTGGGGGCGATGCCGATGTCGTGTGGCCTGTCGGTTGTTGGGCCTACCATTGACTCGAACGAGCCGGTGACTCCGGCCCGGCGTGGTGGCCCCGGAGGGGTCGTCAGCCGCGGCAGAACGGGGATGTGCTGGCAACGCGTCGGGCGGCGTTCGCCCATCGCGTCTCCAGCCGCCTGTGCTCGACGCCGATCTCCCTTCCAGACCCGGAAGCGGGCTCGGCCCCAGCCTCAGCTTGGCCAGAGAACACGCTGACGAGTGTCGCTACGCGGTTGGTTCCGCGCCGCGGCCGGATCTGTCACCACACCCGTGACCGGATCCTCGACCTGATCTGCGGGCCGACCGCCCGCTTGGAGTTTCCCCCTTTTGTCTCAGACTTCTTCTTCGGTTCCGACTTCTTCCGTTCGTTTTGATTCCCTGGGTTTGGCGCCGCGGATCCTCGAGGCCGTGACGGCCGAGGGCTACGACACGCCGACGCCGATCCAGGCCGAATCGATCCCGCCGATCTTGGCCGGCCGCGACATGCTCGGCTGCGCGCAGACCGGCACGGGCAAGACCGCGGCGTTTGCGCTGCCGGTGCTGCACCATCTTCATACCGCGAAAGTCGACAAGAAGAAGCGCGGCCCGGTGCTGCCGCGGGCGCTGATCCTCTCGCCGACGCGCGAGCTGGCGACGCAGATCGCCGAGAGCTTCAGCACCTACGGCCACGGGACCGGGCTGCGGCTGTGCGTAATCTTCGGCGGCGTGAAGCAGAACCCGCAGGTCCGCCGGCTGCAGGGCGGGGCGGACATCATCGTCGCCACGCCGGGCCGGCTGCTCGACCTGATGAACCAGGGGCACGTGAATCTCAGCGCCGTCAAGCACTTTGTGCTCGACGAGGCAGACCGCATGCTCGACATGGGCTTCATCGACCCGATCCGCAAGGTCTGCAAGAAACTGCCGGCGGATCGACAGACGCTGATGTTCTCGGCCACGATGCCGACGGACATCGCAAAGCTGGCCGGCTCGATCCTGACCGACCCGGTGAAGGTGGCGGTAACGCCGGTCGCGTCGGCGGCGCCGAAGATCGAGCAGTCGCTGTTTATGGCCGAGCAGCCCGAGAAGATCGAGCTGCTCCGGGGCATGCTCTCGGACCGGTCGGTCGAGCGGGCGATCGTGTTTACCCGCACGAAGCACGGCGCGAACAAGCTGACCGAGAAGCTCGAGCGCAGCCGGGTGACGGCGGTGGCGATCCACGGCAACAAGTCGCAGAACCAGCGGCAGAAAGCGCTTGATGCGTTCCGCGACGGCCGCAGCCGCGTGCTGGTGGCGACCGATGTCGCGGCCCGCGGGCTGGATGTCGACGGCATCACGCACGTGTTCAACTTCAACCTGCCCAACGAGCCGGAGGCCTACGTGCACCGGATCGGCCGCACGGGCCGGGCGGGCGCGGTGGGCTCGGCGGTCTCGTTCTGCTCGAAGGACGAGCGGTCGTACCTGCGAGCGATCGAGCGGCTGATCGGCGAGAAGCTGCCGCGGGGCGAGGCGGCGGACGTCTCGGTTCCCGACGCGGCGGTCGAGGCCAAGCCGCAGGCGGACGCGGGGGCCGTAGCCCAGGCGAAGCGGAAGCCTCGGCCCAAAACCAGGACCGATCGCAAGAGCAAGCCCCAGCGCGTCATGCCGGAGATGCCCGAATCGGGCGAGTACGCGGGCGATCAGCCGGCGTTGATGGGTGTTCGCCCGCGGAAGCCGGACCCGCGGTCGAAGCCGGCGGCTGCTTCGCGATCGGGCGCGAAGCCCAAGTCGAAATCCAATTCCAAGCCGAGGGCTCGCGTCGGTGGGGGCGAGCAGCAGGGTGCAGCGCCGTCGGGTGAGCGCGGTCGGCCGCGTCGTCGGAAGCCGGCTGGCACGGGGCCTGCGCGGCGGTCCGGCGGTCGTTCGGGCGGTCGGCCTGGGTTGGGCGCCGGGTCGAAATCTCGATCGGGCCCGTCGGCCAAGGGCTGAGCGCGGTCGGCGTGGGCAATTCGGATACCGGCCGGTGGATCGGGCCGCGGGTGCCCGTCTAGGCTGACCGGTTGCCGCTCTCGTGGGCGGTCGGCATCGATCAGACAGCACGGTCCAGCTTCGGCGTGGTCACCGCGGGCGTTTCCGGGGTCCCTGGCGGGCTCGGGCGTCGGCGGCTGTCTCTGTTGAACGCAGGATTCGTCGCTGGGGCCCGCCGGGCCGGGACGCGGCGTGAACAAAGGGAGACGGGCATGTCCTTCGAAGCAGCGGTGCACGCGCAGGCGATCGAGCTGGACCGGATGGCGCTGGAGATGTGCGCCGCCGCCGGCAGCGGCCACCCGACCACGGCCCTGAGCCTGGGCCAGATCACCACGGTGCTGCTGTTCAGCGCGATGCGCTGGAGCCCCGACTTCCCGGAGTACCCCACGAGCGACCGGCTGGTGCTCAGCTCGGGCCATGCCGTGCCGATCGTCTACGCCGCGGCGTGCAAGCTGGGCGTGATCGTGCACGACCCGAACGACCCGGACGCCCGCCGCAAGCTGACGCTGGCCGACGCCGAGACGCTCCGCGAGAACCACAGCCCGCTCGATGGGCACCCCAACCCGGTGGTCGGCTTCCCGCTGTTCGACGCCGCCACCGGCTCGCTGGGCCAGGGGCTGAGCGTGGCGGTCGGCGTGGCCGAGGGCGCGCGGCTCGACGGCATCGACAAGCGCGTCTACTGCATCGTCGGCGACGGCGAGGCCCGCGAGGGCCAGATCGCCGAGGCGCTCGACCACATCGTCGAGCGCGGGCTGACCAATGTCCTGCCAATCTTCAACTGCAACGAGTTCGGACAGGCCGACCGCGTCTCCGACCAGCAGTCGGCCGAGAAGCTGACCGCCAAGCTCGAGGCGTACGGCTTCGAGGTCCGCACGATCGACGGCCACAAGCCCGACGCGATCAAGGGCGTCTTCGACGAGTTCGAGACCGTGAGCACGACCGACGGCAAGCCGCTGGCGATGGTCGCGCGGACGGTCAAGGGCTGGGGCGCGCCCTCGATCCAGGGCGGCGGGTGGCACGGCAAGCCGCCGACCGGCGAGGCGCTGCAGCGGGCACTCGAAGAGCTCGACGCGATGGGCATGGAGCTGACCACGTCGCTCTCGAACACCGACGCGTTCGAGATCAGCCCGCCGGCCGAGGCCGCCGCGCCCCCGCCGGCCGACTGGGAGACGCCCAGCTTCTCCGAGGCGATGAAACAGTTCGACATGGAGAGCCTGCTGCAGACCGGCCGGCTCGCGACACGCAAGGCCTACGGCATCGCGCTGCGGGCGCTGGGCAAGGCCACGCCCAAGGTCGTCGTGCTCGACGCCGACACGCGCAACAGCACGTTCAGCGAGACGTTCATGAAGGACGCCGAGCTGGCGCCGCGGTTCATCGAGTGCAAGATCGCCGAGCAGAACATGTTCTCGGCCGCAGCGGGCCTGAGCGCGGCGGGCAAGATCCCGTTCGCGTCGAGCTTCAGCAAGTTCATCACGCGGGCGTACGACCAGATCGAGATGGCGATCAACTCGGGGGCGAACCTCAAGATCGTCGGCAGCCACTCGGGCGTCACACTCGCGGCCGACGGCCCGAGCCAGATGAGCCTGCCCGATGTTTCCTGGTTCCGCTCGTTCACCAACACCAAAGACCACCGCGGCAACCCGGCGTGCTACGTGCTGCAGCCGAGCGACGCCTACGCGGCGTACGCGCTCACGCAGGTCATGGCCGAGTACGAGGGCGCCTGCTACATGCGGACGCTGCGGCCCGAGACCGAATTCCTCTACAGCGACGACACGGTCTTTAACCTCGGCGGGTTCGAGACGCTGACCGAGGGCCGCGACATCGCGATCATCGCCGCCGGCTCCATGGTGCACGAGGCCAACAAGGCCATCGACCTGCTCGACGAGGCGGGCGTCGCCGCGACGCTGATCGACCTGTACAGCCTGCCGTTCGACGAGGACAAGCTGCTGGACGTGGTCAGCGCCAACGGCGGCTACGCGATCACGGTCGAGGACAACTACGGCGGCGGTATCGGCTCGGCCGTGGCCGACGCGTTGGTCCGCGCGGGCGACGCGTTCCAGCTCGAGCAGATGCACGTCAAGCGCATCCCCAAGAGCGCCCGCACGCCCGACGAGCTGCTGGCCCAGGTTGGTTTGTCTGCCGAGCACATCAAGCACGCGGCGATGGAAGTTTTGCAGGTCGTCTGATCTGCTTGTCGGCTACCGAGGGAGCGACACACACTCATGGAGGAGAGCGAGCCCGCCGGCTGCGAGAGCAACCGGCGGGCTCGTTGTTTTCGTGCGGGCTGAGTTTAACGGCCGGCGCCGACGGCGCTGACCCAGGCGAAAAAGTCGCTGCCGTCGGCGATGCCATCGTTGTTCACGTCGGCTGAGCAGTCGCCGGCGGTCGGCGTGGCCAGCACGATGGCGGTGCGCGTCCCCGAGGGCCCGGCCGTTTGCGCGAGTACGACGATCTGGCCCGCGTTGTTGAGCGCGCGGGGACCGAGTGACGCGACACCGATGGTTCTGGCTTGCCGAAGCTGGACCACGGGCTTCTTCTTCGAGGGCGGACAGACCGGCCACAGAGAATGGTCGTTGCCCATCTGGCTGTCAAGGCTTTGGCCGGGAGGAGCGCTCAGCCGCAGCCCTCGCTGAAGCCGCTGACCCAGGCGAAGAAGTCGGCGCTGGTGCAGGTCCCGTCGAGGTTGACATCGCACTCGGGGGCCTGGGAGCCGAAGGCGCTGACCCAGGCAAAGAAATCGGCGGAATCAACCAGGCCGTCGTTGTTGACATCGACAGCGCAGCGTTCGGCGCTGGCGACGATCAGGCCGCCGGCGTAGGTGGGCGAAGCGGCCGCGACGACCTCGCCGCCGTCGCCCGAGCCGAGGTTGGCAATCGCGAAGCCGGTCTCGATCGTGTCGACGGGCGCGAAGCTGGCGGTGTCGAAGACGACGATCGAGCCGTCGCTGGTCTGCTCGAAGACGCCCGAGCCGGTGGTGGTCGAGCCGTTGCCGCCGGCGACGGTCAGGCGCGAGCCGTCGGCATTGAGCGACAGGCCCATGGGCCGCCAGGGCAGCGGCTGCGTGCCGGTGACGGTCAGCGTCGAGAGGTCGAGCCGCTGGACGGTCTCGTCACCCCAACTGAGGACAAACGCGGCGGCGTTGCCGGGCAGCACGACCATGTCGAACGGGTCGACGCCGGTGTTGATCACGCCCGCCTGGGCGAAGCTGCCGAAGTCGAGCTCGTCGAAGAAAACGGTGACGGTGTCGTCCTGGTTGTCGGCGACGAGGATGTAGAACTGGTCCGGGCTCCAGGCGACGCGGGTCGGGAAGCTGCCGACGGGGAACGACTGGGTGACGGTCATGCCCGCGGTCTCGACGATGAACAGCTCATCGGTGAACGAGCTGGCGACGGCGAGCAGCGTGCCGTCGGGGGAGAGGGCGATCTGCGAGTCCTGGCCGAAGCTGTAGCCGACGCCGCCGAGGTTGCCGGTCGGCGTGAGCCCTCCGACGAACGCGTTGGTGGTCAGGTCGAGCTTGCGGACGCCGTCGCCGCTGGCGACTTGGGCGAGGTAGGCGAAGTTGCCGTCGGGTGAGATCTCGACCTGCGTCAGCCGTCGCGCGCTGGGCACGGCGGTGGTCGTGGCCGAGTCGAGATCGACGATGCTCACGGTAAAGCCGTCTTTGTTGACGCCGACGGCGGTGGCGGCGTCGGGGGTGATGGCGACCTCGCCGGGCCGTTCGTCGAGCGTGGCGACGCCGAGCAGGCCGCGGGTGTTGGCGTTGTAGATGTTGAGGCTGTCGCTGAAGAGGTTGCTGCTGACGGCGCGGTTGCCGTCTTCGGAGACGGCGGTGTTGCGGGAGACGTCGCCTTCCGGGTTGCCGCCGCCGAGCGGGCCGAACGAGAGCAGGCCGGGGAACGTATCGGTATCGATGACGACCAGATCGTCGCCGAAGGTGGTCGAGGCCATGGCGGCGCGGTCTTCGGTCGGGCTGACGGCGCCGAACGCGGCCGAGACGCGGTCGTTGGCGCGGCCGAGCAGGCTGCCGGTCGCGAAGTCGATCACGGCGCCTGAAAAGCCGAAGCCGACGGCCCGGGTGCGGTCGAAGTTGGCCTCGATGCCGTTGAGGTTCGAGGTGTTCAGCTCGCCGCCGAAGCTGTCGGTCACGAGGTTGAGCACGCGGGTGGTGTTCTGGAGGCTGACGGCGGCGCGTGTGCCGTCGGCGTTGAGCGCAACGGGCCCGTTGGACCGTGTGCCGACGGTTGGGATGGTGCGGTCGACGGTCAGCGTCGCCGCATCGATCACGGTGACGGCGCCGGGGTTGATCGAATGACCGATGAGGATCGTCGATCCGTCGCCGCTGACATCGAAACCGAAGGGATCCTCGATGGTGGTGGGGATGTCGGTGCGCAGGCCGGTGGCGACATCGATCACCGAGACGACATCGTCGAATCGGCCGACGAAGACGAGCTCGGTGTCGCTGATGAAACCGCGCGGCGTGGTGACGCGGAAATCGATTGCGCCCGACTCGGGCGAGAATGAGGTCGTCTGCGTGTGCCCGGGCGTGGCGATGGTGCGGACGACGGTGTTGGTCGCCAGGTCGATCACGCTGAGCGTGGCGTCGGCCGAGTTGCCGATGACGGCGAACGAGCCGTCGGGCGAGATGTCGACAGTGCCGGGCGCGTCCTGCACGGCGACGGTCGTGGCGACACCGCCAGCGAGCGGGATGATGCTGACCGAGTCATCGAGGTAGTTGGCGATTACCGCGCGGCCGTCGAGGGTGACCGCCATGTCAATGGCCAGCTCGTCGAGCGCGATCTCACCGAGGAACGACCGCGTCGCGGCGTCGAAGCGGGTCAGGTTCTGCGAGTCGCGGCAGAGGACAAAGAACTCGGAGCCGTCGGCGGTGTATTCGATGTCCGCGGCGGTGTCGCCATCGGCCGGGCCGTTGATATCGATCACGTCGGCGGCGGCGCCGGTCAGCAGGCCGACGGCACCAGCCTCGCTCGGCAGGAAGGTGACCAGGGCATCGGCGGGCGCGACCACGCGGATCTCCATGGCATCGCCGTCCGGCGAACGCAGATCGCCGACGAGCTCGATGACCGCCTCGGGCGAATCCACCGCAACGTAAGGCCGCAGCTCGTCCGGCAACGTGCCCGGCGAGAAGGCCTGCACCTGCTGCCCGGCCGCGGCGGCGGCGCCAAGACCCAGGGCGAGGCCCGCGGCGGAACGGATAGCGACCAGCGGCGCATAGCCGCTCGACTGAAAGAGATCGATCATGGCTCACTCCTCAACATCACCACGGGCAGGCCGGCGCGGCTCGCCCTGCGAAACAGACTACCGGCGGGGGCACGGCAATCCAAGCCGAACAGCACCCGGCGCGCCGGATTTTGCAGACGCACGCCGCGTGCCCCCCGATGTGGTGCCGGTGCGGGCCTGCTCTCAGCCGCAGCCCTGGCCGAAGGCGCTCACCCAGGCGAAAAAGCCGGCACTGCGTGCGAGAGCGTCCGGGATGCTCTGTTCAGCGAAATCGCCCAAACACGCACACGACGACACGGCACCGGTGACCTCTACGGTCAACAGATAGAAAGAACAAACAGTAAGCAACGCAATTGCTGCCGCCGCCGCAATCGGCATCGCCACGACGAGCCCATCAGGCCGATACATGAGGTGTTGCCCGTGACGCGGCGCAACGCCACGACCGCGATCCCGATCCGCCGCGGAAGCCGGCCCGAATCGAAAGCAGCCATGTACTCTCGCTCGCGATCCTTCGCGTTGTACAGAAGCCGGCCGCCCTCGTGGTCGTAGACGTTGCTCGTCTTCTGATCCAGCCAGTGCCACGATTCGCCGCTCGCCGTCGTGCGCAAGCGGTCATCGATGTCGGCGGGGTTCACGACTTCGTTCATATCCGTCTCTGGGTGCGACGTGCGTTAACGCCCCAGTACTGTTCGACCGCTCGAGAGGGCGCACCCGGCGGTTGCTCGACTTCAGCCTGTGTAATCGCTCAGAAGCAGACCATCGACTCTGCGGACACGATCAACAACAGAGCTGAACGTTTCATTGCGAACACCCGCTCAAGGTTGCGGCGGCTCCGAACACCGCGATCGATCGGTGTTCCCCTTTGACAGTCCGGAACCAAGCTTGCGAAAGCTGGAACATGGTGTGATGCGTCTATCGATGAGAAGGGCACGTGTTCCAGACTATCGGCGAGATCGGGCATGTGACAAATGCACGAGCAGCAAAGCTCTCTTCTGTGTCTCGTGCTGGATGTGCACCTCTCGTCGTGGTTTGTCACTGATCGAATTGCTCGTCAGCATTTTCATTCTGAGTACGCTGCTGGCAATCTCGGTCCCATCGCCGGCATCGACCCGACAGGCCGCTGTTGATGTGCTGTGCTCGGAAAACATTCGCAACGCCTCGTCGGCTCTGTTTGTCTACGGCGCAACCGCTGACAACGCGATCGCGTTTCTGCCGCCGGAGCACACGACCGTGCGGCTCGGCGCAGCCGGACTTCGATCCTGATCTGCCGGTGGCCGCGGTCTCAGAGGGCTCGCTCCTCTCCCCGCAATTCGCGCTCGGCACCGCGCTCAAGGTCGACCACACACAGCTCACGATCGACGGCGACCGACCCCTCGACCACTCGGCCCTCCGCCTCCGCGCGCACCGGTTCGCCGACATCCGATACCCGGCTGACAAAGCCTTGCTGTGGGAAGCCATGGCGTTCTGCCAAGGTCGCGACCCGGAGGCGACGTTCTACCTCGAACTCGGGCACGCGTTCTTGTTCCCGCCTGCCGTCGCCCGGGCCGATGGTTCGGTGGTGCGGGTGAGCCCCAACGACTTCGGGCACACATCGGTGGGCGCGGGCCTCGATCTGACGCGGGGCGGCATTCACGGCCGGGATTTCGCCCGCTGAACGTGCACCGGTTTGAATCCATGGTTCGTTGAGGAGCGGCAAACCAGGCTTGGGATGCGCGCCGGTCCATCACCTCCGATGTCGCGCCTCCTATCGCCCCCCCCCGTTCCCGTCGGGTCTGACGGTTTCTTGCGATCGGTCACACATCGGGATGACAAACAGGCCGGGTGTTGTCTTCGGAAGACATCGCACGACGAGGTGACCCAACAGAATTTCTTTCAAAGATAAAATCTTGGGCGTCGAAACGCCTTTCCTTCTGCCTCCACCCGGTTTCGGTCACTCGGTCGGCGTGCGGCACCGGAGGCTGCTGTGTTTGGCATTTCGAAAGACAGGAGGGATGCGTACGCTTCTCGTTATGCCGGACAACCGCAGTGGCCCTCTGAACGAGCTCCGAACCGCGGCTTCGGATCTCCAGGCGGCTCTGATCAAGACCCTCCGGCCGATCGATGCCGAGATGCGGGTAATGTCGGTCGCCCGGCAGCTTGGGATCGACAAGTCGCTGGCGAGCAAGGCGGTCCGGTGCGCGAAGACGAGCGAGCCGCTGCGGGCCGCCCACGAGGCGCCGGCGAACGCCGGGCTGTCGATTGTTGCCGATGCCGCCGAACGGGCCGGCGCGGCCCGGGGCGAGGTCGAGGCCCTCCGGAGCGCGGCCGCGGGGCTGATCCTGGCGATCGAGCGGTTCCCGGGCGGCCGGCAGGGGATGAGCACGGCCCTGTCGGCGCAGCTCCCGGCGTTGCGCAAGGCCGACGCGATCCGGGCCCGGCGATCGGTCTTTCGCGCGATGATCAAGCTCGCCGGCTTCGAGCTCGAGACCTTCTACACCGCGTACTGGTTTATGCCCAACGACGACGACCCGGGCCGATGCGACCAAGCCCGGGTCAGCTGGATCCGCGGGCTGAAGCGCTACCGCGGCGACGGCCACCTGCTGATCGAATGCGGCAACCCCACGGAGCACCAGCCCGACGCGCCCGACCGGTTCGCGATCACCGGCGAGCCGATCAGCACAGACCCGGTGCGCATGCTTCTCCCCGGGTTCAGCACGGTGCGGCCGGACGAGCTCTCGGTGTACCGCGCCGACAGGATCCAGGGGCTAACGCTCGGGGCCGATGTGCCGGCGCTGGGCACACCGGCGGACATCGCGCAGGGCACCTGGAGCCGGTCATCGGCGGCGCGTTCCGCGTCCGCCGAGAAGCCGTGGGAGCTGGTACGCATCTCGAACCGCCGCCCGACGCGCGTGCTCGTGGCCGACATGATCCTGGGCGACGGCGTCTTCCCCGGCGTGACGCCACGGGTGCAATCGCGGCTAAGCGGCGTCCCGTTCCCGCCATCGACCGACGGGCCGTCAGACTTCCCGTTCGACCTGGCCGAGCAGCCCCACGAGCTGACACAGATCGACCCGGCCGCGGGCGGCGTGCGCAGCACCGACGCGCCGGGCGTCGAGGCGCTGCTGCCTTGGGTGCACCGCCAGCGCGGGTGGGACCCGGCCCGCTGCCGCGTGTGGCGTCTGCGGATCGAGTATCCGCTGCCGACAATCGAGACGATGGTCTGGTTCCAGCTTCCCCCCGCGGCCCGATGACCCCTGCCGCCAACCGGGGGCCGTTGACCGGGGACGAGGCCGGTTTTGACAGATCATCGGCTTGGGGCGTGTGCCGTTGCGCGGTGGCACTCCGAGATGACCGACAACGGCTACGAACGCATCGCAGATCTGCTCCCCCGTCAGCGACGCGGCGGGGAACGGGCCGACCACCGCACCGTCCCCAACGGCATCGTCTCGATGCTCAACTCGGGGGCACCGGCGCGACACATCCGAGCGGTGCCTCGGGCTGCCCGATCCGTCAAACAGAATCTAGCAGCCCTCGCCGAAGGCATTGACCCACGCGAAGAAGTCGGCGCTGGTGCAGAGCGAATCGCCGTTGATGTCGCATTCGGGGGATTGATCGCCGAACGCCACGACCCAGGCGAAGAAGTCGGCACTGGTGGCCTCGCCGTCATCGTTGACGTCGGCGATGCACGGCTCGCCGGCGTCGCACGACCCGCCGCCGACCACCGAGTTCAGCAGCACGCCCCCGCCCAGACCGACGACGAACCCAGACCCGACATCGAGCCGGCCGCCGGGCTCGAACAGCGGCGCACCCAGGATGGCCGAGAGCGCAAACCCGTTCTCGCCGCCTGGCCCCTGCAGCGTGGCGACGAACACGGTCGCCGGCGGGAAACTGAACGTCGATAGATCGAGCGTGCTCAGCGGGAACGCCGCGCCCGCCTCGCCTGTGCCCGTAACCTCGATGAGCCCCTCGGCCTCGATCGGCACGTTCTCGATCATGAACGCGCCGACATCGGCGTTGAACACGCCCACGAACGGCCCCGAGCCCGGGACCATCCGCACCACCGACTCACCGACGGTGTGCGATAGTGACCCCTGCCCGATGAACGGCGCCGTTTGTGTCGCTGTCGGCGCGAACCGGCCCTCGAACCCACGGAGCGTCAGCGCCGTCGCCGGCAGCCCATCGACCGTGATGCTCAGGCACCCGTCCAGCGCCTGGGCCTCCGGGCCGGACGAGGTTGGGCACGCGATCATGACCGGTGAGCCGAGCTCCCATTCGTAGCAGATCAGCTGGCTGAACTCCGAGTCGACCTCACCCGGCACGCCGGGCAGCACCGGCAGATCGAGCTGCTGCGCACCGGCAGAATGAGCCACACCAAGAACCGCAACGAGACACGCACAACGAACCATGGCACCATCCTCCGAGCCCGGGTATCGGACACGCGAGAAGGATACCCGGCAGCCCCTATAGCCCGGTCAGCAGCCCTCGCCGAAGGCCTGGACCCATGCGAAGAAGTCGGCCGAGTCGCAACTGAAATATTGGGCGACGAATGTGATTTTTTTGAAATGTTGAAGTCGATCGGGAGACACACGGCTCGTTGAGCCACGTGCCCCAAACGTATG
>JBCDEF010000029.1:0-18764 GCA_039179915.1 Planctomycetota bacterium | reverse complement strand
TGCTGCCGCTGATGCCGCTGGTGTGCGTGACGGCGATCCTGGGCGGGGTGCTGCAGGTGCGCGGGCGGTTCGGGGTGCCCGCGGCGCTGCCGATCGTGATCAATGCGGCGATCATCGCGGCCGGCGGTTGGATGCTGCTCTCGGACGCCGAGCCGCGGCGGGCGGGGACCGCGATCGCGCTGGCCGCGGTCGGGGCCGGCGCTGTCCAGATCGCGGTCGCGCTGCGGGCGCTCCGCGGGCGGCTGCGTCTGACCGTTCGCGTCCGGTCTGCGGCCGGCGATGCGAAGCGGACGCTGGCCGCGTTCGTGCCCGTCGCGGTTGGGATGGGCACGCTGCAGCTCAACACGCTGGCGGACACGGTGCTCGCGATGTGGCCCACCTGGATCGGGCCGACGCTGCTGGGGCGAGCGGTGCCGATGGATGCGGCCTCGAACGCGATCCTGGGCTTTACGCAGCGGCTCTATCAGTTCCCGCTCGGGGTGTTCGGGCTGGCGGTCGCGACGGCGGCGTTCCCGCAGCTCGCGCGGGCGGCCGGCGACCCGGCCCGGTTTGCGCAGACCATCGCCCGCGGCGCGCGGCTCTCGCTGTTCATTGGCCTGCCCGCCTCGGCCGGGCTGTGGCTGGTGCGCGACGACCTGATCCGCGTCGTGTTCTCCGGCGGCGGCGGGTTCTCAGAACACGGGCTGGCCCGGGCGGGCGCGGTGCTGGCCGGCTACGCGGTCGCGGTCTGGGCCTACGGCCTCAACCACCTGCTCGTGCGCAGTTTCTACGCCAGGCACGATACCACGACGCCCATGCGGATCAGCCTAGCGATGGTCGGCGTGAACGTCGGGCTGAATCTGGTGCTGATCTGGAGGTTCCGCGAGGCCGGGCTGGCCTGGTCGACGGCGGCAACCGCGGTGATCCAGACCGGGGTGCTCGCGGTGCTGGTCGGCCGCCGGGGCGGGCCCCCGCCCGAGAGCCTGGTCCGGCCCGTGCTGCGAACGCTGTCCGCAACGGCGGTGATGGCAGTGGCTGTCGCCGGCGCTGCGGCTGCGCTCGGCCTGGCCCAGGATGCGGGCGGGCGTGAATGGAGCGGCTCGCTGGTGCGGCTGGTCGTGATGGTCGGCGTCGGGGGCGGGGTGTATCTGGGCGTCGCGCGGGTGCTGCGGTGCGACGAGCTGGGCTGGCTGCTGTCGCGTTCGGTCAAGGTGGAGAGGGAGGACGAGCGATGAGGGACCTGACCGGGCGGCCGATGCTGATCGCCGGGGCGTCGTCGGGCATCGGCGCGGCGACGGCTGTGGCGTGCGCGGCGGCGGGGATGCCGGTGGCGCTCGGCGCACGGCGGTTGGAGCAGCTCGAGGCGGTCGCTGAGCGGTGCAGGCAGGCCGGCGCGGCCGCGGTCGCGATCGGGCTGGATGTCACGGACCCGGAGGCCTGCGCCGAGTTCGTCCGCCGAGCGGAGTCCGAGCTCGGCCCGGCTTACGGCGTGTTCGCCAACGCGGGCTGGGGCGCAGAGTCGCCGGTGCTCGAGATGCCCGCGGCCGAGATCCGCGCGATGTTCGAGACAAACCTGTTCGGCACGATCAACGTCCTTCATGCCGCGGTCCCGGGCATGGCCCAGCGGGGCGCGGGGCACGCGCTGCTCTGCTCCTCGTGCCTCGGGCTCTTCCCGACGCCGTGGTACAGCGTCTACTCGGCGACGAAGGCGGCACAACACCACCTCGGGCGGGCGATGGATCTGGAGCTGCGAGACCAGGGCGTCCGCGTCAGCACGGTGCACCCGGTGGGGACCAAGACCGAGTTCTTCGAGCGGATGGATGAACGGGGTCCGAGCCTGATGGCCGGAACGTCCGAGCGGTTCATGCAGCCGCCGGAGGCGGTCGCCCGGGGGATCGTGCGGTGCCTGCGCAAGCCGCGGCCCGAGGTCTGGACGAGCCCGACCGCGATGCTGGGCATGAAGGCGTCGGCCCTGATGCCCCGGCTGACCAACGCGGTGCTGCGGCGGGTGATCGTCAAGCGTCTGGCCGGTCAGGCCGGTCAGGCCGGTCAGGCCGACGGCTGAGCGGCGGCGGCCAGCAGCACGACGGCGTGGGCCTCGATCGCCCGGCCCTCCCCCACCGCGTCGACCCGCTCGTGGGTCTTGGCCTTGACGTTGACCCGGTCGGCGGGCAGGCCCAGCGCCCCGGCCAACCGGTCGGCGATGGCCCGCTTGTGCGGCCCGAGCTTGGGCCGCTCCAGCACGACGGTCGCGTCGAGGTTCACCGGCTCGAAGCCAGCACTGCGGACGATCTCGAGGGCCCGAGCCAGAAAAACAAACGAGTCGGCGTTGTCCAGGGCGGGGTCCGTGTCGGGGAAGAGATCCCCGATATCGGGGCCGGCGACGGCGCCGAGGAGGGCATCGGTGACGGCATGGAGCAGTGCGTCGCCGTCGGAATGGCCCACGGGGCCGCGGTCGTGCTCGAGCCGCAGCCCGCCGATGACCAGGGGCCTGCCGGGCCCGTCGGGGGCGAGGGGCTCGAGGCGGTGCAGGTCGTAGCCGTGGCCGATGCGGAGCGTGGTCGGAGACATGCCGCACTCTACGGAGTCGGACTGGATCCGTGGGCGTGCCGGTTCCGATAGACTCTGTGTCCACGCGTCCTGGCGGGCGATCCCGCCCCGGACGCCGAGCCGGAGATCCTGACCGATGACCCTTCGCCCCGCTCGTTTCGTTCTGGCCGCGTCGGCCGTGCTTGTGTGCGCCTTAGCCGGCGGCTGCTACTCGTACCTCGGCGTGCCGCGGTCCAAGGACGCGTTTACCTACCAGAGCACGCCGCTGATGCCGGCAACGGTCTCGCTGATCGACGCCCGCACAGATGAGGTCCTCTGGTCGGTCGATGTGCCGGTGAACCAGAAGCTGGTGGTCCGGTTCTACGACGGCCGCCGAGCCGAGGACGGCAGCGACGCGCTCCCGGCGATGATGCGCTGGGAGATCGGCGACCGCAACGAGGCGATCGGCTCCCTGGTCAACGAGGTGGCGGTGCCCCGCTCGGCCAGCCGCCGGCTGAGCTACGAGATCCGCGAGGGCGCCGAGTTCGCCGACAACGAGCTGTTCCCGGCCGAAGGCGCCCCGCCGCCGGTCATCGCGCCGCAGCAGGAGCCGGGCTCGTTCGACAACGACGACACACCGGCGCCCACATCCGACGGCTCGCCGCCCGAGCTCGAACCGATTATCGTCGAAGACGGCGGCTGAGCACGCCGACCTATGCCCGGATCAAGCGGCCGTGCATAGCGGTCGCGTGTGGCCGCATGGCGTCACGGGTATCGACCACGAGCCGTGCGTGCTCCGCGATCAGTCCATAGTCGATCGCCGAGTGCGCCGTGGAAATGATCACGGCGTCGAACGCCGCGATGGACTCTTTTGTCAGCCCGGTGCTGGCCAGGCCCAGGTCGTAGTTGCGCATCTTCCAGGTCTTGGGCACGAACGGATCGTGGTACTGCGCGTCCGCGCCCGCCGCCCGGAGCCGCTCGATCAGCTCGAAGCTCGGGCTCTCGCGGACATCGCCGATGTCGGGCTTGTAGGCCAGCCCCATCACAAGCACACGGGCACCGTCCGCCGCCACGCCGCGGTCGCGGAGCGCTGCCAGGGTCCGATCGACAATGTAGCCCGGCATCGCATGGTTGATCTCGCCGGCGAGTTCGACAAACCGCGCGGGCATGCCCACCTGCTCCGCCCGATGGCTCAGGTAGTACGGGTCGATCGGGATGCAATGCCCGCCGAGCCCCGGCCCGGGCCAGAACGGTGTGTACCCAAAAGGCTTAGTCGATGCCGCCCGGATGACGTCCCAGACGTCGATGTCCATCGCATCAAACAGCATCTTCATCTCGTTGACCAGCGCGATGTTCACCGCCCGATACACGTTCTCAAGAATCTTGGCGGCCTCGGCGACCTCGGCGCTCGCGACCGGCACGACCGACTCGAATGCAGCGCCATAGAACGACGCGGCAACGCGCGTTGCCCGCTCATCCAGCCCGCCGACCAGCTTCGGGATCGACCGCGTGGTGTGCTCGGCGTTGCCCGGGTCTTCCCGCTCGGGCGAGAACGCGACAAGCACATCATCCCGCGTCACTCGATTACCCCCGCCACCGCCCCCGCCAAACAGCGCCGAAGCGAACTCGCCCCGCGTCGTTCCGGGATAGGTCGTCGATTCGAGCACGACCAGCCGCCCCGGCTCGAGCGATCGACCGATCGCTTCGGCCGCCTGCGTGACATAGCAGAGCTCCGGCGACCGATCGGGCTTGAGCGGCGTGGGGACACAGACCAGCACCGCGTCGCACCCGCCAAGCCGGGCCATATCACTCGTCACATCGAACCGTTCGCTCTCGGCGAGCGTGCGGACCATCGCCTCGCCGAGATAATCGATGTAGACCGCGCCGACGGTCAGCGCTTCGATTTTTGCGTGGTCCGTATCGAAGCCCACCGTCCGAAAGCCCGCGTCGTGCATCGCCGCGGCGAGCGGCAGCCCGACATAGCCCAAGCCGACAACGCCGACGACAGCGGACCGGTCGGCGATGCGCTGTTCAAGCCGATCGAGCGGGTGCATCGCTCATACTAGCGGGCAGGCGGATGCCGCCGAACGCGCCGGCCTGGGCGAAGGCGTGCTCCAGCCGTTCGCAGTTGACCGCCTGCGAGAACTCGGCCTCGAGAAACGCCCGTGCCCGGCGGCCGATCGTCTCGCGTGCGTCGGCATCGCCGAGCAGCTCGGCCAATGCGTCGGCCAGGGCGGCGGGGTCCTCGCCCGGGACGAGGCGGCCGGTCGAGCCGTCGTCGATCAGCTCGCGGATCGCGGGCAGATCGCCGGCGACGGTCGCGACGCCGCAGGCCATCGCCTCCATGAGCGCGACCGGGATGCCGTCGCGGTCGCCGTCGCGGTCGTCCTGGCAGGGCAGACAAAAGACCGCGGCCTTGCGGACCATCGCCAGCACCTGGTCGTTGGGCCGAGCTCCGGCGAGCCCGACGACGCCGACCAGCCCGAGCCGCTCGATCCGCTCGCCCAGCTCGCCCGCTTCGGGGCCGTCGCCGATGATCTCGCAGCGGAAGGGGATCCCGCGGTCGCGGAGCAGGGCGCAGGCCTCGACGAGCGTGGCGAAGCCCTTCTTTTCGACCAGGCGGCCGACGCCGAGGATCAGCGTGGCGTCGCGGCTCGGGCCCGGCGCGAAGGCGCGGGTGTCGACGCCGCAGCGGATGATCGGCGCCGCCCGGTCGGCCAGCGGCTCGACCTCGCGGTACCACAGCCGGTGCCACTCGCTGATGCACGACACGAAGCTCGCCCGGCGGAGCTTCGGCTCGAGCAGCGACCGCTCGCGGAATAGGTCGTTGGCGTGGCCCGTGAAGCTGAAGCCGACGCCGAGCTGCCGCGCGCAGTGCATCGCGACCGTCGCGGGCACATGGGCGAAGTGGGCGTGGACGTGCGTCGGGGCCCGGCCGCGGACGCGGTGGGCCAGCGCGATCCCGCCGAGGCACTGATAGACGGACTTGAGCCGCTTGGTCGCGGGAAGCCGCCGGGCGAAGAGGGCATCGCGCACGCCCAGCAGCACGCCCGTGACCGTGCGGACCGGCTGGGCTCGGAAGGCGGCGAAGACATCGAGCAGCAGGCGCTTCGTGCCCGGGCCGTAGATCCGAACGACGTGGTGCGCCATGCGTTTCAGATCGGGATCGGTAAAGCCGGGTGCCGGGTCGTTGACGGTCGCGGTGACGACGCCGACCCCCCGCTCGCGGAGGCCCTGGATCTCGCGGTACACAAACGTCTCGCTGAGCTTGGGCAGCTCGGCGGCGAGATACAGGATGGGACCCTTGCGTTCAGCCATCGGCGGTGGTCGGTGCCTTGTACTCGATGATTGTTGCCCGCCGGCCGAGCAGCCGGTTGCGGGCGAAGGTCAGCACACCCACGAGCAGCGCGAACTGCCCGATCAGGACAAACATGGCATACGCGCCCGGAAAGTCAATCCGGCCTTGCCGGGCTTCCCGAGACCGGATCCTCCACCACTGCACCGCGTACAGCCCAGCCAGCACAGCCAGACTGATCCCCACAGTCCACCAGGCAGCGGCGAGCGCGAGCAGCGGCAGCAGGCCGGCCCAGAAGACCGGCCGCGCGACGCGCCGGACCGAGAACCGCTCGGGCGACCGCCCGTGCATCCAGGCGCCCTCGGCCGCGGCGTGGCCCGCGCGGACCGACCGCTTCCACCACTGGCCGAACCGCGTCATCGCCGCGTCGTGCAGCGTCATCTCTTGGTCGATCCGCTCGATCGTCCAGCCCAATGCGCGCAGTCGGAAGCACATCTCGGGCTCTTCGCCCGCGATGACCGAGGGGTCGTACCCACCGACCTCGGCCAGGGCCGAGACGCGGATGAGCGCGTCGCCGCCGCAGGACCGGGCGACGCCGACCGGCGTGTCCCATTCAATATCCGTCAGCCGGTTCCAGAGCGTGGCCTCGGAGTGACGCTCGCGACGACGACCGCAGACCACGGCGAGCTCCGGCTCGGCGGCGAACCGCCCCAGCGCCGCATCGACAAAGCCCTCGACCAGTTCGCAGTCGCCGTCGACGAACTGAACGAACTCGGCCTCGGGCGCGGCCGCCCGCAGCCGGGCGAGTCCCTCGTTCCGCGCCCGCGCCGCGGTGAACGGCACGGACAGATCCAGGTCGACGACCTGGGCGCCCAGCGACCGCGCGAGCTCGGCGCTGCCATCGGTCGAGCCGGAATCGACGTAGACCACAGCCGACGCCTGGCGCAGCAGCGACCCGAGGCAGACGCGCAGGCGCTCGCCCTCGTTGCGGCCGATCGCCACGGCTCCGATCGTCGGCGGCGCGCTCACCGGGCCACCTCCGCGGCGAACCCGTAGTCCCGCGCCGCGGCAACTCTCGCGAAGCTCGCGCAGGTCAGCCCGCCCGCGGCGAGCCCGAGCAACCGGCCCAGCCGGCCGAGGTCCTCGTCATAGACCGACTCGAGCTCGGCTCGGAGCTGCTCGCCCAGCACGGGGCGCTCCTTCATCTGCCACAGCGACCGCACCCGGGTCCGCAGCGTTTTGGGCACCAGCGTCCGGCGGAGCTGCTTCAGGCCCGGGGCGTCGACGACCGCGTCGCGCAGGGCGCTCTTCCGCGTGCGCGCCGCAGAGACGTTCTGGTCGCCGAGCTCGCGCCACTCGGGCGTGCCGACATAGCCCAGGAACGTGCAGACACGCTCGAGAACGCTCTGCGGCTCGGCGCGCATCCGCTCGGCAAACACCGGCAGCACACGGTCCGGCCCGAACGCCTCGAGCCAGGGCTCGAGCTGCATGGCGTACCTGCCGTAGTCGATCATCCACTCGTTCGCCCGCACCGCGTCGTCGATCGGCCCGCCGACGAGCTTCTGCGACCACTCGTGGACGTACTGCGAGACGAGCCGGTCGATCGGGTGGCGCATGACGTAGACCAGCTTCGCGTCGGGCAGGTGCTCGCGGAGGCGCTCGGCTGCCTTGGGGTGCGTCGGCAGCTTGGTGTAGTGCGTGCTGGCTTCACCGACCAGGTCGCCCTCGGCCGCGCTCTCGAAGAGCGACACGTACCAGCCCGTGCCCCGGGCGTAGACCTCGTCGTCGCTGAAGAAGTTCGGCTCTTTCGGGTCGGAGACGAACACGCCCGGCTGAGCCGCGAGCTGGCTCGCGAGCGTGCTGGTGGCGCACTTCATGGCGCCGATGATGACGAAACTTGGCAGCGTCACGGCCTGCTGCCCTTGGCCTGGGGCCGATAGCGCTCGAGCGGGCTGCGAAAGCCGCACCAGATATCGCGCGGGGCCCGCCGCGGCGTGCCGATGACCCGGCCCTGGACCAGCTTCCGCCCCACCGCGATCAGCCATCCGAGCGTCCAGGCGACGTTGGCCAGGGTGAGCCGCAGCCGCCCGCCCGCGGCCGCGAAGTATCGCGCACGGGCGCGGTAGTAGTACCGCGGCAGGGGCTTGCGCTCGCGCGAGGCCTGCTTGACCGGGGCCGTCCCGCCGCGGAGGTGCACGACGCGGGCGCCGGGACAGTGCCAGACCTCAAGCCCCGCGGCGCGGACGCGCCGGCCGAACTCGGCGTCCTCGAAGTACATGAAAAAGCCCTCGTCCATCAGCCCGACGCGCTCGAACGTCGCACGCGGCACCGCGACGCACGCAAAACTGACCCAGTCCGCCCGGACCGGCTCGTCGGGCACGCCGATCGCCACCACCCACCGCTTGAGCAGCGCGGTCACCGGGCCGGTCTGCGCCGCGGTGATCATCTGCCCGGGAACCGAGTGGTCGCGGAAGGCGCTGACCTGCGGCGCCCCGTCGGGCCACTCGAGCCTGGGGCCGATCAGGCCGGCGTCGGGCAGTTCTTTGGCGGCTCGGCGGATCTCGGCGATCGCACCGGGCCGCATGATCGTGTCACTGTTGAGCAGGATGTAGAGCTCGGCGTCGCAGCCGCGGATGCCGACGTTGTTGCCCGCGCTGAACCCGCCGTTGTCCGGGCTGCGGATCAGCCGTGCCCACGCCCCGTAGCCCCGCTCGGCGATGCTCGCGGCGATCTGGTCGGCCGAATCGTCCGGCGAGGCGTTGTCGACCACGACTGCTTCGTCCTCGCCCGGCTCGAGCTGGCCCGCGAGCGAGTCGAGGCAGTCGAGAACCAGCCCGGGGGTGCGATAGTTCAGGACAACGATCGCGAGCCTGCGGCGGACACGCTCGCTGACGCGATCGCCGGGGCTGCCCTCCGCGCCGATCCTCGGGCCGTTCATCGTGTCGAGCCCCCGGCGCAGGCGCGGATGTGCCCGAGCACGCGGCCGGCGAGCACATGGTCGTCGAAATCCCGGGCGGCCCGCTCGCGGGCGGCGGCGCCGAGCTGCGCGCGCCGCGCGGCCGAGCCGAGGACCTCGCGGTACGCCGCCGCGATGCTGTCGACATCCTGCTGCTCGGTCAGCAGCCCGTCGGTCCCGCTGTCGATCATGTCGGGCGAGCCGCCGATCCGCGAGACGACCACCGGCAGGCCGACCGCCATCGCTTCCATGACAGAGACCGGGGCGGCCTCGCCCATACCGAAGCTGGTCAGCGAGAAGACACTCGCTCGGCGGAGCGCCGCGAGCACCTCGTCCTGGCTCGCGGTGCCCGGCAGCGAGACCAGATCGCCCAGCCCGAGCCGCTCGACCTCCTGCGCCAGCGTCTCGCGATACGGACCCTCGCCGAGCACGAGGTAGCGGAACTGCAGGCCTTCGTTACGCAGGCGGGCGAGCGCCTCGAGCGCGTGGTGGATGCCCTTGGTCTTGTTCAACCGCGCGACGGTCAGGATCAGCGGCGGGTCATCTTTCGGGGAGTCGTCGGGCGAGAAACGCCGGCTGTCGATGCCCATGGTCACGACGAACAGCCGGCCCGGATCGACCCAGCCCTCCTGCCCGATGCGCTCGGCCAGCGGGTTGGTGACCGGGATCACGCAGGTTGCGGCCCCCATCTTCTGGTCGTGGTCCGAGCCGTAGACCTCCGGGTCGCCGTGCAGGACGACGCTGTAGGGCAGGCCGATGATCGCTTTGGCGATCATGGCGATCCCGGCGGCGTTGGCGGCCGAGTGCACGTGCAGGTGCTCGATCCGCTCCGCCCGGGCCCATCGTGCCAGGCGCATCGCGGCGAGCCACGAGACCAGGCGCGTCGGCAGCGACTGGCCGCGGAGCGCACCCGTTCGCCGCAGCCCGCGCAGGGCCCCGGCGGGCGAACGCAGCACGCCCAGCATGCCGCCCGCGAGTGCGCCGGGCGTGAGCAGGTAGGTCGTCCGCGCCCGGGCGGCGGACGCGAAATCGTGCTTGCAGGCGTCGTGCGGCGGGCGAGCGGTCGAGACCACCGGCACCTCGCGGCCCGCCTGCTCGCCGAGCGCGTTCATCTCGCGCCAGAAAAACGCGTGCGTCTGGCTCGGGAAGTTCGGCACGAGATAGCCGATGCGGTGCGGGGTGCTCACGCGATCTCCCTTGCCGAGACGGCCGCCGCGGCGTGCTCGCCCGGCGCGCGGTCGCTGAAATCGAATCGCGGCTTGTCCCGCCGCTCGCCCAGGATCCATCGGTAGACCTGCTCGGTCTGCGCCGACTTGGCGTTCCAGCTGTAGAGCCGGTGGGCGCGGTCGACGGCCACGGCGCTGCGGGCGTCGATCGACGAAGGGTCCGCCACGACTTCTTCGAGCCGCGCTCGCATCGCCGACACGATCGACGCACGGCCCCCGATCGGCACCGGGAAGGCCGAGGCCTCGGTCATCAGCTCCGCCGGGCCCGCGTACGCGACCGCCATCGGCACAACCCCGACCGCCATCGCCTCGACGATCACCGCGCCGCCGAACTCGCGGATGCTCGGGAAGGTCAGCAGGTCCGCCCGCTGCAGGTGGTCCTGCACCTCGGTGTGCGGCACATGACCCACAAACCGCACGGCCTCGCCGGCCTCCAGGTCGCGGGCCATCGTTTCCAGCCTGGCCCGTTCGGGGCCGTCGCCGATGACCGTCAGCTCTACGGAACCCGACCGCGCAAGCGGTGCGATCGCCTCGAGCAGCATGTCGCAGCCCTTGTAGGGCACGAGCCGGCCCAGGAAAACGCATCGGATCGGCAGTTTCGCCGTGTGGGCCCGGCGGCGGGCGAACCGCTCGGGATCGATCCCGTTCTCGGCGATGTAGACCGTCTTGCCGCGGTACACGCCGGGCACCTCGCTAAGGGTGTGCTGCGAGCCGCACACGATCGCCGACGCGTGCCGCAGCGTGGAGGCCCGCGCCGGCAGCAAGCGATATGCGCCGCGGACGTAGGAAAGCCACTCGCGTTCGGACCGCCGCTCGCGGTCGAAGGCTTTTGGCCAGGGAACCCCCCCGTTGAGGGGGCCGAGCATGAACGGGACGCCCGCCTTCGCGCACCGGGCGGCCAGCGTGCTCGGCAGTGTCGGGCTCAGCGGCGTGATGCGGTGCACCAGCGAATACTCGCCGGCACGGATCGCCGGTCCGAACCGGTCCCAGACCAGCTTCTCGAAGTAGTAGTACGGCAAGGCCATGGCGGCCATGACCGTGGTCCAGCCCTTGCCGGTCCCGCCGCGGAGCCGCTTGGCCACGCCGTGGATCCGGGCGGCGACCTTTTCCGAGTCGATCGCGGTGTACTGATCGTCGGCAACGCCCGCCCGCTCGAAAGCCGGGGCGTTGCGGACCTGCGTCACGATGTGGCCGCCCACGCGGTCCTGGATCGCCCGCGCATGCGACCAGCCCTCGAGCGGCACGGAGAACCACTCCGGGTTGGCCGCCTCGGCGATCAGCAGCGGCGGGCGGTGCGCCCAGCGTTCGGTCACGGTCTGGTCTCCCCGACTTGTCGGCCCGAGTCGATCTATCGGCTCATCGGGCCGATGATTCAGGCGGGTTCACGGACCCACGATCCGGACGGGGGGATCCTAACGGCGGACCGCGCCCGATTCTCCCGTTTCAACGACTCGCCGAGACCTGCCTGCCTTGAACCCGCCCCCACGCCACCCCGCCGAGCCCAACGACGCCCGTGAGCCGGATCACCCCGAACAGGCCGCCGAGCAGGCCCACGATCGGGCCCTCGAGCGGGCGGTTCCGGTCGGTGAGCCGCCGATCGCTCCGCACGCGGCGGCGCAGCCCGGCCGTTCGTCGCTCAAGGCCGCCGCGGTCCGCGGCTCGGCTTGGACACTGATCGGCCACGGCGGAGAGCAGGCGATCCGCCTGGCGGCCAACCTCGCCCTCGCCCGGCTGCTCACCCCCGAGATCTTCGGGCTCATGGGCATCGTCTCGGTCGTCACCCAGGGCCTGAAGATGTTCAGCGATACCGGGATCGGGCCCTCGATCATCCAGAACAAGCGCGAGGACACCGACTTTCTCAATACCGCCTGGACCGTCCAGGTCATCCGGGGCTTCGCGCTCTGGACGCTCTGCGCGGCCGCCGCCCTGCCGATCGCCTGGATCTACGGCGAGCCGATCTTCGCCCTGCTGCTGCCGATCGCCGGGATCAACACCATGATCGCGGGCTTCAACACCACGGCGCTGTTCACGATGAACCGCAAGCTGGAGTTCGCAAAGATCAGCATCGTCCGACTGTCGGGCGCGACGATGGGCTCGATGGGCCGCGTCGGCTTCGCGCTGCTGACGCCGACGGTCTGGGCAATGGTCGCAGGCGGCACGATCGGGGCGGTCAGCACGCTGGTGCTCGGCTTCGCGATCCTGCGGACGCACCGGCACAGGCTTCGGCTGGAGCGGGCCGCGCTCGGCTCGCTGTTCGGCTTCGGCAAATGGATCTTCCTGTCGACCGCCGTGACATTCCTGGCGATGCAGGCCGACCGGTTCGCCGTCCCGGCGCTGAGTGATATGACGACCTTCGGTCTGTATTCGATCGCGCTGGTGCTCGGGGCCGCGCCGCTGCTGATCGTCAACAAGATCGCGGCCCGGGTGATGTTCCCTGCCTACGCCCGGGTGGTCCGCGACGGGACTAACGCATCGCTCGTGGGCCCGAGCCGCAAGTTTGCCCGGGCCGTGGTGCCGGCGTTCGCGGTGCCGGCCGCGTTCATCCTGTTCGGGCGCGATGTGGTCGATATCCTCTACCCGGCGGAGTTCTCGCGGGCGGGTGATTTTCTCGAGGTGCTCTCGGTGGCGGTCTACATCGACATGCTGCGGGCGAGCCTCAACGGCGCGTTCCACGCGACGGGCGACTCCCGGTCGCCGTTCATCGTCAACAGCGTGCGGCTGGGCGTGGGCCTGCCGATCGCGGTGCTGCTGATGCTTGAGTGGGGCGCGATCGGGTTCTGCGCCGGGCAGGTGGTCGCCGCGAGCATCGCGTTCCTCTGCCAGCGGGCGCTGGTCCGCCGGCGGCTGGAGGTCCCGCGTTCGTCGCTTGATCTGGCGCTGCTGCTCGGGCTGGTCGCGGTGTTGGTCGGCAGAGAGGGCCTTCGATCGCTCGGGGTGGTGTCGTGAGGATCACGTTTGTGCTCGGACGGGCGAACATGCGCGGCGGGGTGCTGGTCGTGGCGATCTATGCCGAGGCTCTGCAGGCGATGGGCCACCGGGTCTCGGTCGTGTCGACCCGCCGGCCGCTGCCGACGCTCCGGTCGAACCTGCGCCGGGTCGCCACGGGCCGCCTGCCGAGCTTCAAGCGGCCGCCGATGCCGCGCAGCCACCTGGAGGGCCGGGGCCTGGACTGGACGATCCTCCAGCACCCCGGTCCGGTGACCGACGCGCACGTGCCCGATGCCGATGTCGTGATCGCGACCTGGTGGGAGACCGCCGAATGGGTCGCGGGGCTGTCGCCCTCGAAGGGCCGACCGGTCTATTTCTGCCAGCACTTCGAGACGCACGACCCGGCGCAGGCCGAGCGTGTGCTCGGGACATACCGGCTGCCGATGCGTCAGGTCTGCGTCTCGCAGTGGGTGGCGGATCAGATCCGGGCCGCGACCGGTCGGGGCGGGCAGGTGATCGTGCCCAACGCGGTCGACCACGACCGCTTCGCCCGCGGGCCTCGGAAGAAGAACCCGACGCCGCGTTTCGGGTTTATGTATTCGGACTCGCCGTTCAAGGCGGTCGGCGTCGCGATCGAGGCGCTCGAGCGGGTTCGGGCGAGCCGGCCGGAGATCGAGGCGGTCTGCTTCTCGACCCGTCCGCCGCGGCCGTCGGTCCCGCTGCCGCCGTGGATCGAGTGCGAGATCGACCCGCCGCAGGCGAGGATCGCGGAGATCTACGCGTCGTGCGACGCCTGGCTGATGTCCAGCCGGGTCGAGGGGTTCGGCCTGCCGCTGCTGGAGGCGATGGCCTCGCGGACCCCGGTGATCTCGACGCCGGCCGGGGCGGCGCCCGAGTTGCTGGCCGAGGGCGGCGGCGCACTGGTTCCGGTGGACGATCCCGCCGCGATGGCCGATGCCGTAGACATGATCGCCGGATCAGACCCCATCGCGTGGCGGAGGCTCTCGGACCAGGCCGCGGAGATCGCCGGGGCGAACACCTGGGCCGCGGCCGCCGAACGGTTCGAGGCCGCACTCGCTGACGCGGCCGCAGAAGGAGCCGGGCGATGACGCTGCTGGCCACGGTCGCGATGTACGCCTGGCTGCCCGCGCTATTTGTCGCGTTCGCGCTGCTGCCGCGGAGGATCGCGGTGACCGCGGCCGTCACCGTCGGCTGGTGCTTCCTGCCCTGCGTCTCATTCAGGCTCTACGGGCTGCCGGACTACACCAAGGTTTCCGCGACCACCGTCGGCACATTGCTGGCCACGCTCGTCTTCCACACCTGGATCTTCACGCGCTTCCGCCTGCGCCTGATCGATCTGCCGATCATCCTGTTCTGCCTCAGCCCGTTTGTGAGCAGCATGTTCAACGGGCTGGGCTGGTACGACGGCGTGTCGACGATCCTCAACCGCACCGTGCTCTGGGGCCTGCCCTACTTCATCGGGCGGCTGCACTTTGAACGCCCCGGCGAGCTGCGCGATCTGGCGGTCGCCATGATCGTCTGCGGGCTGCTCTACGTCCCGCTGTGCCTTTACGAGGTGCGGATGAGCCCGCAGCTGCACAACACGATCTACGGCTTCATGCAGCACGACTTCCGCCAGCACATCCGTGCCGGCGGCTGGCGGCCGATGGTCTTTATGAACCACGGGCTCCAGGTCTCGCTCTGGCTCTCTGCCTGCTTCGTGCTCACCGCGGGGTTCTGGTACTTCGCCGGCCAGCGGCGGATCAGCATCATGCGGTTCGCCGTCCCGCTGCTGCCGATCGTGATCGCCTTCGGCGTCACGCTGGTGCTGACCAAGTCTCTGGGCGCGCTGGTGCTGGCGATCATGGCGCTCGGCTGCCTGTTCGCCGCCCGGACGCTGCGGGCCCGCTGGCCGCTGATGTTGCCGGTCATCGGGTGCGTGTTCTACCTGATCGGCCGGGGCTCGGGGGCCTGGTCGGCCGAGGTGTTGATCGAGCTGGCCACGATGGTCAACGAGAACCGGGCCTCGAGCCTTGAGTTCAGGATCATGCACGAGTCCGTGCTCGCCGAGCACGCTCGGCAGCAGATGTTCACCGGCTGGGGCGGCTGGGGACGCAACCGGCCGGTCAACGAATACGGCGACGACACCACCGTTGCCGATGGGCTCTGGGTGCTGATCTTCGGCATGAACGGGCTCTTCGGCCTGATCCCGCTGTACGCGGCGCTGCTCGGGCCGCCCGTGGCCATGATCAGCAAACTGAAGCGGCACCACTGGGGCGCAAACCCCAACGGGATGATCGCAGCCTCGGTCGCGATGCTGTGCATCATGGCCACCGTCGATTCGCTGCCGAACTCGATGATGATGCCGATCATCCTCACCGCGATCGGCGCGATGGCCGGCATTGCCTCCAACCCGCGTGTCGCCGCCGACCTTGAGCTCGGCATGATCAACCAGCAACCCCGGCGACGGCCCCGGACCCGCCGGGCCGCCCGGCCGCAGAACCTGACCAACGACCCGATCAGCCCCAATCGGCCGCGCGACGCCGGGCCGAGCCTCGACGGGCCCAGCCCGGTCTGAGCATCGGGCACGAAAAAGGGAGCGGTTGGAGCCGCTCCCTGCGTGGTTCCAGTCGGTTCGTAAACGCAGCCCTTAGCGGGTCGCGTAGCCCTCGAGGAAGTAGTCGCGGAGCGCCTCGGCCGAGAGCCTCGGGTCCCAGCTGCCGCGGCGCTGCTGCCGGATGGCGTTGAAGAATCCGTTGGCGCTGCCCAACCCGATGGACTGGGCGTAGGTATCCAGTGTGCGGTTCTGATCGACGAAGCCGCCCGGGATCAGCGTAGCGCTCGGCTCGAAGCGGCTGCGCCAATCGGTCAGCCGCAGATCGCGAGAGCCGTCAAAGAACGGCTCGGCGTCGTTGAGGTGTAGGTACTCGTTGTCCCGGAAGGAGACCGACCCGAAGCCGCCGGTGGCGCGGGACGAGACGAGCTTCGAGTCGCCGCGGGATCGGTAGAAGCGGTTGCCGCGGACCAGCACCTGCCGGGCGAGGTTTGGGTTGATCGAAATCGCCATCCCGTAGTCGTCGATGATGTTGTCCTCGATCAGGGTCCGGTCAACGAAGTCATCGGGCCGGCCGCTGATGCTGATACCCCACCCGCCGTCGGCGTCGGGCGTCCGGCTGTTGGCGATCAGGTTGCCGCTGACCGAGACCTGGAGCACGTCCTGGAGGTGGATGCCCCACGACCGGCGCTGGGTGTTGTCGAGGTCGACGCCGCCGACGATCAGGTTGTCGGCCACGCGGTCGGTCGGGCGGGGCGAGGGCTGCCGGGCGTTGGCGAAGAGCACGCTCATCGGGTTCCGGAAGAACGCGTTGGCTTCAACGATCCCGCCCGGCCGCATCTGCACGCCGTGGGAGGAGGCCCGCATCACCACGTTGTCGCGGACGACCACGTTCTTGCTGCTGCGCTGGATGTAGATGTTGTGGGCGAAGATCGTGGCGTCGGACCGGCCGATGCGGTGGTCCCAGCCGTTGCGATCGATCACGTTGCCCTCGATCAGCAGCCCGTCGACCTCGTCGGCGAAGATGCCCTGCGAGTGCGAGTCGCCCATGGCGTCGAGCAGCACGTTCCGGCGGATGCGGATGTTGCGGCTGAAGCCCTCGCTGGCAGCGACATCGAACGAGATGTTGACCTTGTAGCCGCGGAAGTAGCAGTCCTCGATGAGGATGTCCTCGGCTCGGTTGGTGGTCGCGACGAAGCCGACCTCGGTGCCGAGCTGCGACGGCTCGAAGTGCAGGCCCACGAACCGCAGGTGCTCGCGGGCGACGCGGTTGTTGACCATGTTCACGCCGTCGCCGTCGGTGATCAGCCTGGGCCGCCGGCCCTCGCCGAAGGTGGTCACGACCATCGGCTCGGACTCGCTGCGGCCCGACAACCGCCAGCCGCCGATAGCTTCGCGGAACGTGTCGCCGCGGCGGATCAGCAGCCAATCCGGCCGTCCGTCGCGGAGCAGCGAGACGCCCCGGCCGATGGTCCGCACGGCCTGGCCCGGGGACCTGCCGGTGTTGTTGTCGTTGCCGTTGGCAGCGACGTAGATCTTCCGTGTGTCGACGCTCGGCTCGAGGAGTGTCCAGCCGTCTTCGTCGGTCTCGAAGTCGGTGGGATCGACGGGCGGGCCGTCGTCACCGCCGCCACCGCCACCGCCGCCGTTCTCACCGTCGTCATCCGATTCGGACGAGGGGCCGAAGCAGTCCGAGTCGATGGTGGGGTTGGGCGTGCGGGCGGAACTGTTGGGGCCAAGCCCGTTGAGGAAGGCGAGCAGGTCGCTCGGGTCCAGGACGCCGTCGCCGTTGATGTCGGCGCACGGGTTTCCCGACGCGTACATCTGCAGCCATTGGTAGAAGGTGAGCGTGCCGGGGGTTGTCGCGCCGAGCGACGGGGCCGCGAGCATGGCCGATGCCGCCAGAGCGATCGCGCCCCGGAATCGTTCCCAATTCATGCAGAAACCTCCTTGTTGCCCCGGGCATGTGTCGCCGGGGAGGACCGCGAACTCCGCCGCGGTGCGCTTGGTTGGTACTGATCCGCGTCCCGAGCGGCCGACCGGCGTTGTGCCGGTCCCGCTCTCCCACGAGGCCGCGAGCATCTGTTTTGCGGGCCCACGCGCCGGGGCCCTGCTCGCGTGCTCCAGGGTTTCGCCGGCCGTTTTTGGCTCATGCGTTCCTGAGAGCGGGCGAGTATACGGATCGGTCCCGTCGTGGCAAGCCGGGGTACAGCGCTCGGCCCACCGGTGTCGCAACCGACAGCGCGACACCTGGTTTCGATCCGTCAGATCCGGGCATCGGCAATCGCGCCCAACCCGATGCGGAGCCCCGCTCTATCACGACTCGCAGCGCAAAAGACAGGCGGCCGGGTTTTCCCCGGCCGCCCGCAGAAAATAATTGTTGTATGCAGGAATCAGCCCGCGTTGGTGAGCGTGAACGCCTCGCGGAAGTACGCGCGGATCGCGTCAGAGGTCAGCCGCTGGTCCCAGTTGCCGCGGCGTTGCTGCCGGAGAGCCTCGAAGAAGGCCTCCTCGTCCGCAAGACCCAGCGAGCGTGCGTAATCCGCGACACTCCGGCCCTCATCGAGGAACTGCGAGAGCATCTCGCCGCCCTGCGGATCGTACTCGGCCTGCCACTCGTTGATGGTCAGCTCGTTGGATCCGAGGGCGAACGGCTCGTTGTCGTTGGTGTGGCGGTAGTAGTTGCCGCCGTACTCGATGCCGCCGTCGTTGTCGCTGCGGTAGAAGATGACCGACTTGGCCCGCTCGTTGGTCGAGAGGATGTTGCCGGTGATGGTCGCCTCGTTGACGAGCGCGGGGTTGATGAACATCGCGTCGCCGAAGTCGTCCACGATGTTGTTGGTGATCACGGTGCTGTTGACGAAGTCGTCCGACCGGCCGGACATGCTGATGCCCCAGCCGCTGTCGGGGGTCAGGCTGTTGGCCACGATGTTGTCCGAGACGGTGACCTGGAGGACGTCTTGGATATGGATGCCCCAGCCGCGTGCCTCGCCCGGCTCGAGCGCGATGCCCTCGAGCACGAGGTTGTCGTGGACGCGGTCGGTCGGCCGGGCCTGCTCCTGTCGTGCGTTGGCGAACAGCAGGCCGATCGGGTTCTGGATGAACACGTTCTCCTCGGCGATGCCGCCCGGGCGGAGCTGCACGCCGTGCGAGCTTGCCCGCATGGAGATGTTGCCGCGGAAGACCACGTCGTTGCACGAACGCTGGATGTAGACGTTGTGGGCGAAGATCGTCGCGTCGGACCGGCCGATGCGGTGGTCCCAGCCGTTGCGGTCGAAGATGTTCTCTTCGATCAGC
>JBCDEF010000028.1:0-18995 GCA_039179915.1 Planctomycetota bacterium | reverse complement strand
GGCGGGCGTTGCTTGGCGAGACACCCGGGTGCTCCCCCCCGCGGCTCGTCACCGATTCCGGTTCACATGCAGCAGGGGCAGCTGTTGCCCGGCAGCTCGCCGGCCTTGCACTCATCCGCTTCGACGGCCGAGGCCGGGGTCAGCGAGAGCGAAAAGGCCGCGATACAAGTCACCATCACGAGTCGAACTGCGAGCATCGGTTTTCTCCGGGTTGGGCGGCGGCGAATCGCCGCTGCTGTAGTCTTCGGGAAATGATAACCGATTCTTGATTGGCAATCAAGCGGACGACGAAGTCCGCGGGCGAGTTGGCGAGCGCGTCATCGACTTCTCGCCGCATTCGGGGCAGCGGATGAACAAGTGTCGTTTCGCGATCGCAGGAGCACCGGCTAGGGTGTATCCGCATCTCCAGCACTGGCCGCGGTGTTGACGACGGTGCCGAATCTCCGCCTGTATTAGCCAGCGGGCGACTTGCCACACGAGAAGCAAGGTTGCCAAGACAGCAGAAACGAGCAGCGTCCAGCCTGCAGCAATCTGCAAGGACGAAGCCGTTGAGCCGAACATCGTGGCGGTTCCAGTCGCGAAGTACCAGAGCAGCACAACGCCGGCCAGCGTTGGGAGAATTACCCTTAGTTTCTGAATTCGGAGCCGCTTGAGCTCGTGTCCCCGAACGAAGATGGCCGGCTCATTCCTCATCGAACCCGGACGCCACCAGCTTCTTGAGCTCGTCGAGGGCCTTGTCGGCGTCGTCGCCGTCGGCGGTGATCAGCAGGCTGGTGCCCTTGGTGGCGGCGAGCATCATGACTTCCATGATGCTCTTGCCGTCGACATCGGTGTCGCCGTTGCGGACGCGGATGGTCGACTTGAAGGTCTGCGCCGTGTCCACGAACGACATCGCCGGCCTGGCGTGCAGGCCCAGCCGGTTGACGATCGTGACCCGGCATTCCTTCAACAGCATTCCTTCTGCGACACGCGTCCTCATGGTGGTACGGGCGTCCCGCCCGTGATTGGCGTTCGTACACGGGCGGGACGCCCGTGCCACCAGAGCCCTAGCCGCCGAGCGTCTGGTTGTCCGCATCGCTGAGCAGGGTGCGGACCTCATCGACCGTGCCGGCCTGGCGCAGGAACCGGCGGAAGATCTCCTTGCTGAGCTGCTTGAAGATCGCTTCCATGGCTTGCAGGTGTTCCTCGGGCCGGTCCTCGGGGCTGAGCAGCAGGAAAACGGAGTAGACCGGCTGTCGGTCGAGGGCGTTGAAGTCGATGCCCTCGGTGCTGAGCCCGATCGCGGCGGTCATGGTCGAGACACCCGGGTGCTTGACGTGAGGGACGGCCACGCCGCGGCCGAAGCCGGTCGAGCCCTTCTGCTCGCGGTCGAGCACGCGTTTGATCAGGTCGTCGCGGTGGGCCCCGTCAGCCGCGCCCGAGGCGACCATGACATCGACCATCTCGGCGATGACATCGTCACGCTGCGTGGCGGCCAGCTCGGTGTGGATCGCGCCCTCGGGCACCAGATCGCTCAGCTTCATCGGTCGTCGCTCCTGTCGGCGGGGGCCGTGCCGGCGATGGGCCGGCGGGGCCAAGGGTAGCTGGCGGGCTCAGCCGCGGGGGTGGTGCCCGCCGAGCTTGAGCTTCTCCTTGAAGTCCGTGAGCTGGCGGGCGGCCTTCTGCACCGCCCCATCGATCGCCAGGTAGAGGTCGTCGCCCTGCTGCGTCGACACGAAATCGTCGTGCTTCTCCGCGTCGACCGTGATCTCGCACTCGAACTGCGGCTTGTGGCTGTGGTCGAGCTTCTGCAGCCGAACGGTGATCTGCTGGACAGCATCGTAGTACCGCGTCAGCTTATCAGTTTTTTGTTCGGCATGCTCCCGGATCGCATCGGTCACGTCCAGGTGCAGCCCCACGACATCCACTCGCATGCACAGCTCCTCGGCGGAGGTCCGGCGAGAACCGCCGGCCGCTCGACCGTCCGGGCACACTCCCGGACGCACAAATGCAGTCTAGCTCCGATCCGCGGCCTCGCCGCCGGGCGATCCCGGGCGGTCGGGCGACGCCGGCGGGGCCTCGCCGGTGCCGGGCTGCGAGGGCGAGCCGAACGGCTCGTCTTCGATGCTCACCTGCGCCGGCGTGACATGCAGCTGGGGCACGCCGCTGGCGGCCGGCATCTGGTGCTTCTCCGGCACCAACACGCCCGCGGTCACCACAAACCGCAGCGCCTGCTCGATGGTCATGTCCACATCCACGCAGTCCTTCGCCGGCATGTTGATCGTGAAGCCCGTGAACGGCGTCGGGCTTGTCGGGATGAAGACGCTGAGCACCTCGCCCCGCACCTCGTCGGCGATCGGCTTTAGCGAACTCGAGGTCACCAGACCGACCGTCCAGATGCCCTTGCGCGGGTACTCGACCAGCACCACGCGGCTGAAGGCCATCTTCTGATCGCCCATGATCAGGTCGACCACCTGCTTGACGTGCGGGTAGACCTGCTTAAAGCCCGGGATCGCCTGGAGCAGCGACTCGAGCCGGGCGTACGACCATTTGCCCAGGAACGAGCCCAGCAGCCGGCCCGCGAGATACAGCAGCACCACCGCGATCACCAGCCCGGTCAGGTTCAGGATGCCGAGCGACCAGCTGTCCCAGATGGCGCTGAGACGCTGTGCCCGGATCTGGCGGACGACGGTGCTCTCACTACCCTCGCGGAAAATCGGGTTGTTGCTGTCTTGGCGGAATTCGGCGACCGTGGCATCGTCGACCCGGAACCACTCGGGCAGGGCGCCCTCAGAGACCACCCTCGGCGCGATCTCGACAAATGCGACACGCACGCCGCGATTGATCGGGTCGACCAGGTTGGCGAACAGGAAGCTGAACGCGTACCAGAGGATCGAGAGGGTCAGGATCGCCGGCAGCAGAACGGCCACGCCGCGGACGAAGAACGTCCGAAAGTCGCCCCAGAACGTGTGACGGCTGGGATCTGAATCGCGGGGCATGGCTTCCCTGACTCCGGCCGGGAAAACAGCGGCCCGGGGCGGCGGTTCGGCGGGGCCGGGTGTCGGACAATGGGCCTGGCTGGACTCGAACCAGCGACCTCACCCTTATCAGGGGTGCGCTCTAACCAAGCTGAGCTACAAGCCCGCGCGAGGCGGAGTTTAGTCCGCAGGCCGATCGAGTCAAACACCAACGAAGCTCGAACACATCCGGTGGATTGTACCAAACTCGGGTGTCGGGACAGCTCGCGGCAACTTTCTTCGGGACAGACGCATCGTTCCGGAGAACCGGGCCGTATGCGAAGCGCGTCACCTCTTGCTCCGGGTCCGATTACCCGCAAACAGGTTCTCATTTTGTGCTCGGGCCCGTCGCGGATGGCCCGTATACTTGGGTACAGAGGAGACAAGATACGGCCGTCCTGACAAGAAAGCCGGCTTGAAAACAGGCGGCTGGGCCGAGAACCCTGCCGCAGGAACGCTGCATGAGCCACGTTTTGTGGCTCGGCTGAATTCGATGTCTCACGCAGAACACATGGAGGAAGACAAGATGACACGCACGATGACCGCCCTCGCTCTCGCAGCCCTCGCCGGCACGGCCACCGCCCAGGCACCCGGCGACCTGCTGTTTATCAGCAGCTTCCAGGACGCCACCGCCGACGAGATCAACCTGCTCAGCGCTTCGTCCGGCAGCGTGACCAATCTGGTCACGTTCGACCCTGGCACCGAAGATGTCGAGCGCTGGGGCGCGTTGACGCTCGGCCTCAACGGCGAGTTCTTCGCCTCGAACAGCCCGCTGCCGGCTCAGGACCCGTCCACCGCCGAGATCGTTCGGATCGACGGCCTGCTCTCGGGGGCTCCGACGCTCACGAACTTCAGCGTGAGCAACCCGGCTCAGGTCGTCAACGGGATGGCGGTCGATCCGTTCACCGGCAGCCTTCTTGTCTCGAACAACCCGCCGTCGAACCCGCCGGTCGGGACCGCGAGCGAGGGCCTGCTCGCGTACGACCTGGCGAACCCGTCGAGCAACAACCTGCTGGTCGCGGCCGACGCCGCCGGCCCCACGCCGCGCTTCCAGGCGTTCGGCGGCGGCCTGACCCCCGGCTCGAACCAGGGTGAGTTCTTCTTCGGCACCCTCAACGGTGGCGTCGAGACCGACCCCAACGCCGTCAACGGGCAGGCTTCGACCATCGGCCGCCTCACGCTCAACGACGCCGGCGATCCGACCAACAACACCGCCGACCTGATCTTCGACGGCTCCACAGCGTTCACCGGGCTGGATGAGGTCCTCAGCCAGCTCCGCGGCATCGACCAGCTGCCCAACGGCAACCTCGTTGTCGCCGAGCTCAACACCCAGACGATCTACGAGATCGCGCTCGACGGCAACGGCGACTTCGCCGGCATCACCGAGCTCTACTCGCAGGCCGGCACCGACCTGGCTCCGCAGGGCGTGATCTACAACGAGTTCACGGGTCAGCTCAACTTCATCGAGCGGAACCGGACGACGGGCCTCGACGAGATCCTCGCGATCAACCTCGACGGCTCGGGCCTTGAGGTGCTCGGCAGCGGCCTGCTCCGCACGGGTTCGCTGATCGCGATCCCGGCGCCGGCCTCGGCCGCGCTGCTGGGCCTCGGCGGCCTCGCCGCCGCCCGCCGCCGCCGCTGATCACCGGCTGGATCCGACTTTTTCCGAGCCCCGCGCCCCGCGCGGGGTTTTTTTGTTGCGCCGTTTTCCGCCAGATCGGCCGGGGGCACCCGCTCCTATCATCGTGCTCACAAGGAGCAACACGCATGAGCGACGTCGAGATCGGCCCGATCGGCCAGATGATGAAGGACGGCTGCTGGGACCTGCACCAGTCGGCCGAGAACGGTACGGTCGCCAAAAAGATGATCTCGGGAGAGCTCGGCAAGGACGAATACGCCGAGCTGGTCAAGCAGATGTACGTCTTCAACAAGCGATTGGACACGGCGATCGCCGAGCAGCGCGAGCTGACGCCCGCGCTCAAGAACCTTGTCCACGATGAGCAGCTCCAGACGCCCTATTACGAGGCCGACCTGGCCGACCTGGGCGTCGATCCCGCGGCGGTGCAGCCCGGTCCTGGCGCGACCGAGGCCGTGCGGCTCGTTGAGCGGGTCGAGGCGGCCGAGCCCCGCAACCTGCTCGCGCTGCACTATGTCCGCGAGGGCGCGAACAACGGCAACCGGTTCGTTGCCCGCAAGCTCATGCAGGTCTGGGGCCAGAGCGACCTGACCGGCATGAAGCACCTCGACCCCTACGGCGAGCAGCAGCGGCCGAAGTGGGACGCCTTCAAGACGACGCTCAACGAGCAGCCGTTCACCGACGAAGAAAAGCTCGAGCTTGTCGCGACCGGGCGGCAGATGTTCGAGGCCGTCATCGCGATCCACAAAGACGTCGAGGCGATGGCAACGACCAGCTAAGGACACCAACCATGACCAAAGACCAACTGATCGCCGAGCTCAACAACGATCTGGCCCACGAGTACGGCGCGATCATCCAGTACCTGACCTACGCGGCCAAGGTCAGCGGGCCCTCGCGGCCCGAGCTCAAGGCCTTCTTCGAGGCCGAGATCCCGGACGAAACGATGCACGCGCAGTATCTGGCCGGCAAGATCGTCGCGCTCGGCGGCGACCCGACAACCGAAGCCAAGCCGGTGCCGCCGGCCGATACACCCAAAGCGATGCTCGAGGCCGTGCTCGAAGCCGAGACCGACGCGCACGATCGCTATGCCAAGCGGGCTGCACAAGCCGAAGAGCTGGGCATGAAGGGGCTGCAGGTGCAGCTCGAGGACATGGCCCGCGACGAGAGCGAGCACCGGGACGAGACGGCCCGCATCCTCCGCCGCTGGGACGGTTAGTTCAGGGCGTTTTTTGGGTGCCACCGGTTGACCCGGAGGGCAACCGGTGCGGAAAAACCAGCAGCACGGCTTGCCCTTCGGGTCAAGCCGTGGCACCCTGGTTGGGATTGTTTAGCTCCGGGCCTCGCGGAGCTCGTCTTCGCTGAGCGGGTGCTCGTCGACAGACTCATCGCCGAACTCGGCCTCGACCTCGGCGGCGGACAGCAGCTCGTTCTCGCTGTGGCCGACCACGGCCGCGACCATGCAGTCACCGGTCACATTGCAGCTCGTGCGGCACATGTCGATCAGCCGGTCGACGCCGAGGATCACGGCAATGCCCTCGAGCGGGATGCCGACCGATTCGAGCACGATCACGAGCATGACGATCCCGACGCCGGGCACGGCCGCGGTGCCGATGCTGGCCAGCGTCGCGGTCAGCACAATGGTCAGCTGGTCGCCGAAGCCGAGCGGCAGCCCGTACATCTGCGCGATGAACACCGCGGCGACGCCCTGATAGAGCGCGGTCCCGTCCATGTTGATCGTCGCGCCGACGGGGATCACGAAGCTGGTCACGTCTTCGCTGACGCCCAGCCGCTTCTCGACGCACTCCATCGTCACCGGCATCGTCGCGCCCGAGCTCGATGAGCTGAACGCCAGCAGCTGCGCGGGGCTGATCGCCTTGAAGAATCGGCCATACTTCACGGGTGTCAACGCCCGCAGCACGGTCGGATAGACCACAAACATCATGATCGCCAGCCCGAGGATCGCGGTCAGACAGTATTTAACGAGCTTGCCGAGAACTTCCACGCCGAGGTCCGCGATCACGACGACGATCAGCGCAAAGACGGCATAGGGCGCGATCAGCAGCACCAGCTCGACGATCTTGATCGTGACCTTGGTCATGCCGTCGAAGAAGCGGATGACTGGGTCGGCGTCCTTCTTGGGGATGAGTGTGAGCGCGATGCCGATCAGCAGGCCCGTGACGACGACCTGCAGCGTGTTGCCCGCGGCCATCGCGCCGAACGGGTTGCGGGGGAAGATGTCGAGCAGGATGTCCCAGGTCGAGCGGGACTTCTGGGCCTCCGCCGAGCCGATGCGGCCCTCGGCGTTGGACTGCTCGGCGGCGGCGAGCTGCTCGCGGATGTCTTCTGGGAAGCCCTGCCCGGGCCCGATCAGGTTGGCTGCCAGCAGGCCGATCGAGATCGCGACGGCCGTGGTCGCCAGGTAGATCGTGATCGTTTTGAAACCGATCCGTCCGACCTTGGCCGTGTCGTTGAGGCTCGCCACGCCCGCGGCGAGCGAAAACAGCACGATCGGCACGGCGATAAACCGCAGGCCGTTCATGAACAGGTCGCCGATGAAGGAGGTGCCATTACGCACGAAGACGGCGGCGTGCGCGATGACGTTCGCGTTCTCATTGGGCCCGCCCTCGGCCTTGGACTCGGCCATGGCTTGCCCGGCTTGCATGAAGCTCGACGGCTCGTCAACACCCAGCGCCGACCACGTGCTATCCGTCCATGCCAGATTGACGATCAATCCGACGACGATGCCCAGCACCAGGCCGATCAGGATCTTCCAGTGCAGTGCGAGGCCGGTGCGTTTGCTCATCGCCGAGTCTCCAGACAAACGGGTATCTTGCTCGCAGAGCCTATCGTTTTCGAGTGAGTGATGCGCACGGAGGACCCCCTGGACGATCGAGCGGCCGTCGGTACGACGCCTACCTCGACCGACGCCGCGAGCGGTCCCAGAAAAAAGAACTGCATATCCCCGACCGGGGCGACGACGGCCCCGACCGGACGGGGCACCCCCGCTACGCGCACGTGGGCCGCAAGCGTTCGCGGAACCTTCGACAGATCCTGGGCGCGTTCTGGCGGATCAGCGCTGGGCACCACAAGACGCTCGCGTTCGCGCTGCTGACGCTGAGCGTCTCGACGATCATCGGGATGGTCATGCCGGCCTCGACCAAGCTGGTTATGGACTACGTCTGGGCGGACACGCCCGGGCCGGAAGCGCTGGCGGAGTATGTCACCCTGCCGCGGAACCCGGACGGCACGGCCGACCGCATGGCCATGCTCTGGATTATCGGCGGCGGGATGGTCGTGCTCACCTCGATCGCGGTGCTGATCGCGATGTGGGGCCGATGGCAGGCGACGCGGATCACCAAGCGTCTGCAAGTCTCGTTTCGTCGGAGGCTCTTCGAGCACGCGGTGCACCTGCCGCTCGATCGGGTACAGGCGATCAAGTCGGGCGGCGTGGCGTCGATCCTGCGTGAAGACGCGGGCGGCGTGGGCGAGCTGGTTTTCAGCCTGATCTACAACCCGTGGCGGGCGATCACGCAGGTGGCGGTGACGCTGATCATCCTCGCGGCGGTCGAGTGGACGATGCTGGTCGGCGCGCTGCTGGCCGTGCCCGTGATCTGGGTGACGCACAAGACCTGGATCGGGCGGATCCGGCCGATCTATCGAGATGTCCGCGGATCAAGAACAGCCATCGACGGCCACTCGACCGAGGTCTTCGGCGGCATGCGGATCGTCCGCGGCTTCAACCGGTGGCAGGGCGAAAGCCAGCGCTTCGTCGGTGAGAACCACTACATGACGCGGCAGGAGATCCTCGCCTGGTGGTGGTCGCGGTCGGTCGAGATCGCGTGGGCGCTGCTGATCCCGGTCGCGTCCACTGGCGTCTTGGTCTACGGCGGCTCGCGGGTGATCTCGGGCGACCTGACGCCGGGCGATGTGATCATGTTTGTGACCTACGTCGTCATGCTGCTGGGCCCGCTCGAAGCGCTCGCCGGCAGCGCGACCCAGATGCAGAACAATCTTTCTGCGCTCGATAAGACGCTCGATCTGCTCGACGAACCCGAAGAGTTCGACGGCCATCGCACCGGCGTCGAGCTGCTCCGCGGCAACGCCCGGGGCGAGATCGCGATGGAGGGTGTGACGTTTGCGTACCCATCGCGCGACGACAGCGATCGCGAGCCAGTGATCGTCGGTCTCTCGCTCACGATCAAGCCGGGCGAGACCATCGCGCTCGTGGGCCCATCGGGCGCGGGCAAGACGACGCTGTGCAACCTGATCGCGCGGTTCTACGACCCCGACGCGGGCACGATCCGGTTTGATGGGCTCGATCTCCGCGAGATCGACGTCGACAGCTTCCGGCGGCTGCTGGGCATCGTCGAACAGGACGTGTTCCTGTTCGACGGCACGATCGCGGAGAACATCGCCTACGCCCGGCGGGACGCGACGATCGAGCAGATCCGGTCGGCGGCCGAGCTGGCCAACGCCCACGAGTTCATCGAAGAAACCGAGCGTGGCTACGGCACGCTGATCGGCGAGCGGGGCGTGCGGCTCTCGGGCGGGCAAAAACAGCGCCTGGCCATCGCCCGGGCGATCCTGGCCGACCCGGCGCTGCTGATCCTGGACGAAGCGACCAGCAACCTCGACTCGCGCTCAGAAGCCTTGATCCAGAGCTCGCTCCGCGACCTGATGAAGGGCCGCACGAGCATCGTGATCGCGCACCGGCTGAGCACGATCCGGCACGCGGACCGGATCGCCGTGCTGGAAAAGGGCCGGCTGATCGAGCTGGGCACTCACGAGCAGCTGCTCGAACGGGACGGGCTCTACGCGGCCTACCTGCGCATGCAGCTCAACCCCGACGAGGCCGGCGGCGTCGAACTGCTCAATTAGTGCGTTCGACGGGTCGTGGCCGGGTGCCACGGCTTGACCCGAAGGGCAAGCCGTGCGTCCTGAGAGGTGCCGCGGACTCAGCCGCGGATCTTGCCGGTCAGGCCGCTGGCCTTGATCGACACGCCCTTGAGCATGCTCGAGAGCTGCTCGCGGTTGGGTGCGTATTCCATCGCGGTCTGCATATCGACGGTCTCTTCTTCGACCAGCTCGGCGAGCGAGTCGTTGAAGGTACGCATGCCGTCGGCGCTGCTTGACCGGATAACCGAGGGCAGGTCGGCGTCGCGTCCCTCGCGGATCAGCTCGCGGACCGGGGCGTTGACACGCAGGACCTCCGTCGCGGGGACGACCGGCGCGCCGAAGCCTTCGATGGCGGGCAGCAGCCGCTGGGCGCAGACGGCTTTGAGGCTCGTCGACAGGCTATTGCGGATGAACGTGCGTTCTTCGGGCGGGAAGAACTCGAGTATCCGGCCGAAGGCCTGCTGCGTGTCGGCGGTGTGCAGCGTCGCAAAAACCAGGTGCCCGGTCTCGGCCGCCTGGATGCCGGAGAGCAGCGTGTCGCGGTCGCGCATCTCGCCGATGAAGATCACGTCCGGGTCTTGGCGCACGACGTAGCGCATCGCGGTCGGGAAGCTGTCGACATCGATCCCGATCTCGCGCTGGCTGACGATGCTCTTGGCGGGCGTAAACCGGAACTCGACCGGGTCCTCGATCGTGATGATGTTGACCGATCGCGTCTGATTCACGTGCTCGATCATCGCGGCGAGGGTTGTCGATTTACCGGAGCCGGTCACGCCGCAGATGATGACCAGGCCCTCGTGGGTCTGGCCAACGATGTCGCCGTAGACCTTGGGCAGGTGCAGGCTGTCGTAGCTGGGGATGTCGGCCTTGACGCGGCGGATTGCGGCGTGCGTGTGGCCGCCCGAGCGGAACATGTTGACACGGAACCGGTCGCCGTCGGGCAGGTGGGTGGCGAAGTCGAGGTTGCCGTCTTGCTCGAACTGGTCTCGGAGCGCGTCGGGCACGATCGGGTCGAGCAGGTGGTCGGCTTCTTGTTCCGAAAGCGGGTCGCCGTCGATGTGCTTGAGCCGCCCTCCGACGCGGTAGGTCGGGATCAGCCCGACCTTGATGTGCAGATCGCTGGCGTCCAGCGGCTTCATCGCGGCGATCAGGCGGTGGATCGAGTAGGCGGTCATGGCGTCGTCCCCCGGCGGGCGGCCGCCCGCGTCAGACGATTCTACCGCGAAGGCTAGCAGCCAACATTGAAGTTGTTCACCCACGCAAAGAAGTCGGCCGAATCGATCGAGCCGTCGCGGTTCTGATCGGCCCGCGGATCGCCGCTGCCGAAGGCGTTGACCCAGGCGAAGAAGTCGGCGCTGGTGACCATGCCGTCGTTGTTGACATCGGTGAGGCAGGTGAAGCCCTGGAACTCGAAGGCGCCGATGTCGATCGGTTCGGTACCGGGGGCGGTGTCAGGCACGCCCATGTCCTGAAAGACGCGCGGATCGCCGTTGATGTCGAACTCGCGGTCGGACGCGATGCCGAAGCCGAAACCCGCGTCGATCAGCGGCGAAGCGGGCCGGGGACGTAAATCGTTGTCCTCGAAGGTGAGCGGGTCATCGTCCGGGCCGTCGGCATCGACAAAGCCTGGATCGAACGTGAGCAGGTTACCGATCGTATCGACCAATGCGCTCGGCGCAACCTCGACATTGCCAAGGCCACCTTCTACTAGTGACGAAACAAAGATGAGCGCGCTGCCCGGTCCCGCGTTAACTCCGCCCGGACCCGAGACCGTCGTGGATTCGACATCGGCCAGCGCGAACCAACCCAGGACTAAGCCGGGAACGGCTTCGCCGTTCGATATAATTGTTGATCCGACGAGGCGAACCGCTGAGAGCGTGTCGACGAGCAGTCCGCCCTGGACCAGAGAGTCTTCGATTGCCGCCGTGGCTCCGACATCCATAGCGACGGCGACACCGTCCGACTCTTGCTCGCCCGGGCCGGCCGTCACCCGAGCCGCAGACATGCGGCAGCGACGCACGACCGCCCCCTCGCCGACCAGCAGATTGGGCGTGAGCCCGTCTGATGTGTTGTCGGATATTGTCGAGTCTTCGAGGAGGTCGAAACCAAACAGTGCACCCCCCTCCTCGACTGCGATGGGCCCGAGCGTTCGGTCTAGGCGGTTGCCGACCACCTCAAGCCGAGATCCCCGATCGATGTCAAACGCCGCGCTGCCACCGGAGGCGGCGGTGTTGCCGGTGAACAGGGTGTCCTCAATGACCCTGGTATCTCCTACCGCGCCGCCGTAGATCCGAGCGATGTTGCCTGTGAAGGCCGCGTTGCGAATCTTGAGCGCGCCATACACCGCGCCCCCGAAGCGGACAGCGGTGTTCCCCTGATAAAAACCGCCGTTGACCCGAGCGGGGCCGTTGATCGCTCCGCCGTCATTCGTCGCCACGTTGCGTATGAAAGTCGAATCGATGACGTCGCTTTCGATACCGAGCCGGACCGCCGAGCCCGAGTTGTCTTGAAAGGTGCTTTCGCGGATAGTCGACGGTGTCTCGAGACTGAGCGCTCCGCCGAATGCGGCAAGGTTTAGTTCGAACGTGCACCTATCCCATGCTGTCTGGGATGCTGCGTTCTGGTGTCGCACCGCCCCGCCGGTCTCCGCGCGGTTCTCGCGGAACGTCGAGTCTGCGACGTCCAGACGCCCGATGGACGAGACCGCGCCGCCGCTTTCGACCGCGATGTTCTGCTGAAACTGCGAATCCGAGATCGAGACGTCGCAATCGACAAACAGAGCTGCGCCGAAGCGCGCCCGTCCGCCCGTGAACGTCGACGCGATGATCGTTCCCCGACCAAACGGGTTCACGGCGTAGAACGCCCCGCCGATCCCGATACCGATCGCCTCGTTCAAGCCAAAACTCGTGCCGACAATGGACCAGACATCGGTGACCGTCGACACCGCGCCGCCGTACTGCGCCGTGTTGCCGGCGAAGTTGGAGTTCTGGATGACCAGTTCCCGACCCGCGTGGAAGATCGCCCCGCCGTTTACTGCAGCGAAGCACCCTGAAAATTCGGATCCGCGGACCAGCAGCGAGCTGTCCCTGATCTCAATCGCGCCGCCGTTGATCGGCGATGAGCTGACGTTGAACTTGCAATCGATGACGGCGAGGGCAAACTCCGGCACCGCCTCGACGCTGATCGCCTGGCCAAAATTAAATTTCAGTCCATCGAACCGCAGCACGCCGGCGAACCCGCTATTGACGCCGAACCCGATCGTGCTGAGCACCCGAGCATCGCTGGCCTCGCCGAGCACACCCTCGATGATGAAGGCCGTCTGCGATCCACCGTTTTGGATCAGACTAGCATTGTCTTCCGGGTCCCGTTTGTCGGGCTGAGACGGGTCCGCCAAGCCCACGAAGCCCCCGACGAGTTGCAGCTCCGGCTCGTCGCCGTACGCGGTCAGTTCGAGCGATCCGAGACCGTCACCGAGGTACGTTCCCCCCGCGATCCTTATCTCGCCGCGGTCAGGCCCCAGGTTTTCTGACAACGCAACAGCTTCGCGGAGATCGTTCAGGGCTGTCGCCCAGCTCAGGCCGTCGCCGCCATCGGGGGCGTCGTCGTCCACGAACACGTGGATCTGGGCGGCTGTGGACAGTGCCGTGGACAGCGCGGTCAGCGAAGCGAGGCAGGCTGTGCGGCCGGGCAAGGCGGCGGGGCGGGTCGGCATGGCGGCGGCTCCGTGTCGTTGAGGAACGAACATCCACTCGATCCATCGGCGTGGGCGGAATCTGCTCGGGAATTTGCCGTGTGAAAGGTGTCCGGGTGCGGCCGGCGCAAGCCGTGCGCAAGACTCGGCGCACAAAAAAAGCGAGCCGAGTGCGGCTCGCGGCGGTCGACTCTCGCAATAGGGCCACAGGGACTTGAACCCCGACTAACAGAATCAGAATCTGTCGTGCTACCGATTACACCATGGCCCCGGCAGGGATGATTGTCGGCAGCTCGGGGGCCCGAGGCAAGCGATCGGCCGGTTCCGGGGCGCTGAAGTGCGGTCAGGCGGCCGTCCGCCGGTTGACGATCGCGACCGCTTTCATGACATCGCGGCAGACCGGCAGCATCCGGTCGAGCTGGGTGAGGCGGAACATCTCCTCGAGCCCGCAGCTCGCGTTGACGACCGCGACGCGGCCGCCGATGAGCCCCAGCCGGTTATTCAAGAAGACCAGCATGCCGAGCGAGCTGGAATCCATCAGCTCGACATTCTGAAGATCGACGATGACGTGGACACCCTCGCCGCGCTGCTCGAGCTCGTCGAGGATGGTCTCGACGAGGTCGGCGGCGTCTGCTCCGTAGAGCCGATTGCAGGCGACGGTGGCGATCAGCGCGGCATCGACCAGGTCGAAGCTGGCTAGTTCCGGGCGGACGCGTGCCGGGCCGGCGGTGCCGGGCGGCGGGTCCGCATCGGTGCGGCGTGTGGATGCGGCGTCGTCGCCGCCGAAGACCTTGGACAATCTGCCGAAGAACCCGCTCATGCTCGACTCCTGAACTGCCCCGCCCAGGTGCGCGATGCGATCGTTATGGCGTGCTCCAGCCGGAGCTCGCGGACCCGTCGGATCCGGTGCGACGCAGCGGCTTGGCTCGGCCGAACGGGCTGGGCGCCCGCGGGGAGCTGCGTGCCGGGCCGACCGGTGGCGGGGGCGGCGCGTCCGGCGCGGGGCTGCGTCCCGGCGGCGGCGGTGCGTTTTCCGCGCTGTCCGAGTCGCCGATGACCATGTCCGAGTCGGCCGGGGGCCGCTGCGGATCGGCGTCGCCGCTGAGACGGCGCTGCCGGGCCTCGTCGATCGATCGATCGAGCCGGCCCAGGATCGAACGGACCTGGTTGATCGTGTGCTGCGATGTACTCATTCGCGTCGCTCCATCTTGCTGGCTATCGACGCGCGGGCCGGCGTGCTGGCTTGTTGGCTCGACACTGGGTGCGGATGGATCGGCGACCCTGCCGGTTGTGCGGGCCGCCCCCCACGCGAACCGGGCTCCGGCCGCCGCTATAGGACCAGCCTCCGACCGGAACCGGGGGCATAGCCCCGCCCCGGCGTGGTGGCGAACGCGATACAGTGCCGTGTGCGGAGCCCCGGAGCACCGCCTAAAAGGACACGCCGTGGACGCTGCACCCTCGAACCCGAATCATCACCCGGCTCCAGATCCGGCCCCGAGCCCACCCGAACGCGGCGACCCCGGGCCCGGCCCGATGGCTTCGCCGATGCCCGGCGGCGCGGGTGCTCCCCCGGCCGCAGCATCGACGATGGGCCATCCCCCACCCGGCTCGGTCACCGGTGTCCGCGAGCTGTTCTGGCAGAACGTCATCCGCGAGATGCTCACGTCGCTGTCGACCGCGGGGATGGCCTACGAAGCCAAGGTCGCGGCGGCCAAGCGCACGCGGATGACCAGCGTGATCGATACCCCCGAGGGCCGGGTGTCCGAGATCGAGATCGAACCCGACCCGCCGCCCAACGAGCTCTTCGACGGCCGGCTCGCCGTGATCACGACCAGCGGGACCCGGATCCCGATCGCGGGGGTCATGCCGCTGTTCGCATGCGGGATCGATACGTCGACCCACGAGCGGGCGCTCTCCGTCGCTGTCGAGTGCACGGTCTTCCAGCTCAAGACCCCCACCGGCGAGATGTACACGCTGCCGCTGCACGAGATCCGGGGGTTCCACGCGTTGACGCCCGAGCTGGTCGAGACGCTGCGGGCCCAGTCGGGCGTCGGCCCCGGCGAATCGAGCGAGGACGAGCCCTTCGGGTTTGCGGCCTTCACGAGCCTGGCCCGCGAGGCGGAAGCGAAAGCCAAAGACGGCCCCACGTAGCGGACCACGCTGTCTTCCGGCGGCCGGCGCTACGCTTTGCGATCTATGTCAACGGCTCGAACTCTTGTCGCCATCCCGGTCTACAACGAGCAGAAGCACGTTGCCCGCGTGCTCGAGCGGCTGCGGGAGCATCACACCGATGATGTGCTGGTGATCGACGACGGCTCGGGCGACGCGACGCCGCAGTTGCTGGCGAATTTTCCTGTAGAAGTCATCCGCCACGCGAGCAACCGCGGGTACGGGCGGAGCATGCAAGACGCGTTCCGCTGGGCGGCTGTCGACGGGTTCGACTGGATCATCACGATGGACTGCGACGAGCAGCACGAGCCGGAGTCGATCCCCGACTTCCTCGCGGCGATCGAGGCGGACGACGCGGACATCGTCAGCGGCTCGCGGTACCTGGTCCCGATCGAGCAGCAGGCGGCCGAGGGCAGCCCGCCGCCGGACCGCCGGGCGATCAACGGGCTGATCACCGAGGAGCTGAACCAGCGGCTGGGGCTGCGGCTGACCGATGCGTTCTGCGGGTTCAAGGCGTACCGGGTGTCTGCCGTCTCGAAGCTGGTGCTCGGCGAGGACGGCTACGCGTTCCCGATGCAGTTCTGGGTGCAGGCAGTCGCGGCCGGGCTGCGGATCGGCGAGATCCCGATCCGGCTGATCTATAACGACCTGACACGCAGCTTCGGCGGGCCGTTGGACGACCGTGATATTCGTCTGGCACACTACCGGCGTGTGCTGCACTGCGAGCTGGAGCGGTGCGCCGACCGGCTGCCGGCGGCCGCGCTCGTGGGCGCCGAGGCAGGCTGCCGGGGCGGATGACCGTGGCGACACGCACGCCGCCGACGATCGAGCTCGATCCTGATCCATCCGACTGGGCATCGATGGTCGCCGCCCCATCGCGCGACTCGCGGTGCGCCGAGATGCGCCGGCAGATGGGCCTCCCGACGGATCGACCGATCGTCATGGCCGGCCACCAGGGCCAGCTGTGGCATCCTGGGATCGCGGCGAAGGCATACGCGGCGCAGGCGCTGGCCGAACGCATCGGCGGCGTTGCGGCGTGGCTGGTCGTCGACACCGATGACAACGATCCGTATGAGATTGCGCTGCCCTGCCGCGATGCCGACGGCTCGCTGGAGCGGCGGGTGGTTTCGCTCGCGAAACAAAGCGCACGCGCGCGTCGGGCGATGGCTGAGCCGGGCACGCTGCATACGCTGGACGAGCTGGAATGCGATCCAGCATCTCCAGTGTTGCGTACGCGGCTGGAATCAGCGGTCGCGACGGTCGATGCATGGTCGAGTCGGGATTATGCCGGTTCAACCGTGACGCTCGCCGCGTTGGCTTCGTTGCCGGCTATCGCACCGTTTCGGATCGTGCGAGCTTCGCATATTGCCGAAACTGATGCGTTCCGCGCACTTGCATCGGCATTGACACACGATGCCGCGCGTGAGGCATACAACGCGGCGGTCGAGGCCGAGCCCGGCTCGGGCGTTCGGCGGCTCGGCGTACTCGGCGGTGCAGCGGAGATCCCGTTGTGGCACACCGAAGCCGGTGTTTGGCGGCCGGCGACGATCGAAAACCCGGCCGACTCGTTGATGCCGAAGGCGCTCACACTGACCGGGCTTGTGCGCGCGTTTGCGTGCGATCTGTTCATCCATGGCACCGGCGGGCGGGCGTATGAGCCGATCAATGACCGGTGGATGCCGGGTATCACCGAAGCGGCACTTGCACCGTTTGTGACCGCCTCGGCAACGCTTCGGCTGCAATTCGACGACGAGCCGGAAGTCGTCGAGCAGGATGTTGCGCGTGCGCGTTGGGCGGCGCACCACGCCCGGCACCATCCTCGGCTGCTGGGCGATGACGATGCTCAGGCCGAGCGGGACCGTCTGGTCCGGACGATCGCAGCACTTCCTCGCGACGGGCGTGAACGGGCGGATACTTTCGCACAACTGCACGGCCTGCTCGGCGCCGCACGCGACCGGCACGCGGGTGCCCTCGAGAAGCTCGATGCCGACGCGCGGGCGGCCGCGGCCCGCTACGCCGAGCGTGCGGTGAGGAACGATCGGACTTACCCCGCTGCGTTGCACAATCCGGCCGATCTGGAACAACTCCGAGAACAGATCGAGTGGGCTTTCGGCGGCGGGTCGGCACGATGACCCGCCTGCTTGCTGCGTTTCTTGCTATCGGACTGCTCATTGGATGTGCGGACGAACCCGTGCCCGTTGCGGTTGCTAACGACGCGGTCCGCATCGCGAGCCTCTCGCCCGCGGCGACCGTCATGCTGCGGGACATGGGTCTGGATGCGCTGCTGGTCGGGCGGCACGGCTGGGACACGACCGCCGACGAGAGCCTGCCGGTGGTGGGTGACCAGACCGGCATCGACTATGAGCGGTTGCTGGGCGTTCGGCCCACGCACGTGGTGATCGAGTGGGGCGCACGAGACGTACCGGAACGGCTTGCCCGGCTCGCCGACAATCGTGGGATGAGCATTGTTCCGTTTGAAACGCTGCGCTTGGCCGACATCGTGACCTCTGCGCAGCGGCTACGTGACGCGTTTGGAGCGGCGGGTGGAGGCGAGCAGACAGCCGCGGTTGTTGACGCGGTGAGCGCGTTGAATACGCCGGGGGCTCCGGCGCCCGAGGTCGGCCGCGTGCTGCTGATCGCGGGTGTGAGCCCGACCGTCGATTGCCTGGGCCCCGGGTCTGCGCATCAGGAGATCCTGACCGCGGCAGGTTTTCTGCCGGCGCTAGCCGAGGGGGGGCCGTGGATGACGCTGAGCCTGGAAGACGCGATCGCGATCGACCCGGACACGATCGTGCTGGTGATGCCGTCGGCCTCGGGCGATACCGAATCGCTGCTCGGGCCGCTGGCTCGGATGGGGATCGCGGCGGTCTCTGCGGCGCGGATCGTCCTGATCGATGACCCCGAGGCGTTGATCCCAAGCTCGAGCCTGGTCGGGTTCCGGCAAGAGTTGGAGGACCGGCTTCTCGCGCTACCGCCGCTAGTATCGCCGCGTGAACAACGACAAGAACCCCGCGACGGACCTGATCGACCCGGTTGAGCTGCTCGGCAGCGCGGTGACGCGCGCGATCGCGGCCGCTTATGGCGACCGGCTGGACGGCCCCGCCGCCGACCCGCTGGTCGCGCCGAGCAAACAGGCGAAGCTCGGCGACTATCAATCGAACGCGGCGATGCCGCTGGCCAAGCGGCTTGGCATGAAGCCGCGGGACGTGGCGGCGGCGATCGTCGAGAAGCTCGACGCGGGCTCGATCGCCGAGCCGGTCGACGAGTCGTCGATCGCCGGGCCGGGGTTTATCAACTTCAGGCTGCGGGGCGATGCGCTCTCGGGGATGCTGGCGTCGATGGACGGGCCGCGGCTTGGGCTGCCTGCGGTCGAGGCGGAGACGGTCGTCGTCGATCTGTGCGGGGTGAACCTGGCCAAGCAGATGCACGTGGGTCATCTGCGGGCGACGGTGATCGGCGACGCGGTCGCGCGGACGTTCGAGAAGCTGGGCCACAACGTCATTCGTCAGAACCACGTGGGCGACTGGGGCCTGCCGATCGCGATGGTGTCGGCGAAGCTCGAGAGCGAGAGCGCGTCCATCGACAGCCGGCCCGCGTCGACCTCGCT
>JBCDEF010000027.1:0-19088 GCA_039179915.1 Planctomycetota bacterium | reverse complement strand
GCGGTGCATCGGCTGGCTGAAAGAAGCCCGCCGCGTCGCGACACGCTATGAGAAGCTCGCGACCCACTACATGACCATGGTCAAACTCGCCATGATTCAGCGGTGCCTGCGATTGCTTGATCCGTCAAACAGAACCTAGCCGCCGCCCGCCCGCGCCGGCGTACCGTGCCGGACGCATGCCGGCCCTGCCCACGATCGCGATCAGCGCAGCCCTCGGGCTGCTCCTCGGCGTCGCCGCTGCCGTCGCGGCGACCCGGGCCCGCGCACGCCGCCAGTCGGCAAAGGCCGCCCTCGCCGAACGCCGCGCTCGCGCCGCCGAACGCCTCGCCGAGATCGGCTCGATGACCAGCGGCCTCGCGCACGAGATCAAGAACCCGCTCTCGACCATCGGCATGAACGCACAGCTCCTGGCCGAGGGACTCGACGAGCTCGGAACCGAAGACGAGCGAATCGGACGCCTCTCGCGCCGCGTCGGTGCGCTCACACGCGAGACCGAGCGGCTCCGAGGCATCCTGACCGACTTCCTCGACTACGCCGGCGAGAAGACCGTGGTCCCCGCACCGGTCGACCTCGGCGAGCTCGCCGAGCAGCTCACCGATTTCATCCACCCCCAGGCCGAGCGCCAGGGCGTGCGCATCCGGCTGCAGCGGGACCACACCGCCGAACTCACCGCCAACGCCGACGCGGGGCTGATCAAGCAGGCGCTGCTGAACCTGGCGCTCAACGCCCTCCAAGCGATGGAGAGCCCTGACCCGCAGGCCGCTCAGCAGGCCGCTCCGCAGCCGGGGCCGCGGCCCGCCTCACCCCGCGAGCTCATGCTCCGCGTCGAGCCCGGCGATGAGGCCGGCGAACCCGTCGTCGTCCTCCGCGTTGCCGACACCGGCCCCGGCATGGACGACGAAACCCGCCGGCAGATCTTCTCGCCATACTTCACCACAAAAGCCGGCGGCACCGGCCTGGGCCTGCCCACGACCCGCCGCATCGTCGAGGCCCACGGCGGAACGATCGAGGTCTTCAGCCATCCCGGCCGCGGCACCGAGTTCGACATCCGACTCCCGGTCAATGGGCCCGCCGAGGGCCCAGACGCACCGGGCGAGAGGCGCTGACTATTCGTGGCAGACACGCGCGATCGTCTGTGCCGCGCGATCGATCTCCTCTTCGGTCGTCAGCAGGTCCGGGCAGAACCGGACGTGCCCGATGCCCCGCGAGTCGGGCCGGCCGTCGGCGACGACCGCCTCGGCCCGCAGCACATCGATCGCATACGCCAGATCCTCGACCCGCATCAGCAGGAACGCGCCCCGCGGCTCGCCGTTGATCGGGTCGCCGCCGGCGCTGTAGATCGCGTCGGCCAGCAGCCGGCGCTGGTGCACGTTGTACGCCCGGAGCCGATCGACCCCGACCGCCAGCGTGAACTCCAAGCCCGCCAGCGCCTGCACCATGCACAGCAACGCCGGAGTGCCCTCTTGCCAGCCGTCACCCCCCGCGGCGAGATGGGCCACATCGTCCCGCTGGAACCCGAAGTGGTCCGCCTTGGCGAACCAGCCCGTGTCGATCGGCTGCAGGTTCGGGTCGTCGAGATGGTCATCGCGGACCGCGAGCCAGCACGCGCCCGAGCCGCCGCGGGTGTACTTGTAGTTGCCGCCGATCGCAAAGTCGGCCCGCGATCCGTCGAAGTCCATCGGCATCACGCCCGCCTGGTGGTACGTGTCGAGCATGACCAAGGCACCGTGCGTGTGCGCCGCATCGATGACGGTCTGCACCTCCGCCAGGTGCTGCCCGGTCGCGTAAAAAACCATGCTGACAACCACCAGATCGTGCGCATCGGTGACGCGCTCCGCGATCGCGTCGGCATCAAACCGCCCGTGCTCGTCGGCATCGACCCAGTCCAGATCGATCCGCCCTTTCGCGGCGTACCGCTTGAGGATGAAGTCGCACGCGTCGAACTCGCCGCGGGTCGTCAGCACCCGCGGCCGGTCGCGCTTGGGCTCGATCGTGTTGAGCACGGTCCGCAGCCCCTGCCCGGCCGAGACCTTGTGCACCACCGCGTCCTCACGTGCGCAGCCGATCAGCCGGGCGTTCATCGCCCGGTACCGGGTCATCGCGTCGCTCCAGGGCTCCCAGGCGCCGTCGAGGTCGCGGTACCAGTGGTCGAGCGCCCGCTGCACATCCTCGGCAGTCCGGTTCAGCGGGCGGCCGAGCGAGTGGTTCGCCAGGTAGACCACGCCCGTCTCGTCGCGCCGGTCGAGCACCCGCGAGAAGAGCGGCCAGAGGTGCTCGCGGACCCGTGCTTCGGTCAGCTCGCCGGGCCCCAGGGCCGCGACCGCCGATTCGATCGTGTGCGTCGAAGCCGAATGCGTCACTGCACATCCTCCACCAGCGTGCGCACGTCCCACAGCTCCGGGAAGAACCGGTGCTCGATGATGCGCTTGAGAAACGGCACGCCGGGCGACCCGCCCGTGCCCGTCTTGTACCCGATGATCCGCTCGACCGTCTTCATATGCCGGAACCGCCAGAGCGTGAACGACTCCTCGATGTCGACCAGCTTCTCGCACATCTCGTAAGCGTCCCAGTGCTGGTCGGTGTTCTCGTAGATCCGCTTGAAGGCGGCAGTCACCGCCTCGCTCGCCTCGTAGGGCTGGGTCCAGTCGCGGTCGGTGTGCGACGCGGGGATGTCGAACCCGTGCCGCGCGAGGTAGCGCAGGAACTCGTCGTAGATGCTCGGCGCTTCGAAGGCGGCCGCCAGCGTCGCGTGCGCCTCGGCGTCCGGTTCGTGCAGCTTCAGCCGGCCCGCCTGCTTGTTGCCGAGCATGAATTCCACCAGCCGGTACTGCCGGCTCTGGAACCCGCTGGCCGAGCCAAGGACCGAGCGGAACTGCGCGTACTCGCTGGGCGTCAGCGTCGCCAGCACGGCCCACTGGTTCATCAGCGTCGTCTGGATGTGCTTGACCCGGGCCAGGATCTTGAAGCACGACTCGAGCTCGTCCCGCTTGATGATCTCGATCGCAGCCCGCAGCTCGTGGATGACAAGCTTGAACCAGAGCTCGGTGGTCTGGTGCTGGATGATGAACAGCATCTCGTCGTGGTGCTCGGGGTCCGAGAGCGGGTCCTGTGCGTTCAGGATCTTCTCGAGGTGCAGATAGTCGGCGTAATCGTCGGCTCGTCGCATGCGGGCGGGTCCTCCGGTCGGTCCGCTGACAGGGTACGGGGCCGCCAGCCCGGGCCAGCCCGGGCGGACCGGTTGACGCCGTCCGCCGGTGGTTTACCATCGCCCGCGGGGCGTTCGGGCCCGCGGAGGACCGCCGGATGATGGATTTCTCGTGCAGCACGGTCGCCTGCCCCACGCTCCCGCTGCGGAAGGCGGTCGAGCTGGTCGAATCCGCCGGCTTCGACGGCATCGAGCTGCGGACCTTCGGCAGCCAGCCCCGGGCGTTCGCCTCCGACCCCGCGCTGTCAGCCCCAGACAAGATCCGGGCCCTGATCGACGGCTCGGGCATCGACTGCTCCTCGGTCGCGACCGGCGTGACGTTCGATGCGCCGATCTGGCCACCGGTCGTCGGCCGGGCGATCGCCGACCAGGAGCAGTCGGTCCGCGAGGCCAGCCGGGCGATCGATCTGGCCGCGAGCATCCAGTCGCCGTTTGTCCGCGTCTTCGGCTTCGAAACCTACGGCGGCGAGCGGCTCGACTCGGCTATGAAGCGGATCGCCTGGCGCCTCCGGCTCGCCTGCGACCACGCCCGGCACAAGGGCACAAAGCTGGTCGTCGAGAACGGCGGCGCTTTCGCCGATGCCGCGAGCGTCCAACGGCTCGTCGAGCGGGTCGACAGCCCGTACCTGGGCGCCTGCTACAACGCGGCGGTCGGCCACAACGCCGGTGACGACCCCGCCGCGGCCGTGAGCCTGCTCGGCGACCGCCTTTGGCTCGCGCGAGTCAAGGACGTCGCCGACGGCACCCCCGTGCCGCTGGGCGAGGGCGACCGCGCGATCCCAGAGTTCGTCACCGCCCTGGCCAAGGCCCGCTACAACGGCTCCGTCGTCTACGAGTGGCCGGTCGCCTGGTTCGAGGACATCGAGCTGGCCGAGGACACGCTCCCGATCGCGCTCGAGCGGCTCTGCGGCTGGGCGGGCCAGACCGCCGTCACGCGATCGGTCGCGACGACCGGCGTCGCCTGAGGCATGAGCCGCGAAGCCGTCGAGCGATCGCGAAGCATTATCGAACGCTGCCACGCCCTCGGCTTCGCGCTCGCCGGCGTCTGCGACGCATCGCCGACCGCCTTCGGCGAGCAGCTCGACCGCTGGCTCGCTGACGGCAAGCACGGCGAGATGACCTATCTCAAGCGCGACGCGGCCGCGAAGCGTGACCTCAACCTCGTTCTCGATGGCGCCCGGTCGGCGATCGTGGTCGCCGATCTCTACGCCACGCGAGACGATGTGCAGACGGACCCGGCCCCCGGCCGCGGCCACATCGCCCGATACGCCCAGGGGCGCGACTACCACCGGGTCATCAAGCGACGGTTATACACACTGTGCGACGAACTCGCCGCGGCCTACCCCGAAGATCGCTTCCGCGCCGTGGTCGATACGGCTCCGGTGCCCGAGCGCGAGCTGGCGGTCCGCGCCGGAATCGGCTGGACCGGCAAGCACACGCTGGCGATCCACCCCAGGGCCGGGTCCTGGATGCTGCTCGGCTGCGTGCTGACCACGCTCGAGCTGCCGCCGCCGCCCGAGCAAGAGCGGCACACCGACCACTGCGGCACCTGCACCCGCTGTATCGACGCCTGCCCGACCGACGCGATCGAGCCCTACTCGGTCGATGCGCGGCGGTGCATCAGCTACCTCACGATCGAGCACCGGTCGGCGATCGATGAACCCCTGCACCCCGGCATGGGCGATTGGCTGGCCGGCTGCGACATCTGCCAGCGGGTCTGCCCGCACAACTCGCCGCGGCCGGGCGCGACCGAGTTCGCCGCCCACCCGGCCTATGCGTCGCAGCGCAGCGGCTTGGACCTGTTCGAGGTGCTCGGCTGGTCGGACGAAGACCGGCGGACGGCGTTCGCGGGCTCAGCGCTGACCCGTATGAAGCTGCACATGCTCCGGCGGAACGCGCTGATCGCGATCGGCAACGATGTATCGCTCCGCGAAAACCCCGATGCCGTCGTACGGGTCCGGGCGATCGCCCAGGACCCCACCGAGCCCGAGCCGGTCAAGCGTGCCGCGGCCGAGACGCTCCGGCGGCTAAACCGGGAGCCTGCCCCGTAAAGAGCTTGGCCAGCAGCACGATCGCCACGCCCGGGACCAGCCACGGCTCGATCCGCCACAAGAACCCGAGCGCGTAGAACGGCATCGCCAGCAGGATCACCAGCAGCGTGACGTTGATCGACCGGGCGGTGGGGGCCCGCAGCGAGCGGGTCCGCACATCGACCATGTTGAGCCAGACATAGGCCGGGAAGATAAGGCCGTAGAACGAGAGATACCCGCGGTAGCCGATCTCGCCGGGCGCCATGCCCAGCGGCCGGTGCTCGGCGAGCAGCACGGCGATCAGCCCGAGCACGCACGCGACCGGGATGCCCAGCGGTGCAAGCCGGCGCATCGGCGAGCGGTCGTCCTCGGCCTCGCGGCGGTGGATCGATGCGGTAAACACCCACTGCACCGCGACGTGCGCCCCGATCGCGACCGCGACCAGCACCGGGATCGCCGCGTCCAGCTGTCCCACCGGCGAGCCGTTGACGAAGCCGACCATCGGGCCCGCGTAGAGCAGCGTGAAGACGATCATCAGGCAGAAGCAGACGCCGAAGCCGACGGTGAAGGCAAGCCTGCCCGAGTTCGCGGTCGGGCAGGCCTGCCGCGCCCGGTTGAAGGTCAGGTCGAGGTAGGGGCAGAGCAAAAAACCGAGCGTGCTGACGGACATCATCCAGAGCGCGTCGGAAGAGAACGGGACTTCGGTCAGCCGCTCGGCGATGGCGGGCGTCGCCGGCTCGGGTGCCAGGAGGAACACCGCCATCGCGACGAGGCTGACGGTCATCGCGACCAGCCCGCCGATGCGGGCGAGCGCGTCGGACCGGACCGCCTTGCTGCCGAGCATGACGCCCACAACGAGCGTGACGATGCCGATCATGCCCGGCAGGCCCGCGTCGAGCGCACGGATCGACCAGCCGCCGAGCCAGACCAGCCAGTAGGCGTGGAATGAGAGCGTGACGATCGAAAACAGGGCGCACGCGCCGGCGTGCTCGCGGACGAGCCGTCGGCTCGACTCGGGCGAGGTCAGCACCCAGCCCATCGCCGCCGCGCCGACGACGTTGGGCACCGCGAAGACCAGATACCCCGCGAGCCCGAGGTCTCTGACCAGCAGCACCGGCAGGTACATGCCGATGACCCAGGTCCAGCTCGCGCCGAGATACGCCGCCCAGGCCAGGGCCCGGGCCGGTCTGCCGGCGCTGGGATCAAGAGTCGCGACGGGTGGCATGCGGCCCGAGTCTAGGTCCGAGAGCCGGATTGCTTGCGGGCACGCGAAACGGGTGTAGGTTGGTCTCGGCCGCGATCGGTGCGCCGTCGGAGACCGCTATGCCCGCATCCCTGTCCCGGATCACCCCGCCGCGTGTTCTTGCGTGCCTCGCGCTCGCGGCGGGCGGCGCTGCGGCGCAAGAGAACTTCACCCGCAACATCATGATCACCGGCTACTGGCCGCCGACCAACGGCATGGTGCGTCAGTTCTCGACCAGCCCGGTCCAGAACCCCGGCGGTTGGCAGGGCGGGAACTGGAACAACAGTGGGTACAACGTGCACTCGTTCTTCCCCGAGTTCCCCTCGCCGCCGAACCCGCCGACCGCATGGGGCCAGGGCGAGGGCGATTTCGAGATCGACTACCAGGACACGATGGCCGACTGGGAGCGGATCGTCGCCGAGGTCAACCCGGTGGCGATCATCACGTTCAGCCGGGGTTTTCCCGGCAGCAACTGGGAGGTCGAGGGCCGGCTGCGGATGCGATCGATCTTGCAGTGGGGCAACGACTACGAGGTGCCGCTGCGGCCGTCGGCCGACATGCCGATCTTCGATGACCTGGTGCCCAACACCTGGTACGACAGCACGCTGCCGACCGAGGCGATCCGCGACGCCGTCGCCGATGCGAACGTCGTCGACAACTCGTACATCGATATGGGCGGCGGCGGGGCGTTCCTGAGCGAATTCATCGGGCTGCTCGGCGCCCGGCACCAGCTGCTCAACGGCGGGCCCGACGCCGAGTTCCGCACGTTCGCCGCCGGCCACATTCACGTCGGCATCGACACGCCCGAGGGCGCCGCGTCGCAGGCGACCGAGATCACGCTGAATGAGCTTACGGCCTACCTCGATACGGTCATCCCGGCGCCGGGCGGGGCGGTACTCCTCGCGGCCGCGGGCGCGGGCCTGCTCCGCCGCCGGCGTTAGCTGTCGGTCGTCTCTTCCGAGCCTTTCTGCAGCCAGATCGTCTTGCCCGAATCCGTATCGCGGCGGCCGGTGGCGCAGTCGGCGATAACGGCCGCCACCTCGTCGGGCGAGAGGCACATCTCGGGCGGGACGGCCTCTTTACCGAAGAGACCTCGGAGCATCTCGGTCTCGACGGCTCCGGGCGCGACGGTGAACGCCCTAATGCCCAGCTCGCGGCCCTCGCTTGCGCAGGAGCGGGTCATGCTGTTGAGCGCGGCCTTGCTGGCGGCATAGGCGAAGAAGCCCGGGAACGGGTCCCGCGTGCCCATGGTCGAGACGTTGACGATCCTGCCGGACTGTTGCCGCTCGAACATGGGCCAGGCCAGCGCGATCAGGTGGGCCGGCCCCTCGGCATTGACGCGGAAAGCGGTGTCGATCACGTCGCGGCCGGTCTGTGCGATCGGCAGCAGCGGGGCGGTGCCGGCGTTGTTGACCAGCACGTCGAGCCGGCCGAAGGCGTCGCCGATGCTGCCGATCAGGGCCCGGGCGTCGGCGGGGTTGCCGATGTCCGCGGGCAGCACAGTGGCCAGATCGCCCAGAGCATCGGCCGCCTCGCGGAGCGGGCCCTTGCGTCGGCCGACGAGGACCGTGCGGAAGCCGGCGGCGATCAACCGGTCGGCAGACGCCCGGCCGATGCCCGAGCCCGCGCCCGTGATCAGGGCCACGGGGCGGTCGTCGGCGGGTGTCGGTCGCGAGGTCATGGCGTGGTCCCCCGGCTTGGCGTGCCGCTGCGGCCCGCGAACGGACGGTAGACTCCCGCCGTGAAAGCCGCGCAGATCATCGTTGGTGTGCTCTTTGTCGCGCTGATCATCGCGCCGCTCGCGCTGCGGTCGCCCGCCGCCGCCGGCGAAGACGGGTCCGATGCCCGGATGCTGATCATCGTCACGCCCCATGTCGCGCAGCTGCGACAAGAGTTCGCCGAGGGCTTTTCGGCCTGGCATCTGGAGAACTTCCGCGAGCCGGTCCGCGTCCGCTATGTCACGCCCGGCGGGACAAGCGACATCATCCGCCAGCTCCGGGCGCTCTATGCGGCGGCCTGGCGCGACGGCCGGATCGACCGCGAGACATTCGCCGCCGAGCCCGGGACCATCCCGATCGATCTGATGTTCGGCGGCGGCTCCTACGACCACGGCCGGCTGGTCCGCGATCTCAAGGTGACGGACCCAGAAAAGGCCGAGCAGGTCACGCTGCCGATGTCCGTCCCCGCCGGCTTCAGCCAGGGCCAACTCGACGAATGGTTCGGCGCCAACGCCATCGGCTCGCAGCCGCTCTACCACGAGGACCAGCACTGGCTGGCGACGGCTGTCTCGAGCTTCGGCATCGTCTACAACCGCGATGTCTACGAGCGGATGGGCCTGCCGGCGCCGAGATCGTTCGAGGACCTGACCGACCCGCGGCTGATGAACCGGCTCGCGCTGGCCGACCCGCGGCAGTCGGGCTCGATCACGACCACGCTCGACTACATCCTGAGCCACGAAGAGTGGGACAAAGGCTGGCGGATGCTGCGCGAGCTGTCGGCCAACGCCCGGTACTTCTCGGGCAGCAGCACCAAGCCGCCGATCGATGTCTCCGCGGGCGAAGCCGCGGCCGGGCTGGCGATCGATTTCTACGGCCGGGGCCAAGCCCAGTCCGTCCTCCGCCCGGGGCAGGACCCGAGCGAGGGCATCGTGGGCTATGTCGACCCGGACGGCAGTGTCTATGTCGACCCCGATCCGATCTCTGTCCTCCGCGGCGGCCCCGAACCCGAGCTCGCCCGGCGTTTCGTCGAATACGTCCTGACCGAGCAGGGCCAGTCGATCTGGAACTTCCGGCCCAGAGAAGAACTCGGCGAGTCGGCCGGCGGGGACGGCGGTATGGGCCCGCGGCGGTATTCGCTCAGGCGGTTGCCCGCCCGGCGTGTGATGTACGAGACCCACTTCGATCGGTTCACGGACCGGGTCAACCCGTACGACCTGGCCGGCGACGAGTCGCCCGCTGGCTGGCGGAGCTCGATCGGGCCGATGATGGGCTCGTTCGGCATCGACACCCTGCCGGAGCTGAAGCGCGCCTGGGCGGCGCTGAACCGGGCACGCGACGACGAGAGCTTCCCGAGCGAGGTGCGGAGCGAGATGGAGCGGGCGTTCTATGCGTTGCCGGTGCACGAGATGCCCGATGGCGAACGGCTGCCGTTCACCGAGGCGAACTACAGGCCGATCCGCGGCTCGTGGCGGGACCCGGAGTGGGGTGTCCGCTCGAAGATTGCCTACCAAACGTTCTTCCGCGAGCAGTACGAGCGGGTGGTCGAGATGGAACGCCGCCGATCTCTGGTCGGCGAGCGCGAAGGAGCCGGCCTATGACGCCCAGCGGCAGCAGCGACACGCGGGCGGCCCGCTTCCCGACGATCGCGCGGATCGTCGCGACGATCGGCCCGGCCTCGGAATCCGCAGAGATGGTCCGCCGGCTGATCACGCTCGGCGTGCGGGTCTTCCGGTTCAATTTCTCGCACGGCTCGTTTGAGGAGCACGGCCGGCGGCTGAAGACCGTCAGAGCCGTTGCCGCCGAGCTGGACATGCCTATCGCAGTTCTGGGCGACCTGCCCGGCCCGAAGATCCGGTGCGGCACCGTTCCCGACGGCGGGATCGACCTGCGGGTTGGTCAGGACGTGATCTTCACCCGAGCCGTCGACGAGGCGGAGCTCCGCGAGGAGCACGGCCGGCGCGTCGCGGTCTTCCCGACGACCTACCCGCGGCTGATCGACGAGGTCGAGGTGGGCCAGCGGGTGCTGCTCAACGACGGCGCGGTGCGGATGCTCAGCGTCGAGAGCGTCGGCGGCGAGCTGCGCTGCCGCGTGACCGTGGGCGGGCTGATCACGACGGGCAAGGGCATCAACCTTCCTGAGACGCAGATCTCGGCGCCGGCCGTAGGCCCGCGTGACTGGGAGATCTGCCAGTGGGCTGTGAACCACGGCGTGGACTTCCTGGCGATGTCGTTCGTCCGCCGGGCGGCCGAGGTCCGCGATCTGCGGGCCAAGCTGGAAGGGATCTGCGCGTCGAACCCGAACATCGCCGAGCAGCACGGCTCGCGGATCCCGATCGTCTCGAAGATCGAGAAGCCGCAGGCGGTGGAAGAGATCGAGGCCATCGCCGACGCCTCGGACGCGGTGATGGTCGCGCGGGGCGATCTTGGCGTCGAGATGGACATCGCCGAGACGCCCGTGACGCAGCGGAGGATCTTCGACGCCTGCCGTCACACGGGCACGCCGGTGATCGTCGCGACGCAGATGCTCGAGACGATGATCGAGTCGTCCAGCCCGACGCGGGCCGAGGCTTCGGACGTCTCCAACGCGGTGTACGACGGGTCCGACGCGGTGATGCTCTCCGGGGAGACGGCCGTGGGCAAGCACCCGGACTTGGTGGTGGAGACGATGACGCGGATCATCCGCGCGACCGAGTCGGCGATGCAGAAGCTGCCCCGCCGCGCGACGCCCCCGCCTATGTTCGCCGCGAAGAAGTATCGCATCGCCGCGATCGCGCACGGCGCCTGGCACGTCGCTCAGGACTTCGCGGCTGAGCTGGTCGTCTGCTGGTCGCAGCAGGGGGGCATCGCCCGTTTCCTGAGCCAGAACAACTTCCGCATCCCGGTGGTGGCGTACTCGTCGGACGCCCGTTTCACGCGGCGGATGGCGCTGCTCGGCGGCGTGTCCACCTTCGAGCGCGAAGCACCCGCTTCGATCCCCGACTGGGTCCACATGGTCGACGCCGACCTGGTCCGAAAGGGCTGGGCGCACCCGGGGTCGCGGATCGTGCTGGTCGCGGGCCAGCCGCTGGGGGTGCCGGGCAGCGCATCGAGCATCATCACCCACATCGTCGGGGCGAGCGATTGACCGGGCCGACCACGCACGCCAGTGCCGCGATCCTGTCGATCGGCGATGAGCTCGTGCTGGGTCAGACGCTCGACACCAACAGCAAGCGGCTGTCGGCGATGCTCGCCGAGCGGGGCATCATGACCCGCCGGCATGTGACGGTCGATGACGATCAGACGATGATCGCGGCCGAACTGGTGTTGTGCGCAATGAGATTCGACCTGGTGATCGTGACCGGGGGGCTCGGGCCGACGGCCGACGACCTGACGCGGCACGCGCTGGCCGAGTCGCTGGGCGAGAAGCTGCTCACCGACGAAGCCTCGCTGGCGCGGGTGCGGTCATGGTTCGAAGCCGGCGGCCGGGAGATGCCCCGGGCCAACGCGGTGCAGGCGATGCGGCCGGTGTCGGCGGCGATGCTCGACAACGACCTTGGCACGGCGCCGGGCCTGCGGGCGGTGCTGCACGGCGCGGATGTCTTCTGCCTGCCCGGGCCGCCGCGCGAGATGCTGCCGATGGTCGAGCGATTCGTGCTGCCGGCGCTCAGGCCGGCGGGCGTGGTCGTCACGCGGGTGCTCCGCACCGCGGGGCTGGGCGAGTCGACCATCGCCGAGCGATTGGGCGGGCTGATGGACCGCGCGCGGAGCCCGCTGGTCGGGACGACGGCCTCGCAGGGCGTGGTCTCGTGCCGGATCCGGTGCGAGGGCGCCGACGCCGACGAGTGCCGCGCCATGATCGCGGCCGACGCCGAGCGGGTGCACGAGATCGTCGGTCCCTACGTCTTCGGCGAGGGCGACCAGACGCTCGAGGGCTCGGTGGTCTCCGAGCTGGCCGCGCGGAAGCAGCGGGTCACAACGGTCGAGTCCTGCACCGGCGGTCTGATCGCGGCGGCGATCACGGGCGTGCCCGGGTCGTCGGACGTGTTCGATCGGTCGCTCGTGACCTACGCCAACGGTGCAAAGGAAGAACTGGCGGGTGTCGATCCGTGGGTGTTCGACAAGATGGGCGCGGTCAGCCGGGAGTGCGTTGAGCAGATGGCCGACCGCGGACGGGAGCGGGCCGGGGCAGACTTTGGTCTTGCGGTTTCAGGCATCGCCGGGCCCGACGGCGGCACAGACGCCAAGCCCGTGGGCACGGTCTGGATCGCGCTTGCTTCGCGGGCGGGTGTTGACGCCCGGCGGTTCCAGCTCAAGGGCGGGCGGGACAACGTCCGCCAGCGCTCGGTCACGTGCGCGCTGGCCATGCTCTGGCTCGCGATGCATGGCCATCGCGATCTGCCAGTCCTCGGCGAGGTCGGAGGGGCCTAGCCACGCTTGTCGAGCTTCTTCTCGATTCTCAGGAGAGCATCGCGGATCTCCAGGATCGGGTCGGGGCCTTCGGGCGATACCGGCTTCTTGCTGGACGTGTTGCCCTCGGAGATCGCGTCACGCTGGGCGAGCACGGCCTGACGGAACGCGGGCGCGTCGTCGATACCGATGATCGAGAGCAGCGACCCCGCGCCCATGTTCGACTGTCCTGCGGTCTCGACCTTGAAGCCGTGGATGCCGAAGTGCCGCATGACTGGGCCCTGGAACATCTGGAGGTCGGTGATCTTTTCCAGCGGGATCGTGCTCTCGGTCTTGTTGAGGATGCCCCGCTTGAGCTCGAGCGTGCGTTCGGTCAGCGTGCAGGAGAGGTTGTCGAGATACTTCTGGATGAGCCAATAGCCGATCAGGAAGACGATCGGCAACGCCGCGATCCCGATGACGCTGACTATGCAGACGAAGATCGAGCGGAGCATGTAGTAGGTCTTGACCGAGGGGCTGAACTCGGCGTCACGAAGGACGGTGTGGTCGGGCATCTGTTGTCTTCCCCCGAGCGATTCAACACGATCTTCGCGCGTTGGTCTCGCCGCCAATGATAACTCTATGGAAGAAACGTCGCCCGGATTTCAGCACTCCTTTCAGCCCTGGGCCGCCAACCGGCTCGGGCTCGACTACCGGGCCGAGGCCATGGCGATGGGCGATCCGGTCGTGCCGATCGTCGATGTGCACGTGCATGTCAACGGGCGGCGGGCGGCGGAGATCTACGACGAAGCCGCTGCGCTCTTCGGCGTGCGGCGGTCGTACACCCAGACCATCAAGACCACGGCCCACGATGTGCGAGATGTCCTCGGCGACCGCATCCGCTGGATCGCGACGCCCAACTACATGGCCGACGACAAGGCCCACGCGTTTACCGAGGGCTTCATCGAGGACATGCGGTGGTGGCACGGCGAGTTCGGCGCCCGCATGGTCAAGTTCTGGGTCGCGCCCCGGCTGCGGGATTTCTCGGGCGATCTGTTCGACCAGATCAAGCTCGATGGCGTGTGGAAGCGCAAGGCCGCCGAGCTGGCCCGCGAGCTGGGCATGATGATCATGACCCACGTGGCCGACCCGGACACGTGGTTCCAGACCGCCTACGCCGATGCGTCGCGGTACGGCACTAAGCGGCAGCAGTACGAGCCGCTGGAGCGGATGCTGACGGAGTACAGCGACGTCCCGTGGCTCGCAGCGCACATGGCCGGCTCGCCCGAGGATCTGGTCTTTCTCGACGAGCTGCTGACAAAGCACGACAACCTGCACATCGATACCAGCGCGACCAAGTGGCAGGTCCGCGAGCTGAGCAAGCACGAGCCGTCGACGCTGCGGGCTTTCTTTGAGAAGTGGCAGGGCCGGGTCCTCTTCGGGACCGACATCGTGACGCAGGAGGCGCATCTGGAGCCGACCGAGGACGGCGCGTTCGCGGCGGGCCAGGCGTCGAACGCGGATGAGGCGTTCGAGCTGTACGCTAGCCGGTTCTGGGCGATGCGGATGCTAATCGAGGCCGACTTCGACGGCGAAAGCCCGATCGCCGACCCGGACCTGATGAAGGTCGATCCCGAGCGGCACAACGCGATGAGCGCGCCCCGGCTGCGGGGCATGTCGCTCGGCGGCGATGCGCTGAAATCGGTCTACGCCGGCGCGTGCGAAGATCTCGTCGAGCGGTGGTACGACGAGCACTGAGGCGGCGTTCGGCAACCGTCTTCGGCAATCCGTGCTTCGTGGGGGTCGGTTCTTGGTCTCGACACGGGTTGCCCTTCGGGTCAACCCGTGGCACCCGAGCGGTGTTACCGCACCGTTCGGGCCGCCTCGTTGAGCCGCCGGGCGATGGTCGCGGCGAGCTCGTCGTCCTCTTCGACCCGGATCGACGACCGCAGACGCACGGCCCCGAGGGCGTCGGCGAAGTTCTGGCTGGCGGCGTCGAGTGTCAGCGTGCCGGCGGAGATCGAGCCTTTGAATGTCCCGGAGGCGGCCGCGGACGTGGGCAGCAAGAACCCGCCGCCGGCGTAGACGCCCGTGGCGCTCTGGGGGGCCAGGATCACGTGGCGGATGGTCGTGTTCGAGGCGTTGGCGTCGATCGGTGTTCGGCCGGGCCTCGGGCGGATGAACATGTGAATATGGGTCATCTGGCCGACGGGCCGGTCCGCATCGGCGGCCGCCCAGCTCCCGAGAAGCTCGGCCTCGCTCAGGTTGGTCAGGTAGATGTGGACCGTGTTCTCGTCTTCGTAGCTGTAGGCCGAAGTGATGATGCGCGGGGCAAGCTCGGACGAGCCGTCGGTCGCGGTCAGGCGGAGGCTTGTCCGCCCGCCGCAGCCCGCGGCAAGCGGCAGCACGGTCAGGGCAGCGGCGAGCATCGCGAAAACGAGTGAGAATCTTGGCATCGGCGGCAGGGTAGCTCCGCGGGAAGCCCCCCTGAGGCTCCGGGGATGGCTAGTATCCCGTCCGCGATTTCCGGCCGGTGGGGTCGGGCACCCTCGCGAACAACCAGGGAACCGTATGGACCACCGCGTCGCTCGGGGCTGATTGGCCGGCAACGAGCACAGGGCGTGGTGGGAGGTGGAGACCGATGGCCAAACGCGAACTTATCGATACGTTCAAGATCATGGCCCCCGGAGGCTCGGCCACGCCCGCGCCGCCGCTGGGGCCGGTCCTCGGTGCCAAGGGTGTCAACCCGGGCCAGTTCATCCAGCAGTTCAACGCCGCCACGGGCCAACTCAACGGCAAGGTCGTCGGCTGCGTGGTGCGGGTCTTTAGCGACCGCTCGTTCGAGTTCGACATCAAGTCGAGCCCGGCCGCGGTGCTGATCAAGGAAGCCGCGGGGGTCGAGAAGGCCTCGGGCGAGCCGAACAAGAACAAGGTCGGCACGATCACCCGTGCCCAGTGCGAAGCGATCGCCGAGGAAAAGAAGGAAGACCTAAATTCCGCGAGCGTGGATGCGGCTGTCCGGATCATCGCAGGCCAAGCCCGGTCCATGGGCATCACGGTGGAGGGCTGACCGATGGCAGACAGTGAATACGCCAAGGCCGAGGTCGGCTTCAGCAAGCGCAACGCCGAGGGCGAGCTGGTTTCTCCTTCGTCTTTGAAGACCGAGGGCGAAGCCGGCGGAGAAGCGGCGAGCACCAAAAAGGCTTCCTCCGAAGACGGTGGCCGGCGGCGGGGCAAGCTGCGGCACCGTCCCTCCAAGCGGAGCCGGGCCAACGAGGCCCAGTCGAAGCGTGAGCCGGTCGAGGCCGCCACCGCGATGTCGCACGTCAAGCGGTTTGCCGGCCCCAAGTTCGATCAGAGCGTCGATGTGGTCTTCCACCTCGGTATCGACACGCGGCAGGCGGATCAGCAGATCCGCGGCTCGGTCAGCCTGCCCAAGGGCATCGGCAAGGCCAAGCGGGTCGTCGCGTTCTGTCAGGACGACGTTGTCGCGGCGGCCAAGGAAGCCGGCGCGGTTGAGGCGGGCGGCGAGGAGCTGGTCGCCAAGATCGAGAAGGGCTGGATGGACTTCGACGTCGCGGTCGCCAGCCCGGAGATGATGCGTGTGATCTCCAAGCTCGGCCGGGTGCTGGGTCCCAAGGGCCTGATGCCCAGCCCCAAGGCGGGCACGGTGACCAAGGACGTCGCCCAGGCGGTTCAGGAATACGCGGCCGGCAAGCTCGAGTACCGGGCCGACAAGTCGGGCAACGTGCACGCGACGATCGGCAAGATGAGCTTCCCGGAGGCTGATCTGCTGGCCAACTTCGAGCACCTGCTCCAGACCATCGAGAAGGCCCAGCCCAAGGGGCTCAAGAACGTGTACATCAAGTCGGTGCACATCAGCGGCACGATGACCCCCGCGGTCAAGATCCGGTACGGCGGCGACGCCGTCGAGGCCTAAAGGCCTCAGCGGCAGAAGGGAAACGCAGCCATGTCAAAGCCCGTTAAAGAAATGATCGTCGCCGACTACCAGGGCCGGCTTGAGGGGATGGACGATGCGCTGGTGATCTCGCTCCGCGGCGTGGACGCCGAGGGCACCGAGACCATCCGCTCGGGCCTCCGCGAGAAGTCCGTCGCAGTCACGATCGTCAAGAACTCGCTGGCCAGGAAGGCCTTCGCCGGCACCAAGCTCGAGGCGCTGAGCCCGGTCATGAAGGGCCAGAACGCGGTGCTCTACGGCGACCGGTCGGTCGTCGAGGTCGCCCGCGAGCTGATCGAGCTGATCAAGGACCTGCCCGAGGTCGAGCTCAAAGGCGGCGTGCTCGACGGTGAGCTGTTCGAGGGCGAAGAGGGCGTCACACGCCTGAGCAAGTTCCCGACCAAGGACGAGGCGATCGCTAAGGTCGTTACGCTGGTTCTCAGCCCGGCTCGCAACCTGGTCGCCCAGGTCAAGGGCCCCGGCTCGACCGTGGTGGGGCTGGTCAAAGCGATCGAAGAGAAGCTGGAAAAGGGCGAGGCGATCGCCAAGGTGTGAAGCTCGGTTTTTGTGTGTGAGTGGATTTGCATCGGCATCCGACTGGCCCGGTGACGGGCTCGCGAGAGCCTCCGGGGTAATGAGCCGAATGGTTCGGCCCCTCTCGGATGAGGTGATGAGAAAGGTATGGTAGATCCAGATGAGCGATGAAGCAGCAACCAAAGAGTTCGACGCCGGCATCAAAGAGATCGGCGACAAGCTGGCCGACCTGACCCTGAAGCAGGCTGTCGACCTGGGCGACTACCTCAAGGATGCCTACGGCATCGAGGCGGCCGCGGGCGGCGGGGTGATGATGGCGGCCGGCCCGGCCGGCGGCGGCGAGGCGGCTGCCGAGGAGCAGACCGAGTTCAACGTCATCCTCAAGGCTGCCGGCGACCAGAAGATCAAGGTCATCAAGCTGGTCCGCGAGGCCACGGGCCTGGGCCTGAAGGAAGCCAAGGAGCTGGTCGACGCCGGCGGCAAGGCCGTCAAGGAAGGCGTGGCCAAGGAAGACGCCGAGAAGCTTGCCGAGCAGTTCAAGGAAGTCGGCGCCGACGTCGAGCTGACCTGATCGGCAGCCTGGTCCGGATGGGCCCATCAAAACGGATTGGTCCGTCGGCTGGTCGAAGGGCCGGCCGACGGCTTGGAACCGGGTTTTGAGGTTGGGGCGTCTCGGGCGGGGGTCGGTGGACCCGCCCACATGGACGCGGTAGACTTCATGATTCGGCGCGGCATTCGAATTTCACCACCAACGAGGCGACACGATCCACGACGTGGGGACGATTTCCCGGTCTAGCTGGACGCTGTAGCTGCCGCACCATCGAGGAGCACGATGGCTGGTATCACTGTGCGCAATTATTCTAAGCGTGGCGACGCGCTTCCGGTTCCCAACCTGACACGGGTGCAGACCGAGGGGTACGAACGGTTCCTGCAGCTGGCCAAGGCCGACGATCAGCGTGACCCGCTGTTCGGCCTCGAATCGCTGCTGCACGAGATATTCCCGATCGAGAGCTACGACGGGACGATGAAGCTCGAATATGTGCGGTACGGGCTCGATGAGCCGCGGTACACCCCCGACGAATGCCGGGAGCTGCGGCTGACCTACGGCCTGCCGTTCCGGCTGCGCGTCCGATTGATCCGCGAGGGCATCGACGACATCCCCGAGGAAGACATCTACCTCGGCGAGTTCCCGGTCATGATGGGCGGCGGCGAGTTCATCGTCAACGGCGCCGAGCGGGTCATCGTCAGCCAGCTCCACCGCTCGCCGGGCGTCGACTTCGGCATCGAGTCCAGCGAGGCCGACCGCCCGCTGCACTCGGCCCGGGTTATCCCCGAGCGGGGCTCGTGGATCGAGATGTCGGTCGACAAGAAGGACCGGCTGACAATGAAGATCGATCAGTCGGCCCGGATGGCCGCGACGACCTTCCTGCGCTGCCTGGACGAGAGCGTCTCGACGACCGAGGCCATCCTGAGCCTGTTCTACCAGATCAGCGATGTCAAAGCCGCCGACGTCCGCCCCGAGCACTGGGCGGCCGAGTCGATCGTCGACACCGAGACCGGCGAAGAGCTGGTCCATGTCGGCCACCAGATCGGTGAGGCGGCCGAGGGGATCAATGCCAGCGACCTGAAGAAGGTCCGCGTGATCCAGAACCCGGGCGATGTGCTGATCCTCAACACGGTCGCCGAGGAGAACCTCGAAGCGTTCGAAGCCGACACCGACCACGAGCGGGCGCTGCTCAAGGTCTACGGCCGGCTGCGTCCGGGCAACCCGCCGCAGGTCGAAAAGGCCCGCCAGCTCTTCTACGAGAAGTTCTACGACGACAACCGGTACCGCCTGGGCCGCGTCGGCCGCTTCCGCATCAACCGCAAGTTCGGGCTCGAGACCGACGAGAAGCAGCAGTTCCTGACCGGCGAGGACTTCCTGAAGGTCATGGAGTATCTGCTCGATCTGCGGTCGAACCGTGTCGATCCGAAGACGGGTCGGCCGGCGGCGAACGTGGATGACATCGACCACCTCGGCAACCGGCGTTTGCGG
>JBCDEF010000026.1:0-19095 GCA_039179915.1 Planctomycetota bacterium | reverse complement strand
TCCGATCGCGGCGAGCTCGAGATCACCGACGTCAACAACGCCTATCTCGAGCGCGGCGATTTGACCTACGACGTCCTCGAAGGCTGGTGGACCGACGCCGGCACGCACGAGAGCCTGTACCGTGCATCGACCTTCGTGGCCGAGGGCGGCGCAAACCTATCAGAGCTGCCGTCGGCTCAGCAGACAAGCCAGGCGGGGGCGTAACGATGCACCTGCAGCGCATGCCATGCCACGACGGCTCGGTCGAAGAGGCCTACCGCCGCGCGCTCGCCGAGGCCGAGCCCATCTTCGTGCCGACGAACTACTTCGCCGATGATCGCGGCTTCAGCCTCATGAACCAGCTGCAAAACGTCCTCTCGCCCAAGGGCCAGGTCAACTACTCCACCCAGTACCCCGGTGTGATCAAGGCCTGGCACCGCCACAAGAAGCAGACCGACTTCTGGATGTGCCTCCGCGGCCACCTCAAGGTCGGCGTCTGGCGCGATACCGACAACGAAGCCTGGATCCAGGTCATCGGCGAGAAGCAGCCCGGCACCGTCATCATCCCCCCGACGCTCTGGCACGGCGCCGCAACAGTCGGCAACGAGCCCGGCGGCCTGCTCTACTTTGTCACCGAGCAGTACGACCCGGCCAACCCCGACGAAGAGCGCGCCGCCCACGACCACTTCGCAGGGTTCCCCTGGAAACAGCAGCACGGATGACCGGTCTCAGCGGCACCAATGCGGCTGACGCCGGACGGGTCGCGAGCATCGGGCCGGTGCTCGTGATCGGTGGCGATGGCATGCTCGGCCGGGCTGTGCTTGCCCGCCTGAAAGCCCAACGCGAACGAATCGCCGCGCCGGGGCTCGATCGGCTCGATCTGACAAGCCGAGGCTCGATCGGCGGCGCCGTTGCCGCCGGCGGCTGGAAAACCGTGATCAACTGCGCCGCCTACACCGATGTCGACGCCGCAGAAACCGATGAAGCGGCAGCCCGAGCGGTCAACGCCGACGGGCCCGCGCTGCTCGCCGAGGCCTGCGCCATGAGCGGCGCACGGCTTGTCCACGTTTCGACCGACTACGTCTTCGGCGGCAAAGCCACCCGACCCTACAGCACCGACGAGCCGCTCTCGCCCATCGGCGTCTACGGCTCGACCAAGGCCGACGGCGAACGCGCGGTCGCCGCTGCCAGCCCGAAGAACATCGTTGTTCGCACAAGCTGGCTCTACGCCCCCTGGGCCAAGAACTTCGTCCGCACCATGGCGACGCTGACCCGCACCAAAGACACACTCAAGGTCGTCAGCGACCAACGCGGCACCCCGACCAGCGCCGAGCACCTCGCCGAGGTCATGCTCGACCTGGTCCGCGGCGGCGGACGGGGCATCTATCACGCGACCGACGGCGGCGAGTGCACATGGTTCGACCTGGCCTGCGCCGTCTGCGATGGGCTGGGCCACACCTGCGACATCACCCCCTGCACCACCGACGAGTTCCCCCGACCCGCGCCCCGGCCGGCATACAGCGTCCTCGATGTGTCCAAGACCGAAGCCGCCCGCGGCCCCATGCCGGGCTGGCGAGACAATCTCGCCGATGTCCTCCCAAGGCTGGAGACCGACTGACATGCACATCCTCATCACCGGCGGCGCGGGCTTCATCGGCACCAGCTTCGTCCGCATGGTCCTGCGCGATCGCCACGACTACAAAATCACCAACCTCGACTCCCTGACCTACTCCGGCAACCTCGAGAACCTCGCCGAGGTCGAGTCCGACGACCGCTATCGCTTCGTCAAGGGCGACATCCGCGACGCCAAGCTGCTCGACGGCGTGCTGCCTTCGGTCGACGCCGTCGTGCACATGGCAGCCGAGAGCCACGTCGATCGGTCGATCATGGACTCGGGACCGTTCGTCGATACCAACACCCGCGGCACGCAGGTCCTGCTCGACGCCTGGCGCCGTGTTCATGGTGAGAAGACCCACGGCAACGACAAGCGCTTCGTCTACGTCTCGACCGACGAGGTCTACGGCTCGCTGCCGCTGGACGACAAGTCCCAGCTCTTCACCGAAGACACCCCGCTGCAGACCAACTCGCCCTACTCGGCCAGCAAGGCCGGCGGCGACATGCTCGTCCGCGCCTACCACCACACCCACGGCATGGATGTCGTGACAACACGATGCTCCAACAACTTCGGACCGTGGCAGTTCCCCGAGAAGGTCATCCCGCTCTTCGTCACCAACCTGCTCGACGGCAAGAAGGTCCCGCTCTACGGCGACGGGCAGAACGTCCGCGACTGGCTGCACGTCGAAGACCACTGCGAGGCCGTGCTCACCGTGCTCGAACAGGGCACCGCCGGCCAGGTCTACAACGTCGGCGGCAACAACGAACGCAGCAACCTCGAGCTCACGCACTCGATCCTGGGCCTCATGGGCAAGGGCGGGGACATGATCGAGCACGTGGCCGACCGCCCGGGGCACGACCGCCGGTACGCGATCGATGCCAGCAAGATCAAACGCGAGCTCGGCTGGTCTCCCAGCCGGTCCGCGTGGCCCGGTGCGTTGGAGGACACCGTCCGCTGGTACGCGGACAACCGGGCGTGGTGGGAGCGCGTCCGCAGCGGCGCGTATCAGGACTACTACGAGCGGCAGTACGCCGCCCGCTAGGTCTCCGAGAGGTCAGACGGTGGGGGCGTTGCGACGCCGGCCGGCAAGCACGCCCATGCCGCCGAGGCCGGCAAGCCCAAGAAGCGCCGCCTGCGGCGTCGGCACGATCGTCAGCCCGACGGCCACATCGTTGAAGTCCCGGTCGCTGTGCTTGCCGCCGATGTCTTCGAAGAAGACGGCGTAGCCCGTCTTCCGGTTGTTCTCGTATAGCGTGTAGGTGACCATGTGGTCGCGCTTGTTCCAGTTGTCGGCCGGGTTCGAGCTGTAGCGGGCGCCGCCGTTCCGCTTGTAGTTCTGGATCGCCCACGAGAACTCATCGTCCATGCTGACCGTGGTCGACGAACCGATGTTGGTCGACTTGAGCAGCTTGTCAAAGTCGCCGTCCTGGAGCGTGCCGAAGTGGTGCCGGTAGCCGGCCTGCCGGGCGAGCATGGTCGCGCGGTAGGTGCCAGCGTCCCAGACCGCATCCCCGCCGGTGCGGATCGCGCTAACGCTCTCGCCGATGAAGTCCCACTTGCCCGAGCGGCTGACCGACTCGCCGAGCGCGTTGGACAGGATCGCCGCGTGCCCGAGCTCGTTGCCGGGCGGCGAGGCGACGTATGTGAACTGTGCAAATGCCGAGCTGGCGGTCAGGGCGGCGGCCAGGCCGAGCCCGGTGCGGGTCGTGGTGCTGATCATGGCGAGCGTCCTTGTCTTCTGGTGTGGTCGAGCGTCGTGCTCTCCACCATCATGCCCGCGAGCGGTTTGTGCACAAGTCTTTTATCAACAGGTACTTGTGAAGATGCGAGGGCGGCGCCGGTCGCAACGATCAAGGCCCGGCTTCTCGGTCCAGAGCCGCGAAGCGCAAAAAACAACGGCCCGTGCGGGCCGCTGCGGTTGATGTGAATTGTCTTCAGGGGCGAGGCCTCAAATCGATCAGCGGCGACGACGGCCCGTGGCGAAACCAAGCCCGCCGAGGCCGGCAAGACCCAGAAGCGCGGCGTTGGGCGTCGGGGCAAGCGTCAGAAGAACGCCGAGGTCGTTGAAATCGAAGTCGCCGTTCCCGCCGAGCCAGTCTTCGAAGAAGACGACGGCTCCGAAGACCTCGTCGTTCTCGTCGAGCAGGGCGTAGGTCACCATGTGATCCACGCCGCCGTTGAACGCGCTATCGCTCGAGATCGTTTGCCCGTTGGCCGTCTGGATCGCCCAGGTGAACTCGCCCTTGGGGTGGATCGTGCTCGTGTCGGTCTGATCGCTGCTTGAGAGCAGCGAGCGGAAGTTGCCGTCTGCGTCCATGGTGCCGAACTCGTGCGAAACACTCGAGTTGTGGCCGATAACCTGGGCTTCGTACGAACCGGCACCGAATGACTGGTCGCCCATCGAGTCGAGCAGGCCGCCCAGGCCGAGGGAGACACCGCTGCCGAGGTCGCCGATCCGCATCGCACTGACCGAGCCGTTGGTGTACCCAAAGCTGGTGACGCCGGAGCCGCCGGTCTGCTCGTCAAAACCCCCGACCTCGCCCATGCTGGCGAAGGAACCGCCGAACACGTCCGAGAGCATCTGGCTGTGCGAGGCTTCGCCCGGCCACGGCTCATTGACAACGGTCAGGCCCTGGCCGACCGCGGGTGCAGCAAGTATGGCAGCGACGGTGAGGCGAAGTGGGATGGTCGTATCCATGACAAAGCTCTTCTTCTCAATGGTCTTCCGAGTCCAAATCCTGGCCCGGATGCAGATGCCCCACAAACAGCTCGGGGGCTAAGTGCAAGATCGCACTCCGCTTTGAGTGTGCGCGGGTTCGGCCGTTCCGTCAAGCGGTTGACGGTCCCTGGGCGCAAAAATCGACACACAGCGTGTTATGGCGCGTTGGTTATCAGACGATGATGCGAGATCCCGATGACCGAACTGTTATCGGGCCCGAAATCGGGGGGGGGGGAACATGAACCTCACCGACGGCGACGATCGCCGATGAGGGCCAAACCTCCGGCCGCCGCCAACGCCAGCCCCGCCGCGGATGGCATCGGAACCGCTTCGAGCGGCAGGTCGGTCAGACCCGTTGTATCGCGGTGCATCGGGGCGGCGGGCTCGAGGCCCGTGAACCACACGAACTCCGAACTCGGTCGCTCGGCAAGCACCAGGTCGAGTGCCGCCGGAGGCACAAGCCGGGCATCGGATGCATCAATTGCGCCGGGAAGACCAGCCTCGCTCATCGGCGACGCGAGCTGCGAGGCGATCGCTTTGGGCATGATCGATTGAGCCTGCGTCGGAAACGCGAGAACAGACACAGCAACAACAGCCACAATGACCGAGCGTGTCACGAACATAGCACAACCCCCGTGCGTCACGATCTTCGTCGCCAACCCAACGTCGTCAACCCAAGAACCGATGCGTAGCACCGCGGCGAAACGGGACGCATCTGACAGGTCCGCCTCAGATGAAGACCTGCCCCCTCATTGAGCATCCTACAGCCTGAAACGAGTGGGTATTGTTGCGCACTTGACAATCCGGCAAAAAAACACCGGTTCGTCACGCGAGCTTGGCTGAATCTTGATAGTTCCGGTGGTCAGTCTGTGTCCGGGTAGCCCGCGGTCACGGTCTCGAGCACGCGGTCCAGCCTGGGGGCGAGCAGCGGGAACCGATCGAGGGCCCGCCGGAGCCTGGGGTCCATCACGATCCGCCGAGCCTGGGCGGCCCGATCGGTGTCACGCATGACCTCGGCCATGCCGAGCTGCGCCCCGATGTGGTTCGGATCAACCACGAGCATGGAACGGAACCGGTCTTCGGCCTGGCGTGTGTCGCCGGTCAGCAAGGCGGTGCGGCCTACGGCCTCGATCGCCAACAGACGAACGGCCGGGCTCACGGGCCCTCGCTCCGTCGCCGCCAGGCTTTCCTCTGATCGCCGAACCGCCAGATCGATCGATGCGGCGTCGGCCTGTCCCGGCGCACGCACGGCCCGATCCGCGATCAGGTGCGCGATCACCGCCGCCGGCACAGGGCTCGCATCGGGCCGGTCGGCCAGCACGCCCGCCTCGGCGATCGCTTCGTCGAACCGCTGGGAGACCCGGAGCGATTCGACCCGCAGCAGCATCGCGGGCTCGCGGGTTGCGGCGGTCGCGATCGCGCCCGCGGTGTCGGCGGCATCGATCGCGGCCTGCGCATCGTCCGCCCGCGCAGTCCGCGCCGCGAGGTCGACCCGCGCCTGCGCGAGCCGCAACGCCAGGTCCGGGTCGGCCGAGGCGTCGCCCGGCAGGCCGTTCAGCCAGCTCCGCGCAGCATCGGGCGCGTCCGCGAACCGGATCAGCTCGCGGGCCACTTCGATCCGGTGGTCCAGCCACCGCGCGTCCTTGGCTTCGCGTCGATCGAACAGCTCGGCGGCTTCCTGCGGCCGGTCCGACGACGCGAGCCGCGCCGCCAGCAGCCGCACGAGCACCGGCGGCGTCGACGCGTCGCCCGCGATCCGCTCGGCCCAGGTGTCGAGCAGGTCGGCCGCCTCTTCATACCGATCCAGACGCATCAGAATCGCGGCGATCGTCGTGTCCGGCTCGTAGGTGTTGGGCCTGGCGCGACGCTGCCACTCGCGGGCCGCCGTGAGCGCCCGGTTCAGCGGGTGCAGCTTGACCATGACGCCGACCGCCTGCCGGGCGGGGCGTGTGTCGTCCGGGAGCAGTCGGCTCGCGGTCAGGGCCGCGTCGGCAGCCTCGTCCAGCCGGCCCGATCGCTCAAGCGAGCTGGTCAGCACCGCCCACGCCGGGTAGTACGTTGGGAACTCGGTCGTGATCCGCCGCAGCTCGGCCATCAGGGATTCCGGATCGTTCGAATCGATCACGTGCTGCCGCAGCGCGGCGATCGTCCGATCGATCGGCGTCGCGCGGACCGTGTCGGCGGCGAGCCCGGCCTGCCCGATCTCGATCGCCTTGGCCAGCAGTGTGAGCTCCTCGTTGCTATCGAACCGAGCCGCCGCGGCCGACGCCACGCGTTGGGCTTCGTCCGGCTTCGCCGAAGCGCTCAGTGCGCGGACCAGCGCGACAGCATCGCCCGCGTCGTCGGAGATCGCGTAGGCATCGCGAAGCAGCTCCAGCCCGGAATCCGGCTGCTGCGTCGCGAACAGCACGGCGGCCTCGGCGCGGAGGAACTCGGGATCGGCGCTGCTCGGTCGATTCGTTTCAAGGGTCAGGAAGGCGTCGGTGGGGCGGCCCGAATCGACCAGCAGCCGGCACGCGCCCGCCAGCACCGGGCCGCTCATCCCCGGCCGCTCGGTCAGCAGGTCGAGCCGCGCGTCGAGCTGCTCGCGGTCGCCGAGGCGGGCCGCGATGATCGCTGAAAGCAGGACATCGCCGGGCTCGTCGCTGCGCATCAACTCGTCGGCGTCGGGCCGCGCGTCTTCGACCAGGCCCAGCGAGAGCAGCGTGCCCGCCCGTTGGCGGCGGAACGAGTCGTCAGGGCTGGCCAGTGCCGTGAGCTGCCGGGCCCGTCGCCGAGCGGACTCAACATCGCCCGTGCCACGCAGCAGCTCGATCAGCCGCAGGCTCACCGAAGGGCGGTCGAAGCCCGCATCAACCGCCTGCTCGAGCTGGCGGATCGCGGCGTCGGCATCGCCGAGCAGCCGGAGCGCGTCGGACATCACCAGGTGCGCCACCGGGTCTGACACGCCGTCGAGCGTCAGCGGCTCGAGCAGCACGACCGCCTTGGCCGCGTCCGCTTCGTTCCGCCCGAAGCTCAGCAGCCGGCGGGATTCGTGCACCCGCCACGCCGAGCTCTGCTCGCCCGCGACCCGGCGGAGGTTGCTCACCGCGGCGCTGATCACCTGCTCGTCGCTCCACGCCGATGCCGACTCGAGCACCAGCGTCTGCGCGACCGCCGAGTCGCGTTGCGTCTCGGTGAGCGCCCTGAGCTCGCCGAAGGCCCGCTGGTCGCCAAGCCGGTCGAGCAGCGCGACCCAGGCCAGGTGCAGCGAGGCCGCTCGGGGTGTGCCGGCGTCGACCGACGAACGGGCGCTCTCGAACATCTCCAGAGCGGCTTCGCGTCGGCCGTCGCGGATCAGCCTGGCCGCGCGGTCCAGCAGGAACGCCGGGTCCAGCCTCGGGTCCTGGTCGATCAGCCGCGAAAGGGCCCCGGTCTGCACGAGCCCCGCCCGCTCGGAGGCCTGCGCGAGCGACATGAGCTGCCGGGGGCTCCGGCTGCCGGGCGGTTCGAGCAGCAGCCGTTCGATCACGGCCTCGGCGGTCCTGAGCCTGCCACGGGCGATCATTAGCCGTGCCAGCAGCGGCGACGCCGGCGTTGCGCCCTCTTCGGCCGCGCTGTCGAGCGACTCGGCGACGTCGCTCGCGATCCGGAGCTGCTCGGTGGTCGCCGCGTTGCGATCGGCCAGATCGGCGATCGACATGACGTAGGCGAGCATCAGCGCCCCGTTGTTCGGATCGATCCGCAGCCCCGCCAGCGAAGCCTGTGCGGCCCGGTCCGGCCTGCCCCGCGACAGCAGCGATTCGACCTGCGCCAGCCGCACCGCCGAGAATTCAGGCGACTCGCGGAGCGCCCGCTGCCGGGCCCGCTCGGCTTCGGCCCACGCGCCTAGCTGCTCGTGCGCCGCGGCGATCCCCGCCAACGCAAGCGAATCGGACTCTCGCTCGCTCAGTGCCTCTCGGAACAAAGAGACGGCCGCCGCGGGATCACCCGCCGAAAGCGACTCGTAGCCCCCGAGCAGCGAGAGGTGGTACGGCTCGGCCTCGGCGGCAAGCTCGCCCGCCGACTCGATGCCGCTGACCGCGGCCCACACGACCAGGTCGCCGCTGGGCACATCGGCCCCATCGAGTGCGACTTCCGCGAGCGCGCGGGCCTCATCGACCCGGCCCGATTTGAACATCCGCTGGATCTTGACGATCGACACCGCTTCGCCCAGGTCTTCCCGCTCCGAGAGCCGAACAATCAGCCGGTCGGCGGCCTCGCGGAGGCTCAGGGCATCGAGCAGCTGCACGCTTGGCGCGACATCGGGCCCATCGATCTCGCCCGAAAGCTCCACGAGCCGCTCGGCGATCTCGGAGGCCGCGGCCAGATCGCCCGCTTGCGCGACGGCCTGCGAGGCCAGCGCGACGAACCGGGGGTCATCCGGCCACAGCTCGACAAGCTCAGTGCCGTAGTCGAGCATCCGCTGCCGGCCCTCGGCGGGGTCGAGCCCGGAGAGCAGCCGCAGCACGATGCGGTGCGCTTCGAGGCTCTCGGGCTCGGCGGCGGCCATCGCGGTGGCGCGATCGAGCGCCTCGTCCCGCCGGCCGAGGGCCGCGAGCGATTCGATCTCGGCCCGGCCCGCGGCCGCGTCATCGGGGGCGGATGCGAGGATCCGCTGGGCGACCGCCAGCCGCTCGGTGTTCTGCCCGAGGCGCCGGCGCAGCGTCAGCTCCAGCCGCATCGCGTCGATCTGTGTCGCGTCGATCGTCCAGGCCTGCCTGGCGAGCCCGGCCGCGGCGGCAAGGTCCGTCCGCGTCGCCGACGGGTTGCCGGCGTGTGCGCCGGCGAGCATCCGCATCACATCCGGGTTGTCGGCCCGGCGGCTCTGGTAGTACGCCAGGTGCTCGATCGCGCCGGCATAGTCCTGGGCGTCATAGGCCTCCCGGCCCTGCTGCATCGCGTCCGAGAGCAGGCGGTTCTTCTGCACCGTATTCGCGGCGTGCAGCCCAACGCCGACAACGCCCAGCAAAGCGACAACGCCGCCGACGATCGCCATCCGGCGCAGTGTGCGGCTCTTTCCGGTGCGGCTCGGGCCGCGCTGGGTCGACATGGCTGATGCTCCTCCGGCGCCGGCTGCACGCGCCTTGCCGCCCTTATCGGCCGCTCACGTGAGGATCTTCTTCACGGTTGCGAAGATGATCGCCAGATCCAGCCGCCACGAGTTCGTCTGCACGTACTCAAGGTCGTACCGGATCCACTCCTGGAAATCCGTCTGCGGCTTCCGCTCGCTGGCGACCTGCCACAGCCCAGTGATCCCGGGCCGGACGCTCAAACGCTGTTCCCGCCACGCCGGGCAGTACTGGTTCTCGCCGTCCGGGCTCGGACGCGGCCCAACCAACGACATATGCCCCAGCAAGACGTTGATAAACTGCGGCAGCTCGTCGATCTTGTACCGCCGCATCCACCGCCCGCACCTGAGCAGCCGCGGGTCCTTCTCTTCGTCCATGAAGAACTGCGGGCCGTCGGCCAGGTTGTCCATCATGAGCTTGGCTTTGATCGCGTCGGCGTCCTGACGCATCGAGCGGAACTTGATGCAGCCGAACACCCGGCCGCCGTACCGCTGCCGCGTATGAATGAAGAACGGGTTGCCCGGGTCCTCACGCCAGATCAGCAGCATGAACAGCGGGTAGAACGGCATCGTCACCGCGAGCACGCCCAGGCTGACCACGATGTCGAACAGCCGCTTGGTCACGTTGCGGATCGGTCGCCGGCGAACGCTCGGGATCAGCCGCCAGCCCGAATGCGTTACATCCCACCAGTCGACCCGGCCCGGGTCCGGGTTGACCAGCGGCTGGTCGGGAACAATCACGGGGCCCACAACCGTCTCTCCCGCCCCGACCGCGTTGCCCGCCCCGATCCAGGCCGGCCCGATGATCCGCGCCTCGGGATCGATCTCGCATGTCTCGTGGATCCAGACGTCCGGTTCGGGCTGGTAGACCCCGTCGACCACGCTCTGCGGCGTCTCCCAGCCCTGGAGGATGAACCGCCAGTACTTGTCGCGGCCGCGGTCTTCGTCCGTATTGAAGATATGCCCTTTGACCGACGCGATCAGCGTGTCGTCCCGCGACACCTCGTCGCGGAGCCAGCGGCTGGCCGCGGTGTCCGTCTTCGACCGGTTCCACCCGAGCGCGAGCTCGTACGACGGCGTCATCCAGACCTGCATCGCACCGGCGTTCCGCGGGTTGTAGAGCCGGCGGAACGCGAGGAACTCGCCGTCCTGCGATCGCTCGACCCGCTCGTCGTACGCGTCAAGCCCCTTCGCGGTCAGCCGGAGACGCACCGCCCGCGGCCGGAGCCACGCGATCTTCTTGAGCAGCTCCCCGATCGGGAACTCGACCGACCGCCTCGGCGAGAGCAGCAGGAAAAGTTCCGGCCCGCGCTTGCTGGGAGCGGGCCCACCGGGCCGGACGACCTGCACCCCACGCGACGCCCAGAACCGGTCGTGGACCTGCGCGAGGTTCAGACCCCAAATCGTCGGCGGGACCAGCGGGTGCAGCGCCGCGGGCGGGTCAGCCATCCGCTCTGTCGCGGCAGCCGTGCTCAACGCCCAGTACCGCCTTCCGCGGCCGGAGGCGACGCCGGCGGGAAGTCTTCGCCCCGCGGCGGGATGCTCCCCGCGATCGAAAAGTCTTCGTCGAGCCGCCGCTCGTGCGGACGCTGGGTCATCCGCGGCTGGCTCGGGGCACCGACGGATGCCGCCGACAGCGACTGCCGGAGATCGACCGTCGACGCCCGGTTGAAGACCAGCCCCACCCGCCGCGCGCCCAGCCGCTCCAGCCGATCGATCGCCGCCCGGGCGATCCGGTTCGGCTGACGCCGAGGCACGACCAGCAGCACATGGTCGGCCAGGTTCGTGCACAGGCCCGCCTCGAGCGAGCCGAGCACCGGGCCGGTGTCGATCAGCACCACGTCGAACCGCTCCCGCAGCCAGTCGATCACCTGCTGCACGGGCCGGTGCGCGAGCTGCTCGGGCCGGCAGGCGGAGGCGTCGCCCGCGGGCAACGCGTAGAGCTTGTCGGTCGCGGTCCGCTTGATGCACTTCGTCGGCTCGAGCCCGCCGAGCAGGTCGGCCGTGCCACGCCGCCCGGTCATCCCGAGCCGCGCAGTCAGCCCGGCGCCCACCAGGTCCAGATCGACCACGATCGTCCGCAGGCCCGTCAACGCGTAGGAGGCGCCGAGGGACTGGATCAGCGTGGTCTTGCCGTCGCCCGATTCGGCGCTGGTGCAGACGATCACCTGGCAGGTGTCGTCGTTGAACTGCGAGATCGTGTGCAGCATATTGCGGAGGTTGTGGACACTGATCGCCGCGATCCGTTCGGTCTCGGGGTCCTTGCGGTCCAGCTCGGGCAGGGTGCCCAGCAGCGGGGGGAAGCGGGCGGGGTCGTCGAGGTCCTCGACGTAGCGGAACGATCGGCGGTAGATGCCGAACGCCGCGACCAGACCGATGCCCGCCGCGCCGCCGCCCAAGCCGCCCGCAGCCGCGAACATCCGCCGCTTGTCGTCGTTGAGCGTGGCCGGGGTCGCCTCGGTCAGCACGCGGATGCGGCCCTCGCGGAGCGAATCCCGCTCGAGCTCGAGCTTGTCCTTCCGCCGGGCGATCTCGTCGCGCTGCGCGATCAGCCGGTCGAGCTCCTGCTGTTCGGTCTGCACCTCGCCCCAGGCCTGGTTCAGGTCGCGCAGCCGCCGGTCCGAGGTCGCCGCGTCCTGCTTCCGCAGCGCCAGCTGGGTTCGGAGCTGCTCGATCGTTAACGCCTCGGGGTTCTCCGCCGGGTTGAGGTTCGAGATCCGGTCGCGGACGACCACGGCCCGGTCGGCGATCAGTGTCTCGAGCGACGCCAGCTCCCGGTCGAGCGCACGGATCGTCGGGTGCCGGCTCATCAGCGTCCGGGACTGCTCCTGGCGTTCGGTGCGGACAGCCGCCCGCCGCGACAGCAGCCCGTCGAGCTGCGCGTCGCGGTAGGCCAGCTGTTCGACGCTCAGCTTCGCCGGGTCGCTCTCTTCGTCATCGCCGCCGAGCTGCTCGCGGAGTGTGATCTGCGCCTCGATGGCGTCGATGTCGCTCTTGATCTGAAAGTTCCGCTTCTCTTCCGAGTCGATCCGCGCCGAGAGGTCCGTGTTGCCGAACGACGCGGTGAGCGCCTGGATGTTCGCGCGGATGTTGGCGATCTCGGCGTCCCGCTGGCGGAGCGCGTCGTCGAGACGCCGCTCGTCGATCTCGGTGCTGTTGTACTCGGCGACAAGGCTCATGTACGACGCGGTCACCGCCCGCGCGGCCGCCTCCGCCGCCGCCGGGTCGCCGTTGATCAGGATCAGGTTGAACGTGCTGTCGCGGCGGCGGAACTGCACCCGCAGCCCGTTCCGCAGCGCCCGCTGTCCCGCGATGCCCTCGGGCCAGCCGAACTCCACCAACGCCGGGTGATCGACGGCCAGCTCCAGCACGCGCTGCGACTCGGCGATCTTCGCCTGCGTCTCCAGGAAGTTTTCCAGCCGCTCGCCGCCTGCTCCGACGTCGGTGTAGAGCAGCGTGTCGGCGTTAGCGCGCACCGAAATTGTCGATGTGCTCTGGTAGGTCCGGTCGGTGAGCGTGTAGCCAACGTAGGCCGCCGGCACCGCCAGCAGCACGGCCGCCAGCACCGCGAAGAGCATCCGCCCGCGCAGCGCCGCCATGGTCAGGCTGAGCAGGTTGAACGCGTCCGTGTACTGCTCGGTATCGCCGTCGCGCCCGCCCAACATCGGCTGGTTCGATCCCGCCGCGGCCGGCCGGTCGGACTCGTTGAAAGGCGTGTTCATGGCGTCCCTTCCGTGATCTGGTCGACAGCCGGCCGCAGGGAATCTGCGAACGTCTCGAACGCGCGGCCGATCTCGTCCGGCCCGGCAACCCGGTCAAAAATAATCTGCGCCTGCGCAGCGCCGAGCAGCGATCGCCGCTGGTTCTCTGCCACGGCTGTCAAACTTTTCATATCCGCCAGCAGCTCGCCCGGCACACCGGGAACGATAAACCCGCTCGCGATCGTCACGTCCCGACGCACCCCCGCGTCGTCGAGCCGCGAGAACCGATGCAACGCCACCCGCTGCGGCCGGCCGTAGAACTCCAGAGCCAGCTCCTGCTCGCCCTCGACTGTCCACCCGGTTGCAGGATAGCAGTTCGGCGGGTGGTGCCCGCTCATGTCACGGACATCGGCGCAGTGCACCAGCACCAGACGCACCGTCTCATCCTGCCCCAGCAGCCGGTACAGACGGTGGAGGATCACCGTCGGCCTGAGCAGCTCGACCGCCTGCGGCGGGGCGCTCTCCAGATCGGTCCCGGTCCACCCGCCCACGCGGTACGGCACCCCCTCGATCGAGGAAACCACCCGCGCGATGTACGCGTCGGTCCCCTGCGGCCGGGTCGGGTTGAGCTGGCCCGTCGCGATCAGCACGGCCAGCAGCGCGGCCGACACCATCGGCGCCGCCGCCTGCACCGCTGTGCGTTGGGTGAACCGTCGCGGCATCCTCAGCTCCTCAGCGCGCCGTAGCTCAGCACGGGCAGCTCCATCCATCGCAGCAGACGCATAAACGACCACAGCACGCCCAACGCCACCACCATCATCAGCCACCCCGAGAGGTCGTGGAACAGATCCGCGAACCCCGCGTCGGCGTAGCCGTAAAACAGCACCGTCGGCATCAGCCGCACGATGTTGACGATTACCGCCAGCAGCGGGCTGATCGCCAGCAGCATCGCCCGCACCGCCGGCTTGGCCGGGATCGAGAACGCGAACGTGTAGGTCACCACGCCCAGCGCCGCGACCATCCGCATCCCGTTGCACGCCTCGGCGATCGCCACGTTCTCACCGTTGATCTGCAGCACGTTGCCAGTCCTGGCCACCGGCACGCCCGCGATCTCGAGCAGGAACTGTGTGCACACCGCGCTGATGTCCTGCAGCGGGCCGGCGATCTGCATCCGGATCTGCCCCGGGATCGGCAGGATCGCCAGCGACGCGACCACGGGCACTAGAAACCGGGCCAGCAGCCGCGGCCCCGTGATCGACAGCACCGCGCCCCAGACCAGCGCCAGCGCGCCAAGGTGCCAGAGCAGGTCGTACCCGTACCGAAGCCCGACCTCGCCGACGACCCAGCCGGCCGCGATCACCCCCGGGCCCCACAGCGACCACCGGGGCGTCACCGTCGCCAGCCGCGCCCGGCGGATCCACGTCAGCCACAGCACGATCGGCACCGCCAGCAGCACGTGCGACTGCTCCGGGTTCTGCCACCCGGTCGCGAAGGTGTACCACCAGACCCCGTAGCACGAGACCACCGCCGCCAGCACCAGGCCGGCGAGCGCGAAACCGTCGGTCGGACGCCAGGTCCGCAGCGCGTGCGTCATCGCCGCCCCCCGCCGAGGCCATGCCTCGACACCCGGTCACATGGTGTTGTCCACCAAACAACGCTTATGCGGCGCACGGCACGACCTCCTCGATCACCCGGCTGCCCGCCGGCACCACGGCATCGGCACACACGACCGACCGGACCACGACAGCGCCGTCACCGATCTGCGCACCGGGCATCACCACCGCATCAACCACAACCGCGCCCTCGGCCACTGTGGCGCTCTCGGCCACCCGCGCGCGGTCCAGCGGCCCCCGCAGCAGCCGCGGCGGGCCAACAACCGAAGCCGCAGACCCCGGACCGCCGACACCCGACGCAATCGCCGACGCCTCCAAGAACTGGCTCCGCTTCCGAAGCGGAAACGGCTGGAAGTCCCGCGTCTCGCTCGTCCACAGCGTCAGCCCCGCCCGCTGCAACGCCGGCAGCCACTGCTCTTTGATATCCATGTACCCCACCGGCGGGACAAGCTCGAGTGTGCCTCGACGGATCAGCATGATGCCCGTCGGCCGGCCGTCGGGGTGGCACGCGATCAGCGCATCGCACCGGGTCCGCTCCCAATCGTCCAGGAGCTGCCCCAGCGTGCCGGCCATGTACCGCGCCGCCTCGGCGACCAGGATCACATCGTCCGGTCCGTAGCCCCCGGTGACATCCCGGAGCACACCCGCCGGGCCGCGGAACGACCCCGGCTCCTCTTGTGTCAGAACCTCGAACCGCGGGTCGCTGTAGTCCGTCGCCGGTGCGAACGGCGGGCCGCTGTGCACCACATGGATCATCGGCCGGCTGCCGCCGAGCTGCGAGCCATGACAGGTTGAATCGAACAGCACATCGCACCACCGACCGAACACGGTCTGCCGGGCCGTCAGCCACAGGTCGAGCACCGGACGCCGCGCCTGCTCCACGAGCGGGCTCGGAATCAGACCGCCCGCCAGCAGCACGCAGGCGGCGATCTCCGGTCCATTTTTGAGCCCCCCGGGCTCTCCCACGACGCAAACCCTCCGCGCACAGACGACATCACGCGCACGCCCTGAGATGTATCGCCCGATCGAACCCCCGACTCGCACGGTACGCACCCGGACCGGGGGCGTTCGGCCGAACCGGACCGGATTACCCCCGGAACCGGGCCGCAACCCGGGCCAGCACCGACCCCGACAGCAGCCGCACCGCAAACGGGATCCCGACCACGAGGTACCGCCGCGCCAGCCGCCGCGGCTCCTGCACCAGCCGGTGTGCCCATTCCAGCCCGAGCCGCTGAAGCCAGCCCGGCGCCCGCTCGACCTCGCCGGCGAGGAATGAAAACGAGATCCCAATGCCCAGGAACCACGCCGACGGCAGGTCCTTTCTAAGGATCCGGATCAACCGCTCCTGTTTCGGGCACCCCAACCCGACGAACACGATCGCCGGTCCCGCTTCGATCAGCGTCTCGACGAGCCGTGTCATGTAGGCCTCGTCGCGCTCGAAGCCGAACGGCGGGCAGAGCGTCCCGGTCACCTTCAGCGTCGGAAAACGCCGAGCCAGCTCAGCGGCAGCCGCATCGGCCATGCCCTCGTCCCCGCCGAGCAGAAAGACCGAAAGCCCGGCCCCGGCCGCCCGCTCGCTCAGCCGGCCGATCAGGTCCGACCCCGCCACGCGCTCGGGCAGCGGCGTGCCCTTTAGACGGCTCGCCCACACCAGCGGCATGCCGTCGGCCAGCCGCAGCGTCGCCGGCTCGATCAGCTCGACAAACGACCGGTCGTGGACCAGCTTGTGCAGGATGTCCAAATTGGGCGTCACGACCCACCCGCCGAGTCCATCCGAGGCATCGGCGACAATCCGATTGAGCGCCTGCTCCATCGTGACCGCGTGCACCCACGCGCCGGCGAGCGTCACGCGATCGAAGTCTGCCGCTCTCCGGTCCATCAGGCCGCCGTGCCACCGTGCCGGCTGCTGTCCTGTCCGTCCGCGTCCCACGCGCGGCGGATCCGCTCGTTCGCTTCCCGCGCCGCGGCCGACTTGCCGATCCGAAGCGACCGGTGCTCGAACGCCCGGACCTGCCTGCGGAACTCGGGCGTCCCGCACCGCTCGTAGCCGGTCAGCATGCACCTGAGGTAGCCAATCAGGATCCCCAGCCCGCCGACGAAGACAGGCTTCTCTTTCATCCGGTACGCCGTCACGAACAGCATGTAGAACAGCCCCGTGCCCATGTACCACTTGGCCTTGCCCCAGCGCTGCCGACCATGGAAGACGCCCTTGAACGACGAGCCCATCAGCCGCCGGTGGATGATCCGCGTGTCCGGGTGGTCCTCGGAGAGCGCGACCCAGCCCTTCGCTCGGCACATGTGCCCGTCGACCCCGTCCCAGCCGGCGTGCTGCACGAACCCCCCGATGTCGTCGAAGCACTCGATCCTGTAGAACTTGGCGTTGCCCACCGCGTTCTCGTCGCCGGTCGGCTCGCTGATCAGCCGGCCCGAGTCGAGCCGGTGGAACAGCTTGCCCGAGTAGTTGCCCATCCGCGGGTGCTCGGCCATCTTGTCCAGCACCCGCTCGAAGTAGCGGGGGGGGAACTCCAGGTCGGCGTCGATCTTGCAGACGTAGTCGAACGAGTCCCGGTCGATCGACTCGTAGCCGGCGTTGAACGCCTCGACCACGCCCGGCCCGACCTTCCGCTCGCCGCGGTTCTCGCGGGTGAGGACCGTCAGCCACGGGTACCGCTCGGCCGCGGCCGCCAGGATCGCCGGCGTCTCGTCGGTCGACCCGTCGTCAACGAACAGACACAGCGTCGGCGGCTCAGTCTGGGCCGCCAGCGAGTCGATCGTCGCCTGCGCGTGCTCGGCCTCGTCCCGGCAGGGGCAGATCAGCGCGTACCGCCGACCCATCGGTGCCCCCGCTGACCGCGTCGGACTGGTCCCGTGCTCACCCACAGCTCACCGCCAAGGCCGCCCGTCCCGCTCGGCGGACGCCGGCCCGCCGGACGCGGGATTTACCCGCTGGAGGGATCAGTATGTGCATCGAACTGAGCATCACAGTGGTATCGAGCATCGGTTGTCCGGGGTTGATCGCGGTGTTGGTCGTGATGGTGATCTGGATCTCCAGCCGAGGGCGTGGCATCATTCCGGGCCGGGGCCGACCCGGCCAGCCCCGGGGGGCAACTCCGGCCGATGTCTCTGGGCGAGGCGGACCGCTGCGTTCTCTGCGACAATCGGGCGATCAACGCGGAAACGCCTTGCCTGCCCCGGTTCGGGCCGCAAGGTGCTCTCTGGAACCGGGGCCGATCGGCGGCCCGGTCGGCGGGGATGTCCCCCAACAGGGGGATGGTTGTGCCGGTTAGCCAAAGCGGGGGGATAGCTCGCTCGCGCGACCGTCCGAGAAGGCGCGGTGCTTCCCCGAATTGCGATGTCGGGGCGATGGAGAACCGACGCTAGCGGCGGGATGGAAGCACCGGAATTCATGAGGGAGCAGGACATGACACGTTTGATCTCGATCAAGGCCGCAGCCCTGATCCTTGCGTTGACGTCGGCGGCGGGCACGGCCACGCCGGCCGCCGCGCAATCGTCGCCCGCGGCCGACACCGTCCGTGAACGCGTGGTCGTCACCCTACCCAACGGCCGACGAGTCGTCCGCTGGGTCGAGAAGAAGGCCGAGCCCAAGGCCCCGCAGAAGCAGGCCGGCCAGCCCGCCAGCAGCAGCGACCCGTTTATGAACCAGCTCGGACAGCAGTTCCAGCAGAACGCCGGCAACGTGCCCGAGGCGCTCATGCAGTGGTACGAGTTCTACCTGGCCAACGACTCCCGCGCCGATGTCAATGACGACGGCCGGATCGACGGCTCCGACTACTTCGCCGTCGTCAGCGAGTTCACGCAGACCGGCGGCTGGAGCCCCGCGTCCGACGACGGCGCGAACGACGGCGAAGACAACGCCGAGGACACCGACGAGAACGCCGGCGGCGACCAGCCCGGCGACGACGGCACGAACGACGACGACAACTCGGACGACGACGATTCGGAGTGGGACGCCGGCAACAACAAGGTCGTCGACGGCTGGACCCAGTTCACCGCCAGCCCCGACACGGTCAAGATCCACGTCTCGGCCGACGGCGACGACAACAACAACGGCCGCACCCCCGAGACCGCCGTCCGCACCATCGAACGCGGCAAGGCCCTTCTCCGCGACGGACGCCCCGACTGGCTTCTCATCCGACGCGGCGACACGTTCAACGAGGGCATCGGCGCCTGGAAGAAGTCCGGTCGCAGCGAGTCCGAGCCGATGGTCGTCAAGACCTACGGCGAAGGCCCCCGCCCGCGCCTGATCGTTCCCGACCGCGGCGTCTCGATGGTCAACCACCGCGAGCGCCGCGAGCACCTCGCCTTCGTCGGCCTGCACTTCGAGGGCGCCCAGCCCGGCGTCGGCAACGGCTTCGTCG
>JBCDEF010000025.1:0-19239 GCA_039179915.1 Planctomycetota bacterium | reverse complement strand
TCGCGCTGGAACGGGCGACATAACACTTCTCAGCGAACCCGCTCCACGCACTCCATCGCAACTTGACAGATCACAGAATCCCGCTCTTTCGAAACACCCGAGGATCATCATGCAGCTCGCACATTCAATCCGGATCACCGCTTCGATCGCCTTGCTCGTCGGTGCCGCCGCCGCTCGGGCGCAGCACTTCACCAAGCCGCCGGAGATCGATCCATCTGTTCACAAGCACATCGGTGAACCCGCGTTCATCTTGCCGCACCCCACGACGAGTTTTGGCTCGGTGTACAGCGATGGCTGGCTGTACATCATGGGCGGCTACGCGGGTCGTCCGCACGATTACTACCACGAGGCGCAGTCGAAGGCGTTCTATAGGTTCAACCTGCTCAATCCGTCCCACATCGAGCATCTCGGTGAGACGCAAGGGCTGCAGAGCTGCCCGCTCGAGGAATGGAACGGCACGATCATCCGCACAGGCGGATTGGTCGCTCGAAACATGCGCGGCGAGCCACAGAAACTCGATTCGCTGCGCACGGCCGAGGCATTCGATCCGAGCACGGGCGAATGGACATCGCTGCCGGACCTGCCGACTGGCCGCTCGTCGCACGACACGGCGATCATCGGCTCAACGCTCTTCGTGGTCGGCGGATGGACGCTTGACGACGAGACAGGCGATCGGTCATGGAGCGAGTCCATGCTCGCGCTCGATCTCGAAAACCCGAACACGGCCTGGCGAGAGATCGATGCGCCGTTCTCGCGTCGGGCGCTCGCATCGGTTGTTGTTGGTGACTCGATCGTTGTGCTTGGCGGAATGACCAGTGCAGGCCGGCTCACCAACCGGGTCGACATCTACAACACCACAACCGGCGAGTGGTCGAGCGGCCCCGAATTCCCAGGTACCTCGTTCGGAATGGCGGCGGATGTGTCCGGCGGGCGGATCATCGCGTCGGGCTCGGATGGCTCGGTCCACGCATGGTCGCCCGAGTCTGACTCGGCCTGGTCACAGGTCGGCGCGCTGACTTTCCCCCGCTTCTTCCACCAGGTGGCGGCCGACAGCGCCGGCGATGTCTACTTTTTCGGCGGGATCTCCCGAGGCATGCGGCCCGTGCACGCGGAGCGGATCGACCTCGACGGTCAGCCGACGCCAGGCGAAGTCGTTGCGCACTGGACGCTGCCTTCGCCGTCGGTCGCGAAGAACCGCCAAGGCATGTTCTTGGAGGACGGTTGGCTCTACATGTTCGGCGGCAACAACAGCACCGGGCAGCACGACTTCGAGCCAGACAACTTCCTGAGCGAAGGCTACCGCCTTTCACTCAGCGGGCTCGAATGGCGTGAGATCGAGCCGCTGCCCGCGAACAGGCAGACCATCAAGACTGCGATGACCGCCGACGGCGACGCGGCGTTAGCCATCGGCGGGTTCGGGCACGACGGCGCGGTCGCACGCACATTCGACCACGGCTTTCTGTACGACTTCGACGACCGAGCATGGTCCGAGCTGGGCGTCGTCATGCCCACGCCACGGAGTCAGTACGGGCTGGTCCGCCACGGCGAGACCTACTGGGCCTTCGGCGGCCTCGACTACGACTCCCGTCGGCCGGAAGGCGACCAGTTCCGCCACCTGACCACGGTGCTATCGGGGGAGATGGCCGACGGCAAACTGAAACTAACTGAATCGGATGTGATACTGCCCGGCCCGCGGAGGGCATTCGGCGGCGTGATTCTTGGGGACACGTACTACCTCGTGGGCGGCATGAAGGAGAACTTCCAAACGGTGAGCGACTGCTTCGCGTTCGATTTCACAAGCAAGACGTTCTCCGAGATCCCGTGCCCGTCACGGCCGCGTCTCTCACCCACGCTCGTTGAACTCGGCGGGCTTCTGTATCTGGTCGGCGGGTCGTCACCGAAAGAAGGCGGCGGGTTCGAGCCGAACTACACCATCGAAGTCTTTGATCCGGAGACGCAGGCGTGGTCGGTGCTCGTCGATGACATCCCGGTCTCACCACGCCACCTGAGGGCAACAGAGTTCCGAGGCCGACTGCTGCTGAGCACGACACACACAGACGCGTCCGATCAGATCGAGCTTGTTCTCGTCGAACCCGAAAGAGCAGTCGCGACTGGTGCCAACGCATTTTCCACACTTGCTCGATAAGACAGCGTCGCCCGGATCGGAGCCTGGACGGTCCGAACCCAGGATGTCCCCGGTCAGGCGGGGCTGTTCGACGACACCTGTCAGGTCCAAGTGCCTAGTGCGCTCGTACCCGTTTCCTGATCCGCGCAGAAGGTGAGAGATATCGAGACAAGCCGGCCTCTGTACGGAGGTCGATCTGATGAAGAAGAGCAGGTTCACCGAGGAGCAGATCGCGTTTGCGCTGCAGCAAGCCGAGGGCGGCGCTGCCGTCCGGGATGTCTGCCGGAAAATGGGCGTCAGCGAGCAGACGTACTACCGGTGGCGCAGGGAGTGGGGCGGTCTCAAGACCGACTAGGCGAAGAAGCTCGAGGAGCTTGAGTGTGAGAATGCTCGCCTGAAGAAGCTCCTGGCCGAGGCCCAACTGGATAAGGCGATGCTTCAGGAATTCGCTTCGGGAAACTTCTGAGCCCGCACCGGAGAGCACGGCGGCAAGCCGCTGTCACAGAAGTACGTCCATGGCATCCTGACCAACCCGGTCTACATCGGCACGATCACGCATTCGCGGGATGGCAAGACGGAGGTCTACGACGGTCTGCACGAAAGCGCAACGCTTCAGGACTTCAGATGGGCACTCCGACTCCATTCCCAACTGCCCACGCAGGCCGCGAGCCGTCGAGAGCGGTTGCTGGATCGATCTTGAGATGGAGATTCAGATCAAGAATCTGGATGGTCGCCGGATCGTTCTCTCGCCTGAGGGCGAGGATTTGGTCGTTCCGTCGAAGCCCTCGCCCAAACAGCGCATCGTCGAAGCCATCGGACTCGCATACAGATGGTACGACGAGTTGGTTGAGTCGGGGGAGCACATCAAACCCGTTGCCCGGACTCGGATCCTCAAGCTGCTCCCGCTGACCAACTTGGGCCCGGATACAGTCCAACACGCCTTGTCCGGAACCCTCCCGCCGCGCGTCACGCTCGAGGATCAGCTCAAAGCCGCGAAGGACCTGGACAGGTCTCGGCAGGCACGATCGCTCGGCCTCAAGCATCTCGCCGCGATCGCCTGATCTTCGCGCCGGGCCATCCCTCGAATCGCGCTGAGAGACACTCGACCGAGATCGGCCGGGCACAGCCCATGAGTCGCAGATGGGATCAGCGTCGATAAATGCCTGCTCACAAGAATCTTGCGTCGATCAATCTCCAATCATCTGATGCGATTCGAACCGCTTCGGATTGACGAATCAATGCCAGTTCTAGGCTCAAACGTAACCTCCGAGTTGCGGGAGTGTTCTCCGCGGACCAATTAACGAAGGCCAAGCGATGCCCTAGCTACTCCGCGGCGATCAGGTGTAGTTATGGCAGCAACTCACGCCGTGATACTACTTGCTGCCAAATCACTGCACACGGTGCACACCCGTCGCGCGGATGGTGAGGACTCGTTCGTCCGGCCGAGCGCCGACAACGCCAACGATGACGACTTCGTCGAGCGGCTCGAAGCCGTGCTCGGCCGGGCTTGCATCAAGCGGGCTGCCGTCGCTGCCAACGAGCTGAATCGTGGCTGTGTTTGCAGCCATCGACTCGGGGGTTTCGCAGCAGTAGTCCCAAGGTGCTGGGCAGTTGTCGCCCGGGATCTCGCCGCAGTGCGGGACTGCCAAGTCGACGACTGTGAACACAGGGCTGCCTGGGCTCATCGGCTCCATCCGGCCACCAATACGTCCTCTTATTGTGACCTGATCGCCTTCAGAAGCGGAGGCTTTGATTGTCGACACAGGCGTGGCGTTGGCGGGCTCCGACGCGAGGACCCAAGCAGCATCCGAAGTGGAACTGCTCGCTGCGGCATCCGTGTTTCCTTCGCTGCAACCTGCGAGCACGAGAATCGCGGGTGCGATGACGGTGACGGTTATCAGATGGGTGAGTCGCATGGCAGTGCCTTTCATGACAACGAGTGAAACGATCAGAATGACTTCAACGCCTCGTTGACCGGGAGGCGTAGACAACGAACAGCGGGCGGGATCGCTCCGACGAGGCCGACGAGCAGCCCACCAGCAACGCCGATGAGCACGACGGGTGCGTCCATGACGAGGGCAAAGGCACCCATCGAGAAACGAACCGCGATGCCATCGAGCAGCAACAAACCAAGGAGCGTTCCGATGAGCGCGCCGCACGCCGAAGCAAACACAGACTCTTCGGTCAGGTTGGCGACGATCGCGATCCTGGTAAAGCCGAGCGCCTGAAGCATCCCAACCTCACGAACCCGAGCGGCGAACGCGGCATACATCGTGTTAAGACCGCCAAGTATGCCGCCCGAGGCGATGAGTATGGCCGTGACGATGACCATGAACCGGATTGGTCCGTAAAACGCAGCGATCGAGGCGTAGTACTCGTGCTCCCGTATCGCCGTGATCTCAAGATCGAGACGGCTCTTTGCGAAGAGATCCACCTCCGCGAATGCATCGGCCTGTGCCGAATCGTCGAGCGTGACGATCACGCATGACAGGGAAGCTGACCGATTGGTCGCGATCTGGAGGTCTGTGAGCGGGAGCCAGATCTCAGCGTTCATCACCGTGTTTGGTGCGCTGAAATGCCCGACCACCGTCCAGTCACGATCGTCAAAGTGGACAGTACGTCCAAGCGCGAGCCGGTCGTCGGGCAAGCCGAGCCGGGTCGCAGCCAAGTCGCCGACCATGAGTTCGTCACGACCCGGCCGTGGTGCACGCCCATCGACAATCTCAACCTGCGGGTGCACCAGCAACGCGACAGGCCGAACACCCCGCATCACAGCGACGCGATTCTCGTCGCTCGCACTGTCCTCCCGGATGGGTAAGGCCGCGTGAATCTCTGGTGAGGCATAGATGACGCCGGCTCGCTGCTTGATCCCCGCGATACTCGCCGCAGCGATGCCCTCCACCGAGCTGTCGATCTGCGATCGCTCGACGCCTTCTTCGCTTCCCGTACCGAGAATCATGACGTTCTCGTGCAGCCCCGCGTCCTGCGAGAGTGTGAGCTGCATGCCTCGGATGAAGCCGCCCGAAGCCAGAACCAGCAACACCACGAGTGATGAGCCAACGAGCGAAGCAGCCAGCCGAACGCCGCTGCGTCCGAGGTTCCGAAAGGCGTAATGAAATGGAAGCTGTCTCATGCTCATCCTCACGCCGCCCGGAAGCACGCAGCGATCTCGCGCCGCGATGCTTGCCATGCCGGGAAGAGTCCGGCCAACACGCCGATCGCACCGCATACGAGCAGACCCGACAGCAGGAGGCCGCTGCTTGCCGCCACAGGAATGGATATGCCCTCGACGGACATCGCGATGTTGCTGTAGTGGGCAACACCGACGGCCGCGGCAGCGCCGATGCCACCGCCGGCAAGAGCCAGCAAGAGTCCTTCGGCGACGATCAGGATCGCAACCTGCCCGCCTGAATATCCGAGCGTCTGAAGTACGGCATGCTCCGAGACCCGGCTTTGCACACTTAGGACGATCGAGTTTGCCACAAGAGCGAGCACGGCCGCGAGACACCCCAGCCCGAGCCAGCGTGCAAAACCAACGAGTTCGACGATGTCATCGGCAACCGTTCCGATGAACGCCTTCTCGGTGAACGTGGCCGTGGGTTCCTGAGCGTTGGCAAACAACAGATCGATCTCATCAGCAACACGATCAAGCATCGACGCGTCTTCGACCATGACGTTGAACTGTGTCACGATACCGAGTTGGTCTCGCCCGGCAAGCTGGACAAACGGCAGCGCGGTGTACGCGACATTGTGATCCTGAGGGTCGTCCGAGCGGATGATGCCCGCGACATACGCGGTAATCCCGGCAGCATTGAATGTCATGCCCGGCTCGAAACCGCGTCGGCTCGCGAGAGTCTCGCCCACGAGAGCCGCATCAGTGCGTCGTTGCCAATCTTCAAACGAGCCCTCGATCAGCTCGATCTTATCGCGGCGTTCCGCAATGAACTCGTCCTTGGGCACACCCCGGAACGTGACCACATCGAGGCTGGTCCGACAGTTCGAGACAACGATCTTCATGGGTGTCGCGCTGAGAACACCGTCCACCGATTCGATCCGGCGCTGGTAGTCTTGGGGGAGCTGACTCGTAGCAGGGCAGTATCTGTCCTCGCGGTACACCACGAGGGTCGTGTCGTTCGCAGTCGCGGAGGTTGCCTGCGTGACTCCCGCGTTCATGGCTTGCACCGCAGTGAACAGGAACATCGCAGTCGCGATACCGGCGATCGTGAGCCCGGACCGCACTCTGTGTCGCGAGATCTGCTTGATGACGTATGGGAAGAAGCGTGCGGGGCTCATGCTGGCACCTCCTCGGCAGCGAGGCGCTCCGCGCCCTCCGAACTCTTAACCAATCGCCCCTTGTCGAGGTGGAGCGTCCTCGCGGCGTACTCGGTGGTCTTCGGGTCGTGCGTCACCATGATGATCGTCTTGCCTGACTCTTGATTGAACTCTTGCAGCAGCCTCATGACCGCGTGCGCAGACGGTTTGTCCAGATCACCCGTGGGCTCGTCGGCGACGATGATCTCTGGATCGGTCACGATCGCCCGCGCGATCGCGACCCGCTGTTCCTGTCCGCCCGAGAGCTGACGCGGAAAGTGGCTCTGGCGATCGGCAATCCCGACACGATCGAGGGCCGTCATGATCCGGTCGTGCCGTTCGCGCCGGCTCAGAGGATGCAGCAACAGCGGGAGCTCGACGTTCTCGTATGCCGTCAGCACAGGGACCAGGTTGTAGAGCTGGAACACGTAGCCGACGTGCTTCGATCGCCACGCCGCCAATTTCTTGCGGCTTAGCGCCCCGATGTTCGACCCGTCGATGACAAGGTCGCCGCTCGTTGGCGAATCGATACCCGCGATCAGGTTGAGCAGCGTTGTCTTGCCACTCCCGCTCGGTCCCATCAGCGCAAGAAAGTCCCCCCGTGGTACATCGAGGTTCAACTCGTCGAGCGGCCTGATGATCTCCTCGCCCTTCCGGTATTCGCGTGTGAGCGCACGGCACTCAATCAGCGTGGTCACGATGCACCTCCTCGGTCGACCTCGGCCATGCCGGATACAGTCACTCGTTCGCCAGCTTGGGGATTAGCCAGACCAACAGCAATCAGGTCCCCGGGCTGAACACCGCCTCGGACGCGAACCCAGCCTCCACCCTCGCGGCTCACGACATCAACAGGAGCCGGATCGAGCACCCCCCGGTCGTTCCTGCGATCCCGCACGACCCATACGCGTGATCCACCGTCGCTCTGTTCGATGACGCGCTCGGGGAGCAGTACATCGGTCCGGTTCTCAGTCTCACGATCTGGGGTGTTCGCAGCACCTTCGGATCCTGAAAGGAACTTCACACGTGTCAACATCTCGGGCCGAAGCAGAGGGTCCGGTTCGTGCACCTTGACCTGGATCTCGAGCGTGTTTTTCTGGAGATCGGCCTCATGGGTCGCCCGGAGCACCTCGCCGCGGAAGACGCGGTCGGGAAGAACCTCGACGACCACCTCGCATGGCTGCCCGATCGAGATATGCGAGGCATCGGCCAGCGGCACATCCACTCGCACGCGGAGCTGCTCCGGGTTGTAGAGGTGGGCGACGTGCGACGAGTGTGACGCGTCCATCATGCGAACAACTTTGTCACCCGGCACCTTGTGGAGCCGCTGCACATACCCAGAAATCGGTGCACGGATCGTCATTCGCTCCAGCTCGAGCGACGCATCGGCCCGGCGAGCTTCCGCACGCGCCACTGCCGCAGTTGCAAGCTCGACGGCTGCCTCCGCAGCATGCAGTCGGCGACGATCCTCAATCCGGAGCTCCAGATTCCGCTCCGCGGCATGAAGTTCGGCCCGTAAGCGCTCAGCTCGTGCCTGCAACAGCGGCTCTCTTCCCCGAAGCGCATCGACCTCGGCACGCTGTGACGCCTCGCGCTGCTCAGCAACTATCAGTTCGAGTTCATTCGCCGCGCCACCCTGCTGCGATCGTCGAACCCGCGCCGCCTCTTCTTCGAACCGCTTCAGAGTTGCAGAAGCCGCTTCAATCAGCGATGGCAGCAACGCGAGCTCCGCATCGTTCTCCGCGACGGAGGCTTGGCGGGACGCGACCGCTCGCTGGAGCTCGACCGGTTCCTGAAGTGTCTCCTCGGCAGCGCGTCGTTCGACCTCGGCAGCACGGAGCGCTGCGTGGGCATCCGCGAGTTCGGCTTCGGCAACTTGGAGACGGATCTGCGAGTCCTCAGCGACCATGCGCGCGACGATCTCGCCACGCTCGACGTAGTCGCCTTCGAGGACATCGATCGACTCGACGATCCCATCAGCCAGCGCGGTGCAGGCAATATAGAACGGCTCAGCCTCAAGCCATCCGGGTGCTTGGACCGTGGGCACGTCTTTCTGGGGTCGGTCGGATTCGTCCGCCGGCTTCGAGGCATCCGTACGAACGAAAACCGCCTGAACAACCTCTACCGATCGCGCGGGACGAAGTACCGGCAAGGCCGACCATGCGACCACGCCGATGATTGCTACGAGGACTGCGGCGACGATGAGCTTGGAACCGAACCGAGATCGAGGCCCAGAGCCCTGAACGAGGCCACCAAGATATGCGGGGTCCATTGGATACCTCCAAGATTGACGCGAGAGAAGTGCGCTGTGCGCGCACCGGTCCTGTTAGATGGACTTCGCGTGTCTTGGAGGCTTGGGCAGTCGTTCGAGGTAAGCCGAGGCAACCCGCATCGTTTCGTCTGGCGAAAGATGCTCGCGCGTATCTGCCATGATCCATGCGGGAGGGGTGCTTACAGAATGCACGGGCGCCTTCACCGCCGAGCAGCACGGGCGAGGGCAATCGTCATCCGGGCACGGGTGATTCGTAGGGCGGTCTTCCTGATCAGATGGCATCGATCCTGTCTCGACTCCGCAGCACCCGCCTTGATCAGTAGACGCTATCTCAGAAGACGCTATCTCAGAAGACGCTATCGAGGTCTCAACGGCTGAACTGCTCCACTCACAGCTCTCGCAGACCGACAGCACCACGCCCTGCATGGAGGCCAGCGCGGGAAGGGTTGCGGCAATGATGACCAGCAATCGGTGCACGTCATCAGTATATCGCCTTGAGGAGGCCTTCCATTCCGGTCTATCGAAGAGATCTTGAATTTGGCGTCTGGTAACGAGCGGTGGGCGATCCCAGATATGTCGAACAGTCTCTCGGGCCGCCATGGGGCGGCCTTTGTCATTGATCCTCTACCGGCGTAATTGGGGCGATGAGCTGGGATGTCCTCCTTTCTACCCTGTGCGTCGTGGGCCAGCGAGTTTGTGGATCCCCTTTGTGGTGTCCGATGTGTCCGGTCCGGGACAGGTGTTCTGACCGTAAGTGCATGCTGGGACACCGATTGAAAATGTCCGGCTGTATTGACCGGACAACAGCCGTGGGGAGTCGACATGTCGGAGTTGAACCGGTCTCCTTGGGCGGTAGCCGACGGAATCGCGACCACTTTCATGCGTGCCGCGGTCCTTGCGAGGACGAGGATGCTGGATCACGCCTCCCCGATCGTGCGGATGATGGGCCAGCGCGACGGAGCGAGTCACGATGCGGCCCTTCTCGAACGCGAGCTCGATGTCTTCCGATCCCAACGCCGGCGGAAGCCGAGTCATCAGCGACCGTTCTACGCGCCCACCGAGCGAGCCCAGATTCTCGAGGTCATGAGACTGCGTGGATGGTCGACCAAGGAAACCGCTCAGCGGTTCGTTGTCCATCCCAACACGATCCGCAATTGGCAGAGGGCTGTTGAGGACAAGCTGCGAGCTGAGCAGGTGCTGGGGCGTCCGCCCTGGAACCGGATCCACGACGGCGTCCGCCGGCTCATCCACGAGATCCGAGTGGCCTTCCCCGAGCCCGAGTTCGGCACCCGCACGATTGCAAGGCACATCGTCAGAGCCGGCATCACGATCAGCCGGACGTCGGTCAGACGTGTGCTTCAGGAAGAGCCTCCCGAGAGACCTGGCAATGCAGTAGGTTGCTCTCGCGTCACGAAGGCACCAAAGCATGTTCAGCACCCGACCCAGCCGAACCAGGTCGGGCACCTCGACATGACTGATCTGCGTGTGCTGTGGAAGCGATACGAGATCGCGGCGATCGTCGACGGCTTTAGCCGCAGGATCGTTGCATTGCATGTCTTTGGCCACAGGCCGACCACGAGTGACATCGCGGAGTTGGTCGAGCAGGCTGCGGAGAAGAGTGAAACAGTGCCGCGGTTCCTCGTAACTGATCATGGCAGCCAGTTCCGTGTGCGCTTTCGTAGCCGAGTCCAAGGACTTGGTCTGACACATGTTCGCTGCCAAGTCCGGACCTGGCACCTCAATGCAAAGGTCGAGCGGGTCTTCCGCAACGTAAAGCGATGGGCGCGGCGGGCTTGGCTGCCGCTCGCGAGCGCCGCTATCCAGCATCGGCTTGATGGCTATCGCGATTGGCACAACCGGTTCCGCCCCCATACTGCCCACGGTATCCTGACACCGATCGAAGCGGAAGCGGGCAGGCCACTTCCAGAGCCAAGATTGGTCTTACAGAGAGGAGGTGAACAACCGCGGATCACGCTGCATCGGCGACACGTACGCGGTGATCGAAGGCTGGCGTACCCGGTCATTCGAGTCTCGGAATGCTGCCCGGATGCCGCATAGCAAATCGCACACTCCTGGCCCACATAGATGGCGGGATCTGTAGGCGGATCGAGCCGTCCCGGCAGGCGATACTTGATTCCATGCAGTGGCGATCGGTCAGTCGAGATGCCTCTCGGTGATTGCTGCCACCCATCGAGCCCGGCTGCTAATCGCATGATGGCCTACCGTCATCGGTTACTGCTCGTCTCGTCCCACGTCGATGGGAAGGACATGACACATATTATCGTGATCGAGCCCGGGAACTACATGCCATCCAGGTCGGCCGCCTTCGGCGCGCGGTGATGCGGCTCGGCTCGACGCGATTCCAGCAAGGAAGGGCAGCCGCATGCTTGTGGTTGAGGGCTTGTCAAAGACGTACGGGCGTGACGGTGTCCGCGCTCTCACTGAAGTCGACCTGACCATCGACAACGGCATGTTCGGCCTCCTCGGTCCGAATGGTGCCGGGAAATCGACGCTGATGCGCACGCTCGCGACGCTTCAGCAGCCGACATCGGGCACCGCGACGCTGGACGGCATCGACTTGCTCGGTGAGCCGATGCGAGCGAGGGAGGTCATCGGGTACTTGCCGCAGGATGCCGGTGTGCACCCCAGAGTGACGGCATGGGAGATGCTCGATTACCTCGCGGGGCTGCGCTGCATCGGGCCTGGCCGGCGGCGCCGCGAGGTCATCGGTGAGCAACTTGAGCGCGTGAACCTCGCCGATGTCGCACACAGAAGACTCGATACGTATTCCGGGGGCATGCGGCAGCGGTTTGGCATCGCGACGGTTTTCCTGATCCAGCCGCGGCTGGTCATCGTCGATGAGCCAACCGCGGGCCTCGACCCGACCGAGCGACGCCGGTTCCAGACCATGCTCGCCGAGGCGGCCGAGGGCTGCGTGCTGTTGATCTCGTCGCACATTGTCGAGGATGTTGCGGGGCTCTGCTCACAGATGGCCCTCTTGGAGGAGGGCCAGATCAAGCTGCAGGGCGACCCCGGGTTGCTCGTCGCGGGACTGGCAGGCAAGGTTTGGTCCAGGCACGTCGGCCTCGAGGCGATCGATGAAGCCCAGGCCAAGTACCGGCTCCTCTCGTGGCGGCCGGACTCGGGCGAACTGCTCTTGCGAGCCTTCGGTGACGACCTCCGCGCCGAGGGCTTCGAACCGGCCGAGCCCGATCTCGAAGACCTGTACAACCTTTACATCGGCGATCCGACGGCGAGTGAGCAGAGCAAGCTGGAAGGCTCCACGGCGTGATGTCGAGCATGCCGCTCCTGGCTCAAATACACAACGAATGGCGGCTGCAGCGCCGCAGGCCGTTTGTCTGGTTCTGCCTCGCGGCGTACTTCCTGCTCGCGGTCGGCGACACTGTTCAGGCCGGCTGGTCCGCCGAGGGCGGCATGTTGATCAACGGCGCGGACCAGATCGCCACGCGTGCGATCATCTACAGCCTGCTCGGTGTGCTCGTCGCGGCGGGGCTAATCTCAGAGCCTTTCTCGAGGGACCGAGCCAATCGCGTAGCCGGTACGGTCCTGACGACCGGCGCTAGTCGAAGTACGCTGGCACTGGGGCGGTTTCTGGTTGCCGCCGCGCTTGTGCTGCTTTCGGGGCTTCTGTTCATCCCGGGCGTCATGATCGGTTCGCTCGCGCCGGGGATCGCTCCGGAGTTCGTCGGGCCGCTCGCGATCGATCACTACACCGCGGCCGCAACGATCTTCATCATCCCCAACTTTCTGCTCGTCTCTGCGGTTGCTTTTGCTGTCGCGTCCCGTATGCAGAGCCAGGCAGCGGCCTACGGAGCCGCGGTCCTTCTGGTCTCGGCATGGATCACCGTCCGGATGGTGCTCGGCCAGGACGTGCTCCGCCACGACATTTTCACGGCGGCCGCGCTGCTCGACCCGTTTGGCAGCATCGCATCGGCCGAGTTCGTAATGAGCCGCACCGTCGCTGAGAACAACAACCTCTTTCCGCCGCTCGCCGGGCTCCTGCTAGTCAATCGGATCATCTGGCTCGGCGTCACCGTCGTGCTCATCGGCGTTGGCGTTGCTGGGTTCCCCATGCGTGAGCGGCTGCCGCGAGCCGGCTCGGCTTTGAGGCGATCGCGTTCTGGATCGGGCGCAGGTCGAACGATGCCGTCATGGCTGGGCGTGTTCGGCACGATGCTGGCCTGGGAGCTGCGGACGATCCGACGGACGCCGGGCGCGGTGCTCGTGCTCGTGCTGCTTGCGGTCTCGCTCTGGTGGTCGGCCGCTAGCGCAGTCACGCACCGATTCTCGCTGCCGAGCACCGATCTGCTGGTCCACAACACCGGGTTCTACTTCGACAAGATCCTCGTGCTCGCGATCGTGTGGCTTTCGGGCGACCTGATCTGGCGCGAGCGGGCGAACCGGGTCGATGCGGCGCTTGATGTCCTGCCGACGCGGGACTGGCACAGGTACACGGCCAAGCTGTTCGCACTCATCGGTGTGGTTGCGGTCTTCTGGGCCGTCTCGATCGCGGTGGGGGTGCTCTACCAGACTGTCAATGGCTACTACGACTTCGAGCCCGGCTTGTACCTGACCGACAGCTTCGTCATGACGGCGCCGTACTACGTCTTTCTGTCTGTTCTCGCGCTGACGACGCAGGTCCTCATCGGACGGCGCTACATTGCGATAGGCGTCGTGATGCTTGCGTATCTGTCCGAGGTCGGGCTCGACGCGCTCGGTCTGCATCACCCTCTCTATCGATACGGGCGGAGCAGCTTTTTCTGGTACTCGTTGATGGACGGCTACGGGCACTTCTGGGAGGCCCACCTCTGGATGCTGCTGTACTGGGGGCTCGGTGCCGTCTTAATCGCAATCGTTGGCGGGCTCGCTTTTTCGCGCGGCTACGAGAATCCGCCCGGCTTCCGGCTGCTCCCCGCGAGGCTCCTCTCGAAAGGCGGCGGGCTCGCGGGGGTCGTACTGCTGGCGTTCGCCTCGATCGGTTCGCACATCTGGTGGCAGTCGACGGTCAACGCCACCTGGCCCCGCATCAACGACGACGCGATGAAAGCCAGCGTCGAGCACGCTTACGGCGACGAATGGCGGAACGTGCCTCAGCCCAGGGTCGTCGAGATGACTGCGCAACTGGATCTCTACCCCGGCGAGCGGCGGTTCGAGCTGCGCGGCACATTCACGCTCGCCAACCCGCACAACATCGCGATCGATCGGGTGCTCGTGCTCGCCGAGCCGTGGCTCAGCGTTGACGCGCTCGAGATACCCGGCGGCGTTGTTTCGGAAACGGACGAGGTGCTCAACGCCCGCGTCATCTACCTGGATCCACCGCTTGCCCCGGGCGAAGAGACGGCGATGCGATTCGAAACCTCGTGGGCGCCGCCGACGGGGTTCGCCGTGCACGCCAAGAACGACGGCGTGCCCGAGGTGGCACCGACCGAGGTCCTCGGCAACGGCACATCGCTCTTGAACATCCAGCTGATGCCCGCGGTCGGCTACACGGACCGCGTCGAGCACAAGCCGGCCTGGAAGCGGCGGAAGTTCGGTCTCGACCCCGAATGGTCGCCGCCGGACCCAAGCATCGGCATCGGCCAGGCGCACGCGACGTTCCATCTCGACTGGGTCCGCCGGCTGGAGATGGCCATCACCACCGACCCGGATCAGACGGTGTACCACCCGGGTGCGCTCGTCGAGTCGTGGACAGACGAGACCGGCAGGCGCGGGTTTCGGTACGTGATCGAACGGCCGAGCCGGGGCTGGGCGACGCTGGTTTCGGGGCGGCTCGTGGAGTCTCGGTTCACGCGGCCGGGTGTTCCCGATGTGCTGATGGCGCACGACGCCGACCACACGCACGCGCTCGAGCCGTTCGCAGAGGCGTTGCTCGACGCGATCGAGCACTTCCAGGATCGGTACGGGCCTGCGCCCTTCGACGAGTTCCGCATGGTTGAGCAGTCGCTGCATTTCGATGGGATGGGAGTCCGATCGGGCATGGGCTTCGCGAGCGAGATCCTCGGCTGGAAGACCAATGTTCGGGCGAGCGGCGGCGAGGATCTCCACGAGATGGCCGCCCACATGATGGGCATGACCTGGTTCGGCGACCAGATCATCCCGGCCAACGTCGCAGGCGCGAAGGTCGTTCACGCCGGCCTGCCGTTCTGGTCCGCGCAGCTGTATCTCCATCAGCGGCGCCCGTCGGAGCTCGACCGCCAACGGCGGATGCAGCACCTGCTCGAGGCCTTCCGCAGCCGAAGCTCGTTGATCGACGAAGAAGCCCCTTTCATCGACGAGTTTAAAGACTCGACGATGCTCCGAGCCAAGGGCGGCGGGCAGATGCTCTACCTCGCGGACCTGATCGGCGGGCCTGCTGCCCTCGAGCGCGTCTTCGCGTCGTTCCTGGATGAGTGGCGGTACCGCCCCGCGCCGTTCCCGACGGCCGAGGACTTCGCACTGCACCTCGAGGGGGCCCTCCCCCCCGAGCATCGCGGGCATATCGACACGATCTTCCGGCAGATCACAACCTGGTCCCTGGCCGTGACCGAGGCCGAGGTCACCGCGGCGGACGACGGCCGGTGGCAAGCCCGGGCCGCGTTCAGCGCGACACAGATGCGGACGACCGGTTGGGGCGAGACCGAGTCGATCCCGATGGACACCCCCGTCGACATCGTTGTTTATCGCGACGACGAGTACGGGCCAGGTTCGGTGATGCACCGCGAGCGGCTCACGCCCGAGGCTGCGGCCATCGAGCGTCGCTGGACGTTTGATGAACGCCCGCACCGGGTCGGCATCGATCCGATGCTCTTGCTACCGGACCCAAAGCCGCGAGACAACGAGCAGCGGTTCTGATTTTGGTCTCTTCCACGCGAACCGGCCTGCTTGATCCGCCAGGCCAAAGGCGTACAGTATTGAGACTGATTCTCAATTGGCGAGTTGTATCGACTGTGTTTTGAAAACCATGCCGAGTGGCTCGCGCTGGGCATCATGCCGCGCGGGGCTGTTCCGGTTGAATGAAGAGGTGGAGATCATGCGCCAGTTTACGTTGACCGCGGTTTCGTCCGCAGCCGCTGTGAGTGCTGCCTGCGGCACCGTATCCGCGCAGGACATTGTCTCGTTCGAAGTCAGCGGCACCGACGCTGACGGCTACCTGGCAACGGTCGCTCTCAACCAGGAGGGCAACCAGACCCTCGACAACATCGACCGCAACCCGCTCAACGAGAAGTTTTTTGACTACCCGGCGTATGTCAACCCCAACATACCTACGAACATCTGGATCATGTATGTTGAGCCGTACCGGTTCGGCTTGAACTACCCGGACCCGCTGCACTCGAACGGGTTCGAGGATTTCCAGTCGGTCGGTGAACTGCGGCCTGCGTCGGAGGCTGGGCTGCCCGGCGTCACGTTCATCGAAGCGGTGACCGAGGACGCCGACTTCGCCGAGACCGACATCGGCGACATCGAGTTCGACGCGAGCGTGCTGACCGGTGTCGGCACTGAATTCATCCCCGCTTCGGATGTCACGCTGCTGCTCGACGGCACCGAGTTCCAGTCGACCAACCGTTCCGAGATTATCCCGGGAGCAGACATCGGCCCGTTCGGCCCGGCGGGGCGGTCGAACCGGAACGAGGCGGCGAATGTCGTCGAGTTCGAGATTCTGGATCAGACCGGCACCGGGCTGACCTTTGAAGACGGCGTGCTGACGTCGATCGATCTGGTCGTCGACGTCGAACTGGCGTCGACCCTCGCCGCGTTTGTCCAGATACAGGACAGCCTCTTCGCCGAAGGAACCCTGACGTTCAGCGGGTCCACATTCGCCTTCGACATCGATGGCCAAGACGGCGTCTTCGTCGCGTCGGATGTGCGGCTGATCCTCAACCGGACCGCAACCATCGACGCAGTAGGCACATTCAGCATCGGTACAGACTGCCCGTGCGACGTCAACGACGATACCTTCTGCAACGGCTCGGACTTCTTCGCTTGGGTCTCGGCCTTCGGCGGCCAGGCCCCCGAGTGCGATGTAAACGGGGACACGTTCTGCAACGGGTCGGACTTCTTTGCCTGGGTGTCGGCATTCGGCCAGGGCTGCCCATGACGGAACTGTAACGATGAAGCACGCTGGATTCGATTTCCAGGCGCAACACCGCAACGGCTTTACGATGATCGAGCTTCTGGTCGTCATCGCGATTATCGCGCTGCTGATCGGGATTCTGCTTCCATCGCTCGGATCCGCTCGACAGACCGCACAGTCCATCGCGTGCCTGTCGAACCAGCGGCAGATCGGTGTCGCGTTTCGGGGGTACGCCAACGAGTACAAGGATCAACTCCCGCCGCACACGTACTCCGACGACAATCTCGTCACGCCGACCGGGCTGTCCGGCGCACAGCGGGCCTGGTGCGCGGCCAACGTGCCCGGCTCGATCACCGAGGTCTTCGGCGAGAGCTTCATCGGGCCGTTTCTCGGCGATGTTGACGCGATCGGCGCCTGCCCGTCGTGGGATCCGCCCGAAGACTGGCTCGATCGGTTCTACACCGTCGATGCGCTGCCGAACCTGCCGCAGATCGATTACGCCTACAACGGCCGGATGCTCGGCGTGCCAAGCCGCCGGGGTCCGTCTCGGTGGGTCGGCTTCAAGATCTCCGATCTGCAGAGCCCGTCGGAGACCATCCTGATCGCCGACTCTGCGGTCTACGACCGGGAGGTGAGCACCGAGCTGCGGTTCACGATCGAGTTCGAGATCCAGCCGCCCGTCGCGGACAACTACCGGCTGCGTGCGGGATCGTCGCCCGACTCCAGCGAGGCATCGGTGCACGGTCGGCACAAGGCGGCCGCGAACGCGCTCTGGGCGGACGGCCACGCGAGCACGAAACCGATCCGCCTCGAGGAATCCGACGCCAACGAGCGCAGGCTGTTGCTCGGTGACCTGTTCGAGGGTGAAACCGCCAACAACCGCTGGTGGGACGGCGGGATCCCGTAGCGGCTAGGCCGAATCAGCTGGAAATGGCTCGTGCCATGCTCGAATCGAGCTCCACACCGCGGGTTTGAAGAGACCATTGCTTGTTTTCAGAACGGCTGACGCCTAATCTTGGCCTTGTTGAGACTGAGTCTCAATTGCAATTACTGTCATCCGATCAGCGATGATCGAGGGAGGAAAGACATGCTTCAGTTTGTTTCTTCACGCTCCGCAGCCGTTCTCCTCGCCGCATTCGCGGGCGCCTCGGCCTCCGCCGATGTGCTCAGCGTGAGCTTTGTCGGCGATCTGACCCAGTACTTCGGACCGGCGAGCCAGGATCCGTTCAATCCTTCCACGCCCCTCGGAAGCGCGATCGCTGCCAACGGCGACCTCGCGAAGTTCGACGGCCAGTTCATCGTCAAGAACTTCGATCCGAGCATCCCGGGCACGCAGACGTTCACCTTCGGCCCCGGCGCCGGCAGCGATCCGGACGTCCAGTTCTTCCTGCACACGCCGATCCTCGAGCGGATCGAGGCCTTCACTACTCGGCTTGGCACGGGCAACGCCCAGGGCGTCAACGCGAACACCAAAATCCTCCTGCCGCGGACCGTCGACAGCACCACGACCGACGAGGTCGGCGTCACCACCACCGGCTTCTTCGGCACCGGCACGCTGGTCGTCGAGAACGGCGTGCCCGTGAGCATCAGCTACAACCAGGGTGAGGACACCCTCAACTCGTTCGACTTCCGCTTCAACCCGCTAAGCCTCGAGGACTTGTCGATCTCGGGGAACGGCTCGTTCACGCAGACCGGCGCGTTTGACATCGCGAGCGGCGCCGCCGATGTCGCGCCGTACGGCTTCAACACGCCGCTGACCGCGTTCCCGGGCGGCACGGTCCTCGACACGACCGTCGGCGATGTCCGGGCCGAGATCGCCTTGGGCACGATCCTCGACGGCCGTGAGCCGGGCGGCAGCCCGATCGCGGATCCGTTCGCGGACTTCACCGGCACGTGGCTGCAGTACTCTGCCGGTGACGTGACGGCGGCCGTGACTGTGGTGCCCGCCCCCGCCGCGACTGCGCTGCTGGGTCTCGCCGGACTGGCCACCTCGCGCCGTCGCCGCTGATCGCTCACCTGTGAGGGGGGAGCGGAGGAGCGGCACCGGGTCTCGCGGCCCTGTGCCGCCTTCGTGATAGCACGGTGCTATCTTTTTGATGGCCCGCAGTGAGACATCGGGCCACGTAGGTATTTCAACCTGCTCAGAGAAATCTGAGCACGAGAGAGGGATACGATATGTTGACACGCTTTGTTTCCGTTGCGGCGATCGCCGCCGCGGGCGCTGCTCAGGGGCAGACCATCAGCCTCGCGAGCACGATGGACAGCAATGGATTTGTATCAGAAGACAGCGTGACGTTCTCGTTCGCGCAGATCAGTGCCGGCGACGGCTCACTCGGGAGCGCCGGCGCAAACACGGGCGATGCGGATGGCCTGTACTCGCTGAGTCTGCTCGGCCAGCCCGTCGGCCCCGACGACCAGTTCGGGACGCCGGTCGACCTGTTCCCGCGTGAAGATAACTTCCAG
>JBCDEF010000024.1:0-20177 GCA_039179915.1 Planctomycetota bacterium | reverse complement strand
CGGCAAGAGCCCGGCGGGGCGACGGGTGCTGATCAACCTGATCGTGGCCTTCCTGCCCGCGGCGGTGCTGGGCCTGTTGCTCGACGACATCATCAGCGCGGCGCTGTTCTCAACGGTGCCCGTGATCGCGGCGCTCGCGCTCGGCGGTGTCTACATGATCGTGCTCGACCGCTGGCGGCTGCGCAAGCACCGCAACCAGCCGGAGCAAGATGCCTCGCCGGAAACCGACTCGATCGCGGCGATGACCATCAAGCAGGCGCTGATCATCGGCTTCATGCAGTGCCTGGCGATGTGGCCCGGCACGAGCCGGTCGATGATGACGATCACCGCGGGCGTCTTGGTCGGCCTCAAGCCAAAGCAGGCGGCCGAGTTCAGCTTCCTGCTGGGCCTGCCGACGCTCGGCGGCGCGTGCGTCTACAAGCTGATCAAGAACATCCACGAGTCGAACCAAGCGGATGTGCCCAACATGTTCGAGGTCTTCGGGCCGGTGGTGTTTCTCGTCGGCTTGGGCGTGGCAACGGTCAGCGCCGCGTTCGCGGTCAAGTGGCTGGTCGGCTTCCTGAACAAGCACGGGCTGGAGGCCTTCGGCTGGTACCGGCTCGTGCTGGCCGCGGCGCTCGGCGGGCTGATCGCCGGCGGCGTCGTGCAGCTCGGCCCCGAAGAGGAAGCCGCGATCGAGCTGCCCGCCGATGCAACCAACGACAGGGCCAACACCGAGACCGACGATGGCTGATGCAACCTCGTTCCCCAAAGACCAGATCCGCGTGGTCTTGCTGGAGAAGGTCAGCGCCCGGGCCGACGCGGTCTTCGCCGAGGCGGGCTACGCCGTCGAGCGGATCGACAGGGCGTTGTCGCCGGACGAGCTGCTGAGCGCAGCTACCGACGCGCACGTGCTGGGCGTGCGTTCCGGTACGGCACTCCCAGCCGAAGCCATCGCCCGCATGCCCCGGCTGCTGACCGCGGGCTGCTTCTGCATCGGTACGGACCATGTGGACCTGGCCGCGGCCCGGTCGCGGGGCGTGCCGGTCTTTAACAGCCCGTTCGGCAACACGCGGTCGGTCGCGGAGCTGACGATCGCCGAGTGCGTGGCGTTGTCACGCCGGCTTGGCGACCGCTCGGCGCAGATGCACGCGGGCGCGTGGCAGAAGTCGGCCGCGGGCTCGCACGAGATCCGGGGCAAGACGCTGGGCATCGTCGGCTACGGGCACATCGGCACGCAGGTCTCGATCCTGGCCGAGGCCTTCGGCATGCGCGTGCTGTACCACGACATCGAGCCCAAGCTGCCGCTGGGCAACGCGCAGCCCGCTGAGTCGCTGGCCGACCTGCTGGAACGATCGGACATCGTGACGCTGCATGTGCCCGACACGCCGACGACGCGGGGGCTGATCGGCTCCGCGGAGCTGTCGGGTATGAAGCCGGACGCGGTGCTGATCAACAACGCGCGGGGGCAGATCGTTGATGTGCCATCGCTCGCAGCCGCGCTGACCGCGGGCCGCCTCGCGGGCGCCGCGGTCGATGTCTTCCCGGTCGAGCCGGGCTCGTCGGCAGAAGCGTTCGAGAGCGAGCTTCGGGGCGTTGCCAACGTGATACTGACGCCGCACATCGGCGGCAGCACCGAAGAAGCGCAGGCGACGATCGCCGAGGACGTGGCGACCAAGCTCGTCCGGTTCTTGGACACGGGCTCGACGCCCGGGGCGGTCAACATGCCGCGGGTGGACCTGCCGTCGCAGGCCGCCGACCCGAACCGCCGGCCGCACCGCATCCTGCACATGCACCGCAACGTTCCCGGCGTGCTGAGCGGGCTGCACGCGGTCATCTCCGAGCGCGGGGTCAACGTGCTGGGCGAGTACCTGCAGACCGACGCCGAGCTGGGCTACGTCGTCCTGGATATCGATCCGGACGGCGCGGCGGGCCTGGGCGAGGCGCTGCGGGCGCTGCCCGACACGGTCCGGCTCCGCGTGCTCTGGTAACAAGCCCGCTTCAAGCCGCGACGCGGATAATCGTGCGGAGCTGCTCGGGCGATGCCGCGGCCCGGAGCGCCGAGACACCGTCGGCCAGGTCGGCCCGGGCGGTGATCAGCGGATCGAGATCGACGTCTCCCGCAGCGATCGCGGCCAGGCCGTCGGCCATCAATCCACGCCGTGCGCCGACGACCCGCAGTTCCCTCGCGACGATCGCCTCGGCGCCGGCGGTGAAGTCGAGCCCGACGCCCTGCACCGGCACCGGAGGCCCGGCAACGACCAGCGTGCCCCGGGGGCGGAGCATGCCCAGCGCGATCCGGGTCAGGTCGGCGGCTTGGAGCGATTCGTCGACCATCGCGCCGTCCGGCTCGAAGCAGGCCACGACGACGTCCTGGTCCTCGCGGAGGCCCGCCTCGTGCACGTTGCGGTGCCGGACGCGCCACCGCTCGCAGAGGCCGAAGCGTTCGGGTCGGCCGCCGAGCAGGCGGACCGAGGCGTTGCGGCGCGCCAGGATCTGGGCGACCAGCAGCGCGTTAAGGCCGTCGCCGAGGACCGTGACGTAGGTCTGCCGCTCGATCGGCACGAGCCTCGCAACGTGCACCGCGTCGGCCACGGGCTGCGCGAGCACGGCCGACTCGGGCCCGACGCCCGCAGGCAAGACGTGCAGGTTGCGCGCCGGCACGGCCACCCGGTCGGCCAGCCCGCCGTCGGTCCCGCCGAAGCCCAGCACACGGATTGTCCGGCAGTGCGGCGCCATGCCGGCGCGGCACATGTCGCACGCGCCGCACGCGACCTCGGGCGCGACCGCCACCACCGCGCCGATCTGCGCCGGCTTCGGCGACGACTCCACCCGGCCGACGATCTCGTGCCCGAGCACCCCCGCGTGGTCGATCCGACCGGCGACGGCCGCCAGGTCCAGCCCGCCCAGCCCGCTGCACAGCACGCGCACTACCGCCTGGCCCGTGGGGCCGACCGGGTCGGCGCGGTCGCGCTCGAGCCGGGGACCCGCCTGATCGATCACAAGTGCACGCACGCTGACCCTCCCCGATCCCAACCTGCGAGTGGAGTATCGGAAGAAGCACCGCGACCTGTCCGGCCGGTGCTCGCGCTCGGGGCGTGGCGTGGTCGGGACAGTCCGGCGGTGCGGGCGTCGCGAGCGCCGCGGGCGGGTTTTCGGACGCACCGGGCGACGCCGGCGGCCCTACCGCTCCACGCGCGGCAGCCCGATCGGCTCTGCGCTCGGCTCGAACTGCATGGCCGGGTACAGCGGGACAAACTCGACAAGCCGGCGGTCCCGCTGGAAGACCGGGTACCGGTACCGGCTCTGCTGCTCGAACGGGGCCTCGGCGGTGCTGACGAACCGAAACCAAGGCTCCGGATCGACCGACAGATCGTCCCGGCCGGTCAGGATGACCAGCGCCTCGCGGGCGTTAACGTTGACCGACAGCGACCGGTCCCGCAGGGCACCGGCGAGCGAATCGAGCACACGCCGCTGCGGGTACTGCCCGAGCGCGTGGGCGCAGGCGGCCCGGACCGCGTGCTCGGGCTCGGCCTGCTCGTCGAGCCGCCGCAGCAGCGCGGGGACCGCTTCGGGGTTGTGGATGCGCTGGAGCGCGCGGGCCGCGGCCAGCCGAACGAGCGTGTCTTCGTCGGACAGCCGATCGACGATCAGCGGCACGTGCGACGGGTCGCCGTGGTGCGCCAGGCCCCGGACGGCCGCGGCTCGCACCGCCGGGTCGGGGTCAGCCGAGTTGGCTTCGAACATCGCCAGATAGACCTCGTCGCCCGCGAACGGGGCCGAGGCCAGCAGCGACGTCCCCCGGAACCGGTGGTCCGCGTTGAACGGATCGACGGCCCACCTGGCCGCCTGGCCCGGCGAGGGCCGGGTGAAGACGTCGAACAAATTCGTGGGGTTGGGGTTCCGCTGGAGTCCCAGGTCCTCGACCAGCCCGCAGCCGGACGCGGCCACCCCAAGCAGCATGCCACCCAGCAAGACCGGAAGCAGGCCCGCCCCCGGGACCGCCGGTGCGTGCGGCTGCCGCCGAGTTCGTCGCCCATCCGTGCGCATCGGGACAGTATACCGCCGGGTGGTTCTGTCCCGGCGTACCGTCCGGCATGCTCGGACCTGTGTCGCGACAGCTGTTTCGGACGATCGGTGTGCTCGCGGTGGCCGCGCTGTGCGGGCCGGCGGTGTCGGGCTGCGGCTCGATGCGGGCCGCCGACGCCGACGCCGATGCCCCGGGCCTGACGCTCGGCTCCCGCACCCGCGGCGAGGCGCCGTTCTCGGCCGAGCGGGCGATCTCGGGCGAAGCGATCGTCGGGCGCTACCGGCAATACACCGGCGGGTCGTCTCGGCCCTCGCCGAAGCGTGCCGAGGTCCGCGTCGTGCCGGGCGAAGACGGCGCCTGGTGGACCGAGCGGTGGACCCTGCCGACCGGCAGCGACCGCGAGCCTTCGCTCGACCGCCGCGTGCTGCTCAGCCGCGGCGCCGACGGCTCGGTCCTGCTCAGCGAGAGCTCGGGCGGCGAGGAAGACCTGACAACTTTGTTCGACCCGCCCGCACGCATGGCCGCCGCCCTGATGGCCCCGGGCGAGTCGATCGAGGACGAGTTCCGCATCCGTGTGCTCGACGCCGACGGCGACGAGGTGCGCACCGGCACCGGCACGACCCGCATCCGCTACGCGGGCAAGCAGCAGATCGAGACGCCGCTGGGCGTCTTCGATGCCGACCTGCTGCTGACCGACCTGACCATCGACTCGGGGATCGCGACGATCGCCCGGCGTCAGCGGCAGTGGATCGCGACCGTCCGCCCGGGCCGCACGATGATCGTTGCCGAGGATGTCGCCGAGCAGGTCCGGGTGCTGGGCTTTAGCCGCAGCAAGCGGCACCGGCTCGCGATTGAGGCGATCGTCCGCTAGCGACCCGGCATGCTTGATGCGTGTTTGTTGACGCTCAGAGAACCCGGCGGTCCTCGCCGCGGAGCGCGATCGGCGGGGCGAGCAGCTCACCGAGCACGATGGCGCGGCGGAGCTCGTCCGGGGTCAGCCCGGACTCGGGCAGCAGCGAGCGAGCGGAAGCCCCCGTCGAGGCCCCGGAAGCGCCACGGCCGCGGCCTGCTCGCGAGCCGACTACGGGGACAACCGTCTGGCCGAGCAGGTCGAGCGACGCCTGCTCGCGCTGTCGGCGGGCCGCGGCCGGCGACGGCGGACGCTGCGACTCGCGGCGGACGCGCGGGGCCGGCTCCGCCTTCGACCGAGATGCCGACCGCGACGGCGACCGAGATGAAGTCTGCTGCGGCTGCGGACGGGGCATCGGCCGCGGCCCCGCTTGTGGCTGTGGCTGAGGCTGGGGCTGGGGCTGGGGCCGCGCTTGTGGCTGGGGCCGAGGAGTCGGTACGGGCTGGGTCGCGCGTTCCCTCGCCTGGGCCTCGCGGCGGCGGAGCTCTTCGATCTGCCGGCGGCGTCGCTCGGCGAAGCTCTCTTCGGGGTCGGCAGCGGACGCGCTCTGCTGGCCGCGGGCCGACGACGGCGATTCGCCATCGACCCGGCCCGTGCGCAGCGCCTCGTCCGCCCGGCGCTTGCGCTCAGAAACCTCTCGGTTCTTGGCCGCCTGCCGCTGCAGCCAGTTGATCACGCTGCCCATGACCGAAAAGCCGATGAAGCCGAGCACGATCAGCAGCTGCGTGTTGTTTTGGATCCACTGGAGCATGTGCCGGGAGTTTAGCCGACCGGCACCATGGCCCGGATCGTGCCGCGGTCGTCGCGCACCACGTCAAACCCGACACCGAAGGCGGCCTCGAGCGATCCGCCCGCCAGCACCTCGCCCGGCGGCCCCTCGGCGACCGGCCGGCCCGAGCCGCCCAAGAGCAGAACGCGGTCGAACTCGGCCGCCGCGGCCAGGTCGTGCATCGTCGCGACGACCGCCGCGCCCGCCGCGGCCTGCTCTCGCAAGATTGTCCCCAGCCGGAGCCGGTGCTTCGGGTCCAGGGCAGAGGCCGGCTCGTCCGCGATCAGCACCCGCGGCTCGGCGGGCGAAGCGAGCTGCGCCAGCGCCCGGGCGAGCCCGGCACGCTGCTGCTGCCCCTGGCTGAGGGTGCCCAGCGGGTCGTCGGCCCGATGGGTCAGGTCGACCGCCTCGAGGGCGGCGATGACCGCCGACGGATCGGGCCCCAGGGCATGCCGGCCGAAGGCCACGAACCGTCCGACGCTGAAAGGGAACGCGAGCGTCGAGACCTGCGGCACGTAAGCCGCGTGGGCGGCACGCCTGCTCGCGGCGAGCCGATCGACGCGGCGGCCGGCGATCGTCACCCGGCCGCGGTCGGGCGAGAGCAGCCCGGCGAGCAGGCGGAGCAGGGTCGTCTTGCCCGCGCCGTTGGGCCCGATGATCGCAAGGCGCCGGCCGGGTTCGGCCGAGAGCGAGACGCCGTCGACCGCCGGCACGGGCTGTCCGGGGTGGGCGAAGCCGAGATCGTGGGCGGCCAGGGTCATCGCCGGGATGCTACGGTGCCCCGCATAGCATGCCGGATGAAGCACGCGGGGAGCAGCCGATGACGCAGCAGGAGCCGATGACCGTCGCGGTCGCTGGCGCGACGGGGTTCGTGGGGCGTCACGTCGTGGCCGAGCTGGCCCGACGGGGCCACGCGGTGCGGGCCCTGGTCCGCGACACGCAGAAAGCCGCCGAGGTCTTCCGGGGCCTGGCCGACGACGCGGAGATCACGCGGATCCAAGCCGACTCGATCGGCTCCGAATCGGCCGCCCGGCTGGTCGAGGGGGCCGACGCCTGCGTCAACTGCATCGGCATCATCCGGGAGCAGGACGGCCAGCGGTTCCGGGCGCTGCACGTGGCCGCAGTCGACGCGCTGCTCAAGGCGTGCGCTGCGCAAGGGGCCGCGCGTCGGTTCGTGCAGATCTCGGCCCTGGGCGTCTCTTCCGACGGCCGGGCGAAGTACCAGGCCACCAAGGCCGAGGGCGAGCGGCTGGTGCGTGCCGGCACTATCCCGTGGACGATCCTTCGGCCCAGCGCGATCCTGGGCGACGACGGCGAGCTGATGGGCCAGCTCCGCGGCTGGGCCAAAGGCACCGAGCCGCCGTTCCTGTTCATGCCCTACTTCTCGCGGCGGACCGACGGCCGATGGACCGTGATCCCGGGCGAAACCGAGGACCCGAAGATCGCGCCGGTGCTGGTCCAGGACGTCGCTCGGGCGGTCGCCGACGCGCTCGAGAACGCGTCGACCGAGGGCGAGGTGTACAACCTGAGCGGCTCGGAGACGGTCTCGTGGCCCGAGCTGCTCGAGGCGGTCCGCGACGCGACGCCCGGCGCAAAGAAGACGATCAAGCCCGCGGGCATCCCGGCGCCGCCGGCGCATCTGGCGGCCCAGGTCGCGGGCTTTGTCGGGCTCGGCGGGCTCCTGCCGTTTGATCCGGGTATGGCGGCGATGGCGGCCGAGGACTCGGTGGCGGACCTGGCCAAGTTCGAGGCCGACTTCGGCTTCACGCCCCGCTCGTTCCGCGAGGCGTTCTCGCACAAGGCCGCCGCCAGCGGCGCGGGCGCTTGATATGGCCCTGCGATTCAAAAGCCGGCTGCTCTCCCACCTGCGGCACGACCGCTACGTGCCGACCAACGTCGCCCAGCTCACGACCGATCTTGAAATCGACGACCCCGAAGAGTTCAGGGAAGCGATCCGCTCCCTGACAAACGAGGGCTCGATCGTGGTGTCAGACTCGGGCATGGTTTCGCTGCCGAGCTACGGCGACGGAGAGCGGATCATCGAGGGCGAGTTCCGCGGCACCGGCAAGGGCTTCGGCTTCTTGCGGACCGACACAATGCGCCGCGAGGGCGACCTGTTCATCCCGCCGCACGCGACCGGCGATGCGATGACAGGCGACCGGGTGCGCGTGGGGATCGTCGACGACAAGCAGCGGGCGAGGCGCGACCCGAGCAAGCGGTTCTACGGCGAAGTGATCGAGGTGCTCGAACGCAAGAAGTCGAGCTTCACCGGCACGATCGAGATGCGCGGCACGCAGCACGTGGTCATCCCCGACGCACGAGAGCTCGACGGCAACCCGATCATCGTGAAGGACGCGGGAGCCAAGTACGCCAGCGTGGGCGACAAGGTCGTCTTCGAGATCACCGACTACCCCGAACGCGACGAGCTGGGCGAGGGCGTGATCGTCCGCGTGCTGGGCGAAGCTGGCGAGCCGGACATCGAGACCCAGGCGGTGATCGCGGCCTACGCCCTGCCGAGCCGCGAGTTCCCGGAGGCGTGCGTCGAGCAGGCACGCGAAGCCACCCGCGAGTTCGACGAAGCCATCGAGCGCTTCCGCGAGGGCGAGAAATTGCCGGGCCGTATGGACCTGACCGGCGAGTTTGTGACAACGATCGACCCGCCCGACGCCAAGGACTACGACGACGCGATCAGCCTCAAGAAGCTACCGGAGTCGGACGGCGGCGGCTGGGAATTGGCGGTGCACATCGCCGACGTCGCGAGCTTTATCCCCCGGGGATCGCCGCTGGATGTCGAAGCCGTGCAGCGCGGCAACAGCGTCTACCTGCCTCGGCTCGTCATCCCGATGCTGCCCGAGGTCCTCAGCAACGGCATCTGCTCGCTGCAGGAAGGCGTCGAGCGGTTCGCGAAGACCGCGTTCATCCGCTTCGACAAGAAGGCCAACGTCGTCGGCCGGGGCGTAGCCAGCACGATCATCAAGAGCCGCAAGCGGATGACGTACCTGGAAGCTCAAGCACTGATCGACGGCGACCCCGAAGAGGCCAAGAAACACGCCAAGACCGAACCGAACTACACCGACGAGCTGATCGCCTCGGTCCGCGAGATGAACCGGCTGGCCAAGGCGATCGAAAAACGACGCCACGGGCAGGGCATGATCTCGCTCGAGCTCCCCGACGTCGAGCTGATCTTCGACGACAACGGCCACGTCGTCGACGGCCAGCCCGAAGACGACGCCTACACCCACAAGATCATCGAGATGTTCATGGTCGAGGCCAACGAGGTGCTCGGGCATCTGTTCCAAGACCTTGAAGTCCCGCTGATCCGGCGGATCCACCCCGACCCGGTGCCGGGCGATCAGGAAGACATGCGCAAGAGCGCGATGGTCGCGGGCTACAAGATCCCCGCGAGCCCGAGCCGCGAAGAACTGCAGGGCTTGCTCGATGCCACCCGCGGCTCGCCCGCGGCACGGGCCGTGCACATGGCCGTGCTGCGAACCTTGACCAAGGCCGAGTATTCGCCCGCTCGGATCGGGCACTATGCGCTGGCCAGCGAGGCCTACGCGCACTTCACCAGCCCGATCCGCCGCTACCCGGACCTGACCGTGCACCGGTCGCTGGCCGTGTTCCTCTCGATGACCGACAACGGGCAGCAGCCGCCCAAGAGCGAGGGCGCGTTCGCGAAGCTCGGCGTCGAGATGCTCAAGCACGCCGACTGCCCGGACGAGCCCGCGCTGCTCGAGATCGGCCGGGCCTGCACGAACACAGAGCAGAACGCGGCCGCGGCCGAGAGCGAGCTGCGCAAGCTGCTCGTGCTCATGCTGCTTTCGAAGAAAATCGGCGAGACGTTCCAGGGCGTGGTCACGGGCGTCAACCCGCGCGGCCTGTTCGTGCAGATCGACCGCTACGTGATCGACGGCTTCATAAAGACCAGCGACCTGCCGGGCGATACCACCCGATCGAACGCCCCTCCTCGGTGGCAGCAGGACAAGAAGTCGGGCGCGCTCGTCGACCAGAGCTCGGGGCGGAGCTTCAACGTGGGCCATCTGCTGACGGTCTCGATCGCGCACGTCGATCTGGTCAAGCGTCAGTTGGAGCTGGCGATCGCCGACGCGAGCAGCCGGGCCGCGGGCAAGAGCAAGCCGACGCTCACGCTCGGGTCCGACGGCGGCGGCCTCGGCCACGGCGGCGGCGCTGGCTTCAACTCCCGCACCGGCTCACAGCGACGCTCGGCCAAGAGCAAACGCCGCGACAAGGGCAAGAAGGACTTCCGCGACGATCGCAAGGGCAAGGGGAAGCGGCAGTGAAATGCTGGGCAATGGGCAATCGGCAGTGGGCCATGGGACTGATGACTGCTGCGTTCAGCGTGCTTGTCGGCTGCACGTCGATCGCGACAACCGTCGACGAAGCCACAACCGATGCCCAGCGGCTTGTCTCGGCCGCGACGTGGCTCGAGGGCTCGTTTTCCAGCGCCGAGCAGGCCGCTCGCGACGACCGCTTTTTTGAGGTCGTGCTGCACCACGCCCGGATCTGGCCCGAGCGTGAAGACGGCTACTGGTTCTACGTCGAGCAGGCGATCGCCGCGGCCGCCGACCGGCCGTATCGCCAGCGGGTCTACCGCGTCTGGCTCCGGCCCGACCGCGCGGTTGAGAGCGCGGTCTACGAGATGCCGGACCCGGAGTCACGCGCCGGCACCTGGGACTCGCCCGAGTCATTCGACGATCTCTCGCCCCTGAACCTGACCAAACGCGAGGGCTGCGAGGTGGTCTTCACAGACTTTGCCTCGAACCGCATGCGGGGCGAGACGGCCGTCGGCACCTGCGCCAGCACGCTCCGCGGCGCGGCCTACGCCACGAGCGAGGTCACGCTGACGCCCGACCAGATCCGCAGCTGGGACCGCGGCTGGGATGCAGACGGCGAGTACGTGTGGGGCGCCGAGGACGGGCCGTACGTGTTCGACCGGATCAGACGCTAAGTGACGTACTCATCGCAGCCGCTCCCACGCGAAGCCGCCCGGGATCAGCTCGGGCCGGTCCTGCACGAAGCCGACGAGGAATTCGAACGCCTCGGCCAAGCGCGGGCCGGGGCGGTTGAAGTGCTGGTTGCCGTCGACGAGCGCGACGCGGCCGCTGCGAACCGCCGGCAGCCCGTCAAACCAGGCTTGCCCCCGCAGCCGCTCGGCCGCCTCGCGGGTCTGGTCGAGCGACAGTCCGCACGGCGTGATCACCAGCAGTTCGGGCGATGACTCGGCGAAGGCTTCATTGCTCACGCGGACCGACTTGCCCGCGACGCGCTCGGCCTGCTGCGGCCCCACCGCCAGGCCCGTGCCGGGCTTGGGCTCGGTCGGGCTGAGCGGGTGCCGGCCGCCGGCGCGTTCGATCATCTGCACCGACCAGTGGCCGGCGACGAAGACCGGCTCGGTCCATTCCATGAAGCCGACGACCGGTCCCTCGTCGTACGGATTGACGTAGTCCTGCGCGGTGTGGAACCGGCCGCGGAGGGTGACCGCGGCGTCGCGCGCTTGCGTCGCGCGGCCGATCGCCCGGCCGACGGTCAGCACATCGTCGATCACGCCCTCGATCGTTTCGGGATTCAGGCTCACGACCGCCGGTTCATTGCCGGTGCGTTCGGCGATCGTCCGAGCCGCGGCCCGGACCGTGTGCAGGTCGATCGAGCAGACGTCGCACAGGTCCTGCGTCAGGATGACATCGGGCGCGAGCTCGGCGAGGCGGCCGACATCGAGGGTGTACAACGATTCGCCCGCGGCGAGCGATGCCGAGACCTGGGCGTCGACGGCGGCGGGCTCGGTAAACGCCGTCCTCTGGGCGGTCAGAACCGGCGCATCGAGCCCCGGCGGGTGATCGCACTCGTGGCTCCGTCCGACAATCTTGCCGCCGGCGCCCAGCAGGTCGACGATCTCGGTGGCCGAGGGGAGCAGGCTGACGATCCGCACAGTCGATCTCCTCGAAAGGTGAAGCCGGGGGCGTGCCCCGCCGGTACACCGGAGAGGAGCGATCGCCGACGCGGCGTCGAGCGGCCCTCTACCCTACCGGCCTGACCGGGCCCTGGACGAGACCCACCGAGAGGCCCGCGGGCGTCGGCCGATGAGCGGCCCTTCGTCGACCACACGCGGCCCCACGCGGGTCGGAGGCACCAATGCTCAGCAACACACCGCGGAGACGCTGGAATGGAATCCGGATGCTGTCGGCCGCGGCAATGGTCGCGCTCGCCGGCTCGGCGATCGGCCAGACCGACCAGCCGGCCGACGACCCCACGCTCGACGAGCCGGTCGAGATCACCCAGTTCGCCGAGCCGATCGATATCAACGATTTCGTGGACCTGGTTGCCACGGTGCTCGAGATCAACGTCATCAAGGACTCGACCCTGTCGGGCCAGGTGGCGTTTAACACGGGCGTGAACGTGACCAAGCGGCAGCTGCTGCCGCTGCTCGATGCGCGGCTGGAAGAACTCGGCTTCACGATCGTGCCCGACACGACGGGGTTTTACACCATCCGCCGCGCGGAGACGATCGCCTCGATCCCGGGCGAGACGACCCGCTTCATCGCAACACCCGGCATGCGGCCCAGCGCGCTGCGGCCGACGATCGAGACGCACCTGAACATCGCCGGCGGCGGGCGGGTCTCGTACGACGACGAGCTCGGCTCGATCGTGGTGACGGCCTCGCCGCGGCAGATCCAGCAGCTCGCGGCGCTCGTCGAAGCCTACAGCACCGAGCGCGACCGCATGGTCATCGAGACCATCCCGCTGAAATACATCAGCTCGCAGTTCGCGCTCCAGCGCGCGACCGACCTGCTCGGCGCCCGGTCGTCGGCGGCCCCGCTACCCGCGGCCGTGCGGCAGCAGAACGAGGCGACCGGAGCCGGCGGCGGCTCGGCGGGCACGGGGCTGACCAGCCTCGCCCAGCGGCTTACGCCCGACCCGGCGGGCAACGCGCTTCTCTTCCGCGGGCCGGCCGAGGAGCTCGGCGCCGTCCGCGCGATCATCGAACGCGTCGATCGCCCTAACGAGCTCGTCGGCGAGAAGTACCGCACGGGCTCGGCCACGCGGCGCATCGCCGACCTCGCCTCCAGCCGCGGCCTCGGCCAGATCGTCGAAGCCGCCGAGGGGCTCGACCTCAGCGGCCAGGGCGTCAACCCCGTTCAGCAGCAGTTCAACCAGCAGTTCGCCGGCGGCTCCGCGGAGCAGGCCATCGGCAGCCAGATGCTCGTTGACCAGGCCGAGGGGTTCATCACCTACTTCGCCACCCCCGAGCAGCAGCTCGTGTTCGCCGAACTGCTCGAGGGCTTCGACGTCGAAGACGAGGTCGTTGTGACCGTTCCTTACAAGCTCGAGTACAGCGACGCGGCCGACGTAGCGAGCATCCTCGAATCGCTCATCAGCCGCTCGCGACCGCAGGAAGACACCAACGCCTTCCTGCCACGCGGCCAGCAGACCGCCAACCAGACCACGCCGCAGCAGCAGCTCCAGCCCGGGACGACCCTCAGCGACAGCGAGACCGCGATCAACTCCGGCGAGGGCTTCGTCATCGCCGACGAGGCGAACAACCAGGTCCTCGTCCAGGCGCCCCGCTCGCAGCAGTCCAACTTCGAGCGGCTGATCCGCCAGATCGACCTCCGCCGCGCGCAGGTCTACATCGAAGCGACCATCATCTCCGTCAGCGATACCGACGACTTCAGGCTCGCGATCGAGGGCGCGTTCAACGACATCGACGGCAGCGGCAACGGCGGTGGGCTCCAGTCCAACTTCGGCCTCTCGGCGCCCGGAGCGAGCTTTGTCGACCCGCGGATGATCGCGACCGGGCTCAGCGGGCTGACGGCCGCGGTCATCCGCTCCGACTTCGTGCCCTTCATCATCACCGCGACCCAGACCGATTCGAGCTCGCGCGTCATCGCCACGCCGCAGCTGCTGGTCGACGACAACGCGGCCGCCAACGTCCTGACCCGGCAGACCGTGCCCTTCGAGGTCGTCAACACCACCGACATCGCGCAGACGATCACCTTCGAGGAAGCCGAGGCCGAGACCAGCCTCGACGTCACGCCGCAGATCTCCGTCGGCGGCACCGTCCGGCTCGAGTACACGATCGTCCAGCAGACCTTCACCTCGCTGCCGGGCGACGGCTCCCCCCCGCCGACGGTCGAGAACGAGATCGGCGGGCTCGTCAGTGTGCCCAACGGCGGCACCGTCGTCATCGGCGGGCTGCCGATCGAGAACGACAGCGAGTCGATCATTAAGATCCCGCTGCTGGGCGATATCCCGGTGCTGGGCAACCTCTTCCGCGACACCAGCCGCGACTCGTCGAGCACCGTGCTTTTCGTGTTCCTGACACCCCGCGTCCTGCGTGACCCCGAGCTGGCCGACTACCGGCTGCTGACCGAGGGTCCGGCGGCGGCCGTCGAGCTGGCCGACTACATCCCCGAGTTCGAGCCGGTCATGATCCGGGCGCTCGGGCCGGCCGAGGCGCCGACCGATAGCACGGCTCCGGCCCTGGTGCTGCCGAGCGACCGCGACCCGACCCTCGACCAGCGCGGGTTGCGACCGAGCGACACCGATGGCTGACCTGCTGCCGCACAATCCCGAGAGCAACGGGGCCGCCACGCCCCCGGCCGCAGGCAGCAGCGGCGGCGGTCTGGCCCGCGCGGCCCAGGCCTTCGGGCCGCTCCGCCTGACGCCCGACCAGCTCGCCGGCTTCGCGTCGACCCCGGGCTCCGACGAGGAGCCCTGGGACACGCTGATGGCGATGCTCGCCACCGACGAGCAGCAGGCCCTCGAACTGCTGGCCAAGCGCACGGGCCTGATCTACACCCCCGACCCGCGGCTCGAAGAGAGCGCCTCCCGGTTCTACGAGCTCGTCCCGCCCGAGATCGCCCGCACGCACCTGATCGCCGGGCTCGAGCTGTTCAGCCAGCCCTCCGGGCCGGTCATGGTCGTCGCCACCGCCCAGCCGATGCAGCCGAGCGTCTTCGCGATGCTCGAAGAGCGGCTGGACATGCCGATCCGGCTCGTGCTCGCGCCGCGTGGCGCCGTCGCGGGAATCATCAACCGCGGCTACGAGCAGCAACAGGACCTGGTCAACGAGATCGTCGAAGAGATGCCGCTCGACGAGTCGGCGATCGCCTCGGCCGCGGGCTCGATCGCCGGCGGCAACGACCTGCTCGCCTTGGCCAAGCAGACGCCGGTGATCCGGCTGGTCAACATGATCCTGTTCGAAGCGCTCCGCCGCCGCGCGTCGGACGTGCACATCCACCCCGAAGAGAACAGGCTCGTGATCCGCTTCCGCGTCGACGGCATGCTGGCCGACGCGTTCGTGCCGCCGCAGTCGCTGGCCAGTGCGATCTCCAGCCGGCTCAAGGTCATGACCGAACTGGACATCGCGAACCGGCATTCGCCGCAGGACGGCTACACGTCGGTCCGCGTCGGTCCCAAAAAGGTCGACATCCGCCTCTCGGTCATCCCGACCGTGTTCGGCGAGCGCATCGTGCTCCGCCTGCTCGACCAGAGCCAGACCGAGCTGAGCCTCGACGAGGTCGGCATGGACCCGGCGATGCAGACCCAGCTCATGGACATCGTCGACCGGCCCAACGGCATGCTGCTGGTCACGGGCCCCACCGGCTCGGGCAAGACCACCACGCTCTACGCCGCACTCCAGCGCATCGATCGCGGCTCGCGGAACGTCATGACCATCGAGGACCCGGTCGAGTACCACATGCCCGGCATCAGTCAGATGCAGGTCAACCCGAAGCGGGGCGTGACGTTCGCCACCGGTCTCCGGGCCCTGCTCCGCCAGGACCCGGACGTGATCCTCGTCGGCGAGATCCGCGACATGGAGACCGCGCAGCTCGCGGTGCAGGCCTCGCTCACGGGCCACTTCGTGCTCGCGACGCTGCACACCAACGACGCGCCGGGCGCGATCCCCCGGCTCATGGACATCGGCCTCGAGCCCTTCCTGGTCACCAGCAGCCTGCTGGGCGTGCTCGCGCAGCGGCTGGTCCGAAAGACCTGCACCACATGCGGGGGCAGCGGCTACGCGGCCGGGCCAAGCGGCGACCGCCGACGCTGCGAAGCCTGCTTCGGCAGCGGCTACCGGGGGCGGCTGGCCGTCTACGAGCTGATGCGCATGACCGACCGGCTCCGCAAGCTGACCGCCGACAACGCCGACGGCGTCACGCTCTACGAGGCCGCGGTCGACGACGGCTTCCACCCGATGCGGGTAGACGCCGATCGAAAGATCGCCGCCGGGGCTCACCGATCAGGCCGAGGCCTACCGCGTCCTGCACTGACCGCCCCGCCGCCCCGATACCCGCTGCATGAACCGAAGACGACTCGGATCCGGGATCGCCCTGGCCGCGCTCGCCGCCATGGCGATCGGCCTGACCAGCACCGCCCGCATCGAGAGCATCGACACGGCGCTGTTTGTCCCTGCCGAGAACCGGCTGCGGACCATCGAGGCCAGCACCGTCATCGCCGCCAACCCGGCAGCGGTCTTCGAGCAGATCTCCACCATGGACGGCATCCAGCGGTGGCTCGGGCTCGGCTCGACGATCGACCTGACCATCGGCGGGCCGTACGAGTGGTACTTCGACCCGCGGGCCGGCTTCGGCAACCGCGGGACCGAGGGCTCCCAGGTGCTCGGCTTCGCGCCGGGCCGCATGCTCTGTGTCTCATGGAACGTGCCGCCGGTGCTCAAACGCGTCCGCGGCCAACGCACCTGGGTCACGTTCCTCGTCGAACCGGTCCGCGGCGGGACACGGTTCACTGTTGTGCACGCCGGCTTCGGCGACTCGCCCGGCTGGGACCGCGCGTACGACTACTACGACCAGGGCTGGCCCCAGGTCGTCGCGATGCTCCGGCGGTCGCTGACCGAGCCGGCCGACTAAAAACCCTCTACGCTGAGCCCATGACCCCGACCGGCATCAGCCCGTTCACGCTGGCAGGCCACGGCGTCCGGCTCGAACCGGCGCGCGAAGACCACGCCGAGGCGATGCACGCCGCCGCCGACGCCGAGACATTCGCGCTGTTCACCGGAGCGCCCGATCCGTGGACAGCCGGTGGCTGCCGGGCCTACCTCAACCGCCTCATCGACCACGCCGCCACGCTGCCGTTGAACCTGTTCGACGAGAACACCAGCGAGCTGATCGGCGGCACGAGCTACTGCGACATCCGCCCCAAGCACCGCGGCGTCGAGATCGGCTGGACCTGGATCACGCCCCGCCGCCGCGGCACGCATGTCAACCCGGCCATGAAGCTGCTGCTGCTCGAGCACGCGTTCGAGACCGAACTGTTCGAAGGCGGCCCGGCGATACGCGTCGCGCTCAAGACGCACCACCAGAACCTCCGGAGCCAGGCGGCGATCGCCAAGCTCGGGGCCGTCCGCGAGGGGACGCTCCGCAAGCACGTGATCATGCCCGACGGCAGCCACCGCAACAGCGTGATCTATTCGGTCACCGCGGACGAGTGGCCGGGCGTGCGGGACGGCCTCCGCCGACGCCTCGGTGTCGGCGTCGGCGTCGGCTGATTCACGATCAGTGCCCGGTTACGCTATCGAGCCCGCGGAAGAGATCGCTCAGCCGCCGGTGCACATCGCTCGCAAGCGGGCCTCGCCGCGCTGTATCCAGGTTTGTTTGCAGATGGCCCAGGTCGCCCGTGCCCATCAGCGTGCAATCCAGCCCGGGCTCGTGCAGGCTGTAGCGGTACGCGGCGTCGATGACATCCGGCCACGCGCCCAGAAAACCGAGAGGCTCCTCCCGCTGCTCGGGCTCGGCGTCCCAGAGCCCCCGCAACCGCAGATCGTCGAGCAGCTCGCGCAGCCTCGCGGGATTGCTCAGCGCCCGGCGGACCGCGAACATGCCCAGCGTCGCAACTCCCATCGACGTCGTACGAGGCAGGATCGTCTCCCGCGCCGACTGGTTCAGCGGGTTGAAGCCGACCATGACGACCTCGGGCCAGCCGTCATCGAGCGCGCGCGTCAGCATCGCATGCGTCGTGTCCGTCTGGAACATCTCGGTCACGCCGATCCATCGGCACTTGCCGTCGCGCTGTGCTCGCTCGAGGACAGGCAGCAGCTCGGTCGAGGCATAGCCGTACTCTTCGGGCGTGATGCCGTGCAGAAAAAAGACATCAACCGCCTCGACGCCAAGCTCGCGCAGGCAGCCATCGATGCCGGCTGCATATTCCGCAGCCGTGACGAACCGCGTGCCGCCGGACGCATCGTGTTCGATCGCGGCCTTCTTCGTGCAGAGCACGACGTCATCACGGCATGCACGGATCACCTCGGCGATCGCGGGCTGTGTGCCATAGCTCTCGGCTGTGTCGAGCAGCGTGACACCCGATGCGAGCGCGATCTCCAAGACAGCCACCGCTGCCGCCGTCGTCTCGCTGTTGACCGTGCCGCGAGTCCCAAGCCGGCTCGGCCCTCCGCAGCCCAGCCCCATGATCGAGACATCGACCCCCCGATCACCAAACGGTCGAGTCGGCAGCCGATCTGTCGCAGCCACTTAGCTGCTGCCCTCGCGCATCCGGGTCAACCCCTCGGGATACGGATAGGTCGGGAAGACGCCGACATCACCACGCGACCAGAGCTGCGGCGCGGGATAGACATCGCCGCGGTAGCCGGCCTGGAACATCGTCCGAAGCACAGTCTCGAAGCTCGGCTCATTCCCAGACGAATCGACCAGCCGGTTCGAGCTCGCGCCGAGGAACGAGACCGTCGCGACCGGCAGCCGATCAGCACGGCCCTTAAGCATGCGGTTGATCGTCGAGAAGCCCCGGCCGAGGTCGTCAACCGTGAAGTGGTCCTTGCCCTTGGGACGCAGCAGGGCCAAGATCAGCACCGAGTCCAGATCGTACTTGAGAACATACGGCTCCTGATCCGACGCGGCGTGCAGGTCGACCGATTGCGAGAAGACCTTGGCGTAGCCGGTGACGGTCTTCTCGGTCCACTGGCTCGCGTGCACGAGGTTGACGAGCTGGGCGATGATGCCGTGGGAGTTGTCCGATTCGTTCACGCCGCAGATCACGGCCCGATAGCGCCCGTCGAGCATGTCGCGGAGCATGTCCTGGCCCCACATCACCCGCAGCCGCTCGCTGGCTGCAAAGCCGCCGGCCTGCGCGGGCAGCAGCGTGACGCGCTCGGCGTGCTCGGCGGTCATGAGCTCGTCGGCGTCGCCGTCGTAGAGACGGATCGGATCGGTCGTGGTGGCCATCGGGGATCTCCTGGTCGGTGTGACCGGAGTCTACCACACCCGCGGGGCCCAACGGTTGCGGTGTCGAACCACGCACGCTTGCAAACATGAACGCAACCGTGCACAGCAAGGGTGCGTGACCCGATGCGTGCAAGACTGGGCGCACCGACCGGCGACGCAGAGAGCAACGCGTACACCGAGTGCGCACGAAAAAGGGCTCCCCAGGTTTGATCCTGAGGAGCCCAAGCTCGGCGACGACCTACTTTCCCGCAAGGCAGTATCATCGGCGGCACGGGCTTAACTGCTGTGTTCGGGATGGAAACAGGTGTTTCCCCGTACCTATGGCCACCGAAACGCGTAGACGTCCGCTTTCACGGGCGTCCGCGTGTCAACGACACACGAATGGCATGTGTTCTCTGTACCAGATACTGGGCCAGATACTGGGCCAGATACTGGGCCAAAGAACGTGAAGCATGTGCTGCCGAGGCTCGTCGATTGCAACGATGTGCTCGGTCCAGCCGGGGTCGTGGAGCTCCGATCTGGAGCATCGCACGGCGTCCGGTTGGTGTGATCATGCGTTCGACCGTTAGTACCGCTCTGCTGAGGGCTTCTCAACCCTTACACATGCGGCCTATCAACGTGGTGGTCTTCCACGGGTCTCTCGCACCGAAGTGCTAGCAAACCTCATCTCGAGGGGGGCTTCCCGCTTAGATGCTTTCAGCGGTTATCCCTGCCCGATGTAGCTACCCTGCGGTGGGCTTAGCAGCCCAACAGGATCACAAGGGATCGGTCCAACCCAGTCCTCTCGTACTAAGGTTGACTCCTCTCAAGTTTGCAACGCTCACAGCAGATAGGGACCGACCTGGCTCACGCCGGTCTGAACCCAGCTCGCGTACCGCTTTAATAGGCGAACAGCCTAACCCTTGGGACCGCCTTCAGCCCCAGGATGTGACGAGCCGACATCGAGGTGCCAAACCGCACCGCCGCTATGGGCGCTCGGGTGCGATCAGCCTGTTATCCCCGGGGTACCTTTTATCCCTTGAGCGATGGCCCTTCCACACAGAACCACCGGATCACTTAGGCCGCCTTTCAGCTCTGCTCGTGCTGTAGCACTCGCAGTCAAGCATGCTTCTACCTATGCGCTCAACGAACGGTGGCCAACCGTTCTGAACATGCCTTTGCAGTCCTCCGTTACTCTTTAGGAGGAGACCGCCCCAGTCAAACTGACCACCTAACACGGTTCCCTGTCCGGATTCACGGATCAGGGTGAGACGACAACTACCAACAGGGTGGTAT